>NZ_JBHXRD010000006.1:0-82925 GCF_042717325.1 Streptomyces sp. NPDC058637 | reverse complement strand
GGACACCGCGCCGCCGACCGTTGAAGGGACGGTGTCGACCGAGGAACTCGACGCGATCGGGGTGGAGCTGTCCGCCGGCCGGTCCATGGAGGCGGTTCTCCTCGGTGGCCGACTGCCCGTGGACGGACTGGAACTTACTCCGCAGCAGCTGCGCCTCCTCCTGCGCCACCGGGCCGAATCCGCCACACCGCCACCGCCACCGCCGGAGCCTGAGGCTGAGGCTGAGCCGGAGGTGTCCGGGACCTCGCCGACGCACCTGCTGCTCAACTCCCCCGAACCGTCGTCCCCGGGCAGCTCCGTCGACTCCCTCGACATGATCCTGGACTGGGAGGACGGCGAGGACAGCGACGGGGAGGACCGCGAGGACAGTCCGCCCGCCGAACCGGACCACCACCAGATCCTGGTGGACCTCTACGGCCCCGGCATCGGGGACCACGCGCTCTACCCGGCCCTGCGTGACACCTTGGAGCGGCTGGACACCCTGCGCCGGGCCGGACCCGGATTGGCTCTGCGCGAGGGCCCGTTCGACCTGGACGCGGTCACGCGGTACGTGCTGGGTCTGGGCGAGCACGACGTCGTGACCAAGGCGCAGCACGGCGAGCTGTTCCGGGTGGCACTGGACGAGAACACCGAAGGCGCGGTGGGTCTGGCGGAGCTGGCCGCGTTCCGTCTCGTCCTCGAAGGCGTGTTCTCCGTCGCCCGTACGCTGCCCCGGACGGGCGGCAGCCGGGGCCGGAACTGGACCGGCGGAAAGATCACGCGCCTGGACCTGACGGGAGCGGGCCGGTCCGTCCAACAGCCGCAGGGCGTCCCCGTGTTCGACGGCGACGGCCCGGCCCCGTACGTCGTCCTGGCGTCCGAGGGCGGCCAGGACCACGTCGTCGTCCTGGACGGCGACGGTACTCCGCACCGCGTGCCGTCCGAGGTCTTCGCCGAACTGCTGGCCATGGACCCGGTGCTGGCCGCCCTTCCGGCCGACGTCCCGGTGGTCCTGCTGGTCCCGGAGGCGGGCGCCGGGGGCCTGGACCTGCCGCGCCTGGCCGCCGACCGGACCGGCCGTACGACCTGGTCCCACAGCGGCCGGCTCCGCTTCACACCGCAGACCCAGGACGGTCCCGCCACCGTCTCCCCGGAACAGCGCCCCGGTGAGGCCGCAGGGGTCTGGATCGCCGACGAGCCGGGCCAGGTGCCCGACGACGCCGCACGTCAGGACGCGCCGGACTGGGAGAGCGAGGTGGTCTCGTACACCCAGGTCTCGGACGAAGGGCGGTCCGTCGGACGGTTCGTCTTCCAGCCGGAGGAGGCCGCGCGCTTCGCGGGGCTCATGCGGAAGATGCCGGACACCACCGAGCTCTGGCACCAGAACCCGGTCACCGGCGTCCTGACCCAGGACCCCGACCCGGTGCCCTGGGCGGGCCGCCCCGCCTACTTCTTCGCCGTCCACGGCTTCCCGGGCGTCACTGAGATGGTCCTGAAGGGCGGCGGCGTCCACCACGCGCGCGGCCCCCGGACCGGCGGATTCCTCAAGCGCAGGCCGAGCGTGGCCCGGCTCTCCGACGACCATGTGATCGTGATGGACGCCTGCTGGCACGCCACGCCGGAGAGCCGGGACTTCTTCAACGGGGACTCCCCGCTGGATCCGTACGTGGCCGACCGCCTGGCCACCGTCAGCGACGCCCAGCACACCGCCAACGAGACCGGCCGTACGGTCTTCGGCTCCACCCGGCCGAGCGGGATCCAACAGCTCGGCGCACAGCAGGGCGGCGGCCACGTCCGCATCATGAGCACCGACCCGCAGGGCAGGCGGGGGCGCTGGGTCGAGTACCGGCCCGAGCCCACCGGCAGTGCGCTCGACGAGGCGGCCCGCACGGCGGGCCTGCATCCGGACGACGGCCCCGCCCCTCCGGAGGTCCGGGACGCGACCCTGCGCCTGGTGCGTGCGCTGCGGATCGTCCTCGGCGCGGGCATCGACCAGGACCCCTCGTACCCCCGGCTCCTGGCGGGAGCGGGGGCGCTGGAGACGATGCGGGCGAACGACCCGTCGCTGGCCGGGAACACACCGTTCACCATGGACCTCCTGGAGCAGGCCGTACGCGCGATCCGGGGGCCGCGCCCCGACGCCGGGACGGACACCGCGCTCACCCCGGCCGACCACCGTGCCGCCCTGCTGCACGCGGCCACGGCATCGGCGTCGGCCTCCGGCACGGCGCTCACCGCGTTCCTGCCCCTGCCCTCGCTCGTCGCGGCGGCACGGAAGCTGGCCGCCTTCACCGACCCGGCGGCCCTCGACGCCGAAGCCGCCCGGGTCCTGCGGCCGGCGGCCGGTACGGAGACCGGTCCGGTCCTGCGGGCCCAGCTCTTCCGGGCGATGGCGGCCGCCCTGGAGTGGGAGCGCCGGACCCCGGACCCCGACGCCGCCGGGGCGAGGATCCTGCACCGGGACCGGCCCGACCCGGCACGGCGCGAGGAGGTCATCGACCTGGTGGCCCGGGCGGCAGCGGCCGGACGAGACCTGGACAACCCGGCGGCCCTGGCGGCGTTCCACCTGGAGGTGCTCGGTGCCCTCGCACCGGAGACCCGACTGCTCGGCCCCGACGGCGGCGTGGCGGGCCGTACGTGGTTCCTGAACGCGCAGCAGCCCGGACGCCTGTCCACACGGCGACTCGTCACGGCCGTGCCCCAGCCGTCCGGCGGCCACCGGCCCGGCACACAGGCCCCGGCGCCGTGGACGGCCCCGGGGAGCCCCGATCCGTACGTCGTCTGGGCCCCCGGGAACTCCACGTACGTCCTGATGTCCTTCCCCGGCAGCCCCGTCCTGCGGGTGCCCTACGACGAGGTCGGTGAACTACTGTCACGCGACCGGGAGCTGGTCGGACGTCCGCTGAGTGTCGACGTGGTGCTCGCCGTCCGGGAGGCGGGAACGGTGACCGGCACCGATCCGCGTGCCGTCGTCGGCGGGGTGACGGGCCGGGGGGTCTGGTCCACCACGGACAAGGTGTTCCTGACCGGCTCCCCAGGGCCGACCGGTACGTACGCCGTCGTCGTCATCCGCGACTCGACGAGCGCGCAGGGACCGGCGTCGGAGTCGTGGTCCGTCGTCCGGCCCGGGGACGCGCAGCCGGAGCCGGCCACTTCGGTGCCGCCCGTCGGCGAACCCGGATTCCTGCTGGACGAGGCGGTACCCGTTCCGCACGGCAGCAGGTGACCGACGCCCGTACACCCGCGCTGCGTGGTGCCGGGCGCGGTCGGCTGTGCCCCGTTGCCGTGTGTTCATCCAGGCTTCACCTGTCAACAGCCGTGTGACGCAGAATGGTTATCGCCCCCTTGATGGTCTGGGTAGGGGATCTTTGGCGCGCTTCGACACGTGAGGACCGTATGACTGAGCTCGGAGCCGGGCAGTGAGCCGGTGGTCCCTGAGACGCAGGGGGACGTCCGGGCACACCGACGGGCCGCAGGCCCGGGACGAGCCGGTGTTCGCCGTCGAGGAGTACGACGGAATCGTGCTGCTCCGCCTGTCGTCCGACGACGCGCTGAGCGCCGCAGACGTCGACGAGCTGGCCCGGTCCCTGCCCTCGGACGACGGCACGGTGACCGTCGTGACGGGGACGGACGAGTCGACGGCGGACGCGCTGTGGCCACGCCTCGCCACCCTGCTCGACTCCCTCCGCGAGGAGGACGTCACCTCCGTCAGACTGGTCATGTCCGGTGCGGGGTACGACCGTCCGGGCCACGAGGCGCCGGCCCGCCGCATCGCCGAGGCGTGGGGCATGGAGGTCATCGCGCCCGACACGGTCGTCCTCGTCGTCCCCGGCGGCGGCCTCTTCGTGCCCGGGCTGCGACCCGGATCCCGGGACAGCGGCAGCTGGTGGCGCTTCGCGCCCGGCGCCGAGCCGGTCGCGCTGGGGCCCCGGCAGCCCGCTCCGGCCTGGCAGCCCGGCCCGCCGGGCCCGCAACCGGTCACCGCGGGCGGATGCGTCGTCGAGCAGATACCGGCGGGCCTGCTCGTCCGGCCCAAGGACGCTCTCGCCCCGCGCCTCGGCGACCTCTGCTACGCGATACCCGTCGACCGGCACGGCCCGCTCGTCCTGGTCGGCGTGCCCGACGGGGAGGACGTGCTGACCACCGACGTCGGCGAGGCTGTCGACTCCCTGCCGCCCGCGGCACGTTCCCGGATCAGGATCGCGCCGGGCGGACGCCGCGACGTACTGGAGACCGGCCGCTCGCTCGCCGGCACGCTCGGCCACGAGGTGGTGGTCCACACAGGACTGCCGCTGCTGCCCACGGGCGGACTGACGGCCCGGCACGGCGTACGGGCCACGCTCGCCGACGCGGACGGCAACCCGCGCTGGCACCCGTACGTCGACGCCGTGGTCTGCGCCCCGGCGAAGGTGCCGGGCGAGGCCGCCCCGGCGCCCCGGCTGCTCCGGTGGAGCTCCCCGATGCCGGGGCGCGGCCGGGGGGAACAGGGCGTGCTGCCGCTCTCCGACCGCTGGCAGGTCACCTTCACACGGGCCGGCCTGTGGATCAGCGGACCGGACGGAGCCCCCGTGCCGCTCGCGGCACGCCCGGTGGCCGCCGACGGGCCGCTGATCGAGGTGGGCCGCCCCGGGGAACCCCTGGACATGTCGCTCTGGCCGGAGCTTTCGCGGCTGCTCACCGCGCTGGGAACGCATGTCTGCTCCCGGGCCCGGCTGATGGTGCACGGCACGTGTGTGGACGGCGGACGCGCCCTGCGTGGTGTGGCGGGGCGTCACAACGTACGGAGCCTCCGCTTCGGCAGGCTCCGCGCGCCCGCGTCCGCAGCGGTGCCGGCAGCGACGCGGGCACCGGCACCGGCACCGGTTCGATCGGAGGCCGGGGTGCCTGTTCCCGTGCTGCCCGCTCCTGCGTCCGCTTCGGTGCCCGTTCCTGCGGCGTCGAGACGGATCCCGCTGGCCGAACTCCTGGAACCGGATACGGAACCGGTGACGGCGACTGATCCTGCTCCGCCGACCGCCCCGGCGTCCGGCACGGAGGGGTCCACGCCCACGAGCGCACCGGAAGCGGCCGAGCCCGCGCCGTCGCCCACGGCGAGTGCGGTGGCGCAGGCCACGGCGACTACGGTGTCCGCCCCGGAGCCGGCCGCCCCGGAGCCGGCCGCCCCGGAGCCGGCCGCTCCGAAACCGGCCGTTCCGAAGGCATCCGCCCCGACCGCATCCGCCCCGAGGACGTCCACCCCGAAGGCATCCGCCCCCGAACCCGCCCCCGCCGCCCCGCCCGCGCGGGTCCTCTCCACGTCCTCGTCGCCGGGCCCGGCCGTGCCTGCCCCGGCCGTGCCTGCCCCGGCCGTGCCTGCCCCGGCCGTGCCCGCCCCGACGGCATCCGGAGTATCCGAGGTCGCCCCCTCACAGACATCCGCCCCGCCGCTCGAACCGGTTCCGTTCCTCCCGGGGTACAGCAGCACCGACGCCGAGCGGGCCGCGTTCCGGGTGCTCGCGGAGTCCGGATGGGAACGGCACGGGGCCGCGGTGGCCCGCATGCTCACGCGGATGCCCGCACTGCGCGGGCAGGAGCAGGAGGCGGCCAGGGCCGACCTGATCGCCGCGCAGCTCTATGTCCGTGGCCGCGAGGGCCCGTTGAGCCATACCGCCCTGCACCTCGCCCTGCGTACGGGGGACGAACGGCTGCTGCCGTACGTGGCCTGCGTGGCGTCCGGGCTGCGCCGCCTGCCCGCCTTCCGGGGCGCGGCAGTGCGGGGCGCCCCGGAAGGTGAACTGCCGGTGCCGGGTGGCTGCTTGCGGGACCCCGGTCCGGTCAGTGCGCTGCCGGTCGAGGGCGGTGCTCCGGCGCCGGGCGGTACGCGGTACGCGATATGGTCGGTCACCGGGCGGCGCGTACGGCAGCTGTTCGACGGGCCGGCGCCCGACGCGCGTACCGAAGAGGTGGTGTTCCTGCCGGGAACGGTGTTCAGGGTCCTCGACGTCCGTACGGACGTCGCCTCTTCCCTGATCCTGCTGCGTGAACTCCCCGGCGCCCCGGCGTCGGCCGCCCCCGGGCAGGAACCGCTCGACGACCAGGACCGCGCCGCGCTCGCGCGCCTGGACGCCTCACTGAGCGGCCACCCCGCCGGGGCGGGACCGTCCTCCTGGCCGGACCGCTGCTCCGGTCCGGTCGGCTCCCACGGCAACGGCAGGATGGGCTGATGCGTAGTCAAGAAGGAATCATGGGAACGGCGGTGCGACGGGTGACGGCCCTGCGACGGTGCCGTCCGGACCGTAACCACGCGGGCAACGGCCAATGCCTGGACGTCGTGGGCCCCGAGGTTTCGGTGGCCGGGGCGCCGACCTGATGCCGTTCGACTGCTCGGACCGGGACGACCCCCTGTGGCTGTTCTCCTGACCCCGGCGGGCCCGTCCCCGTCCCCCTATCCCACGGAGGATTGATCCGATGTCCGCTCCCCGAGCTTCCGAGGAACCCGAGGCCACCGCAGCGGCCTCCCCGCCGGCCGACCCGGCGGCGGCGGGTCCGCCCGCCGTGCGTCAGGCGGTCACCCTCCCGACGGCGCCCGGAGCCCCTGTAGGTGCTCTGACCCCGGCGGCCACCGCCGCGCGCCGGACCGCCCCCGCATCCCGACAGGCCCCCGCCCCGGAAGGCGAGGCCGCCACCGCGACCGCCGCCACCGCCACCACCGCCGCCGAGCCCGAGGGCGAGGTGGCCCCGGCGGCCGAGGGCGCGGAGCCGGAGGCCGAGACCCGGGCGACGACGGGCGAGCCCCGGGCCGCGGTGGCGGCCTCGGCGTCCCCGCCCGGCGACGCGGCCGGTACCGGCGAGGCACATGCGGCGGGGCGCCCCAAGAAGCCGCTGCTGGCCGCCGCCGCGATCGTGGGATCGCTGCTGCTCGCGCTGCCGATCGTCCTGGCCTCGGACGGCGGGCGTGACGATTCGGCGAAGGGTCTCGTCGCGGCGCCCACCGCGGGCACCGTCCTCCAGGACGACCCCCTTGTGCGGCCGGGGGCCTACAGCGCCGAATCCTCGTCCCCGTCGGCATCCCCCTCGCCGTCACCGAAGCCGGGCAAACCGAAATCCGCGAAGATACCGGGCCAGCCCGCCGCGTCCGCGTCCGTGAGCGGTACCGGTGCCGGTGCGGGGGCGGCGGACGAGCCCGCGCCGAAGAAGAGGACCGCCGTCTCGCCGAAGCCGAAGGCGACGGCCGCGGCCAACACGAAGAAGGCGGCCGTCGTACCGCCCGGACGCGCCCTGGTCAGCGCCCAGTCGGGCAAGTGCCTGAGCGCGGGCACCGGCAAGGACGGCACCCAGCTGCGACTGTGGACCTGCGACGGATCGGCGGCCCAGCGCTGGGACTTCAGGGCGGACGGCACCGTGCGGGCGATGGGCATGTGCATGGACGTGGCGTGGGCGTCGACGGACGATCGCACCGCGATCCAGGTCGCCCACTGCAGCGGCAACGCGGCCCAGCAGTTCTACCTCAACTCCACGCAGGACCTGGTGGCCCGGATCGCGACGAAGTGCGTGGACATCTACGGCGCGGGCACCGCGAACGGCACTCCGGCCGTGCTCTTCCCCTGCTCCGGCAGCCCCAACCAGACCTGGTCCAAGGCCTGACCGGGGCGCGGGCTCAGCGGCCCGCGTGCTCCGTCGGCTCGGACTCGTCCTCGCTCACGAACCTGCCGCACGCGGGGTTCCGGCACGGGCCGGGGCCCCACAGCGGGACGAAGATGCCGAGGGTCTTGTGCCGCGCCAACACGGTCGCGACGGTGTGCTTGCAGGCCGGACACGCGTACTCCGCCTGCCTCTGGGTCTGACGCTTGGTACTGGCCATGTATTTACGGTAGCCCAAAAGGGTGCAAAGCGAGACTTTTGGCATTCTTTACCCGGGCCCCAGGAAAGGCGCCCGCCGCCGGAACCTGGTGCCATGGAAGGGGGACACCCGACGAAGGGACCACCCGCTCATGGCAGCCGTACTGTCTCCTGCCGCGTGCCTGCGTTCCGTGCGCGCCGTGGTCTTCGACACGGACGGGGTGATCACCGACTCCGCGCCGGTGCACGCCGCCGCCTGGAAGAAGGCGTTCGACGCCTGTCTGTCGTCGCACGAGGGGCAGCGCCCCTTCGACGAGGACGGCGACTACCGGCGCCATGTCGACGGCCGGTCGAGGAAGGACGGCGCGGCGGCCTTCCTCGCGTCACGCGGGCTGGACCTCCCCGAAGGAAGCCCCGACGACCCGCCGGGCACGGCGACGGTGTGGGCCGTCGCCGCCCGCAAGGACGAGGCGTTCACGGAGAGCCTGCGCGCCGCCCCGGTCGCCGTCTGGCCGGGCACGGTCCGCCTCCTGCACGTGCTGAAGGAGCGGCGGGTGCCCTGCGCCGCGGCCTCCGCCTCCCGGCACGCGACGGAACTGCTGTCCGGGGCCGGTCTCCTGGACCTGTTCGAGACCGTGGTCGACGGAAACGAGGCGCGCCGGCTCGGACTGCCCGGCAAGCCGGACCCCGCCCTCTTCGTGGAGGCGGCCCGGCGGCTGCGCACCCCCGTGGAGGACACCGCCGTCGTGGAGGACGCCCTCGCGGGAGTGGCGGCGGGCCGCAGAGGCGGCTTCGGGCTGGTCGTCGGCGTCGACCGTACGCACACCCCCGCCGGAGCCGCCGACCTGCGCCACCACGGCGCCGACGTCGTGGTCCCCGATCCCGGGGACCTGCTGATCGGCGGGGACGACTGATGGCGCGGGCCTGGGCCTGGTCCTACGAGGGGTACGACCCGGCGAAGGAACGCCTGCGCGAGGCGCTGTGCACCCTGGGCAACGGCTACTTCGCCACCCGGGGAGCCGCAACGGAGGCCCCCGCGGGCGGGCCGCACTACCCGGGCACCTATGTGGCGGGCTGCTACAACCGCCTGACCTCCGCCGTCCAGGGCCGCCAGGTCGAGAACGAGGACATGGTCAACCTCCCCGACTGGCTGCCCCTGCGCTACCGCATCCACCCGGCGGGAGCGCCTCCCGGCCCCTGGCTGTCCCCCGACCACCCGCACCTGGTGGACCACCGCCAGTCGCTCGACCTGCGCGGCGGGACCCTGACCCGCCGGTCCGTGTACGAGGACGGGGCCGGCCGCAGGCTGACCGTGGAGCAGGACCGCCTGGTGCACATGGGCGACCCCCATCTCGCCGCGCTGCACACGGAGTTCACCGCCGAAGGCTGGGCGGGCGAGGTGGAGGTGGAGTCCGCGATCGACGGCGACGTACGCAACACCGGGGTCGCGCGGTACCGGGACCTCGCGAACCGCCATCTGACCGGCTGGGAGACCGGCACGGAGCCCGGCTCCACGGTCTGGCTGCGCTGCCGCACGGTGGAATCCGACATCACCGTCGCCCTCGCCGCCCGCACCGTGGCCGTGAGCGGAGCCGGGGTGAACGGTTCCGCGAAGGGCGCCCCACCTGCCAACGGTCCGGCTGCCAACGGTCCGGCCGGGAACGGTCCGGCTGGGAACGGCGGTCCGGCGGCCGGGAGGAACCACCGGGCACTGCCCCGGCAGATGCCGCGCTCCGTCCTGCAGACCCTCGTGCTGCCGCTGGGACCGGACGCCGGCGCCGCCGTCGACAAGACGATCGCGCTGTACACCTCCCGCGACCCGGCGATCGGCAGCCCCCGGCAGGCCGCCGTGTCCGCGGTCCGCCGCGCCCCGGCCTACGCCGGACTGCTCGCCTCGCACCGCGGGGCCTGGGCCAACCTGTGGCAGCAGGCCCGACTGGAGGTGCCGGGGGAGCCGGGCCGCATCCTGCGGCTGCACCTCTTCCACGTCCTGCAGACCCTCTCCCCGCACACCGCCGAGCTCGATGTCGGGGTACCGGCCAGAGGGCTGCACGGCGAGGCGTACCGGGGCCACGTCTTCTGGGACGAGCTCTTCGTCCTGCCGTTCCTGAACCTCCATCTCCCCGAGATCTCAAGGGGGTTGCTCGACTACCGCTACCGGAGGCTGCCCGCGGCCTGCCGCGCGGCGCGCGAGGCGGGCAGGGCCGGGGCGATGTACCCGTGGCAGAGTGCCGCCGAGGGACGTGAGGAGACCCAGGAGGTCCACCTCAACCCGCGCTCGGGCCGCTGGCTGGCCGACCGCTCGCGGCTGCAGCACCACGTCGGCTCGGCGGTCGCGTACAACGTGTGGCAGTACTGCCAGGCCACCGGTGACACGGAGTACCTGTACTCCAAGGGCGCCGAGATGATGCTGCGGATCGCCCGCTTCTGGGCCGACAGCGCCACCTGGGACGACGGACTGGGCCGGTACCGCATCCGGGGGGTCGTCGGTCCCGACGAGTACCACGACGCCTACCCGGACGCCATGGTCGCGGGGCTCGACGACAACGCCTACACCAACGTGACGGCGGCCTGGGTCCTGGCCCGCGCGGGCGAACTCTGCCACGACCTGCCCGACAGCAGGTGCCGTCAGCTCCTGGACCGGATCGGGCTCGACCCCGCCGAGCTGTCCCGCTGGGACGACATCTCCCACCGGCTGCACGTGCCGTACCACCGGGGCGTCATCAGCCAGTTCGCCGGCTACGGCGACCTGGCCGAACTCGACTGGGAGGGCTACCGGAAGAAGTACGGGGACATCCGGCGGCTCGACCGGATCATGGAGGCGGAGGACGACACCGTCAACCGCTACCAGGCTTCCAAGCAGGCCGACGTCCTGATGCTCGGCTACCTCTTCTCCCCCCAGGAACTCGCCGCGCTGTTCCGGCGGCTCGGCCACGAACTCGACGACGAAACCTGGCGGACCACGGTCGACTACTACGTGGCCCGTACGAGCCACGGCTCCACGCTCAGCTCCCTCGTCCACGCCTGGGTGCTCGCCAGGGTGCACCGCGACGACGCGTGGACGTACTGCGAGGAGGCACTCACCGGCGACGTGGCCGACATCCAGGACGGCACGACGGAGGAGGGCATCCACCTGGGGGCGATGGCCGGCACCCTCGACTTCGTCCAGCGCGGCATGACGGGTCTGGAGACCCGGGAGGACGCGCTGTGGCTGAGCCCGGCCACACTTCCCCAGCTGTCGAAGTTCGGGGTGCGCCTCCGCTTCCGCCGGCACTGGGACGTGGACCTGCGCATCCGCGCCGAGCGCCTCAGGATCGCCGTGCCCGACGACGGCAGGCCGGGCGTGCGGGTCGTGCTGGGCGGGCACACCTATGTGATCGCTCCCGGCACGGCCCGGTGGCTCGAACTGCCCGAGGAGTGACCCGGCCTGTCCGGGTCGAAAGGGACGGCGGGGCAGGGAGGTCAGGACGGCCGCGAGGACACCAGCACGCCGATCTTGTCGATGCGGTGCTCCGGATTGCCGTTGCTGTCGCGCCAGTGGTTCCCGGCGGCGTCGTCCTCCGGCGTCGCACACGTGGAGAGGGTGATCATCGCCCGGGCCGGCCTCTCACCCGGCTCGCCGGGGACCTCGGCCCGCTGCTCGGCCAGGGAACGCCCGGACCGGAACGACGTCTCCCGCGTCCCGGTGATCTCGTACGCGTACACCGTGCCGCCCGCCGTGACGAGGACGGTGTCGCCCTCGTCCAGGGACGGGAGGTCGCGCAGCGGCCCGCCCGCGGAGAGCCGGTGTGCCGTCACCAGGTAGTTCCCGACCTCGCCGGGACCCACGCCGCCCTCCTCACCGTACGGACTCGCGGCGACACCACGGTCCTGGATACGGGTCCCCGCCCGGTCGTCCGTCGTGCCCTCGTACGGAACGACGCGCAGATCCGTGAGGCCGATCTGGGGGATCGTCAGCCTCGCCGTCCCGGTACGCGGGTCGGTCCGGTCGGCCGGGGGCCGCACGGGCGGGGCGGCGGGTGCCGGGGCGGCGGTACCGGCTGCGGCGACCGCGGCGGAGGCCTTGGCGGGGGCTGTGGCGACGGGCGTCGCGTCCGGGGGTGACTCGGCGGCCACCGCCGCACAGCCGGTCGCGAGGACGACGGCCGCCGCGCCCGCGACCGCCCGGGGCGCTCTGCGGAGTCCGTGGAGAGGATGCATGGGGGACCGGGATTCGGTAGCCGGTGTGTGCCGGGGGGCGGGCCGGGAGGTGCGGGCCCGCCTCCTTCCAGTACAACACCGGCGGCCCTCACACGCCCGGGTCCGGGGCGTCGAGCAGCTCGCGCACCTCCTCGGCGGTGGTCTCCCGCAGCTCCTCCCCGACGAGCAGCCAGCGGGTGATGCCGACCGACTCCAGGAACGCCAGGTCGTGCCCGGCGATCACGAGCGCGCCCTCGTAGGCGTCGAGCGCACCCGCCAGCTGCCGGACACTGGCCAGGTCCAGGTTGTTGGTCGGCTCGTCCATCATCAGGAGCTGCGGGGCCGGTGCCGCGAGCATCGTCGCCGCGAGGGCGGCCCGGAAACGCTCACCGCCCGAGAGGGTGCCCGCGAGCTGCTCGGCCCGCGCCCCCTTGAACAGGAACCGGGCGAGCTGGGAGCGGATGTGGTTGTCGGTGACCCCCGGTGCCGTGCGGGCCACGTTCGCCGCGACGCTCAGCCCCTCGTCCAGCACATCCAGCCGCTGCGGCAGGAAGCGCAGCGGTACGAAGGTCCTGGCCTCGCCGGACAGCGGCGCGAGCTCCCCCGTGAGGGTGCGCAGCAGCGTCGTCTTGCCGGCGCCGTTGCGCCCGACCAGCGCGATGCGTTCCGGACCCCGGACGTCGAGCTCCCCGTCACGGAGCGTTCCGAAGCGGGGCCGCAGCCCGCGCGCACTGAGGACGGTGCGGCCCGCGGGTACGGCGGTGTGCGGGAGGTCCACCCGGATCTCGGCATCGTCGCGGATCGCGTCCGAGGCCTCGTCGAGCCGCTCCCGTGCCTCCTGGAGCCGGTCCTCGTGCAGCCCGCGGAGCTTGCCCGCCGCCTCCTGGGACGACCTCTTGTGCGCTCCCGCCACGATCCTCGGGGCGCGCCGCTGGGCATCCATCTTCTTGTTGTGCCGCTGCCGCCGGTCCACCTTGACCTGGGTCTCCTCCAGCTCGCGCTTCTGGCGCCGCACGTCGGACTCGGCGGCCCGCAACACGCGCCCCGCCGCCTCCTGCTGGGTGGCCAGCGCCTCCTCGTACGCCGACCAGCCGCCGCCGTACCAGCTCACCGACCCGGCGCGCAGCTCGGCGATGCGGTCGACCCGTTCCAGCAGGTCACGGTCGTGGCTGACCACGACGAGCACGCCGGAGCGCCAGGACTCCACGGCCTCGTACAGCCGACGGCGCGCGAACACGTCGAGGTTGTTCGTGGGCTCGTCGAGCAGAGTGACGTCCGGGCGTTCCAGCAGCAGTGCGGCCAGGCGCAGCAGGACGGTCTCACCGCCGGACAGCTGCCCCACGGTGCGGTCCAGGCCGACGCCGCCGAGGCCGAGCGACCCCAGGGTCGCCAGGGCCCGCTCCTCGACGTCCCAGTCGTCCCCGATCGTCTCGAAGTGCTCGTCGGCGACGTCCCCGGACTCGATGGCGCGCAGCGCCGCACGCCGCCCGGCGATGCCGAGGGCCACGTCGACGCGGAGTTCGGTGTCGAGGGTGAGGTTCTGCGGGAGGTAGGCGAGGGCGCCGCCGACGGTCACCGAACCGTGGGAGGGCCGCAGCCGGCCGGCGAGCAGGCGCAGCAGGGTGGACTTGCCGGACCCGTTGGTGCCGACGAGGCCCGTGCGGCCCCGGCCGATGGCGAGCGAGAGCCCGTCGAAGACCTCGGTGCCGTCCGGCCACCGGAAGGACAGGGCCGAGCAGGTGAGGGAGGCCGTGGGCGTGAGGGGGTGGGACATGGTGGTCCTCGCAGTCGCAAGCGTGTGAACAGGGGCTTCGTATGCGAGCACCACGCGGCGACCCGGGCCGGGAAGGGAAAGGGGTGCGGTCCTCCGGAGGGCGGGGGACGGCTCATGCACCGAGGTCGCATCCACGCGGGGTCACGGGCGGCAGGAAGGCCGACAGGGCGTGACGGGTTACGGCAGGGCCGTACCGCGCGATGATCGCGGACCTCAGATGCGCAACGTCCACCTCTATCGGAGACAACAGGACTCGAAAACGGTACACCGGACGGTCTCCGGACGTCCGGGCATTTACGCCGGGCAGCCGGTGCGGGCGGGCCCGTCCTCCCCGGGCCGGGCCCGCTGCGGTCAGGGCGACGACGTACCCGTCGGCGATCGGCGAGCCGGCGGTAGGCGAGCCGGCGGTCAGAGGATCGGCGGGCGGCCCAGCCGGGTCATGCGCCAGACCGTGAGCCACCTCATCGGCCTGCGAGGCCCGCACGGGGTCCGCACGCCCTCGGCGAAGCCGCCCCACCAGGCTTTCAGACCGGTCAGGGACCGCATCCGCATCATGGTGAGAAGGATCCACACGCCGAGGTAGACGGGGACGAGGGGCACCGGCAGCCGACGGCGGGCGAGCCAGACGCGGTTGCGGGCGGTGTACCGGTAGTGGCCCGCGTGCCGGGCGGGGGACGTCTTCGGGTGCTGGAGGACGAGCTCGGGTTCGTAGAGGATCGTCCAGCCCGCGTCGAGCGCCCGCCAGCCCAGATCGGACTCCTCATGTCCGAAGAAGAACTCCGCGGGCCACAGGCCGATCTGCCGGAGCATCGGCAGCGAGAAGGCGTGGCCGCCGCCGAGGAAGGCGGTCACCGGGCCGCGGCGCATCGGATCGTCCGCGCGCAGCCGGGGCACCCAGCGCCGCTCCGTGTGGCCGTGTTCGTCGGCGACCCTGAAACCGATGATCCCGAGCTCCGGGTCCTCTGTGAACAGCCTTTGGACCGTGCGGAACACGTCGTCGGCGATGAGCAGGCCGTCGTCGTCCAGCTCGACGGCGACATCGACCTCGCCCGAGTCGAGCAGCGTCCGCAGACCGACGTTGCGCCCGCCCGGACAGCCCAGATTCTCCTGGAGCGGGATCTTGACCGCAGCCGTCGCGACCTCGGTGAGTGGTGTCGCGTTGCCCACCAGCACCACACGCGTGGCGGGAACGTCCTGCTTCGCCACCGAAGCGAGCAGGGCCTCCAGCTCCCGTGGGCGCGTGCCCATGGTCACGATGACGACTCCGATGCGCGGCAGGGACATGGTGGTGAACTCCGGAGGTCGGCGGAGTGCCGATGCTAGTGCCGCGCGACATCTCCGCCTCGGCGCCTCACACGCATGTCCTCGACGTGCCGTCCATGCCGATCGGCGCACCGAGGCATCCCAGGGGTGCCACGGGGCTCCGAGGGCTCCGGAGCAGGCGGCCGGGAGGACCCGACGCCCGCGCCGTGCACGGGAGCGGGAGCGCGCGATCGACCCCACGTGACGCCACTCGATGCCGAGCAGAGACAAATTGGCGCAGCGCGGTGCCATGTCTTCCGACCTGCGAAAACTGGAACATGGCCTGTGCTGCGCACAGTCGTGAGTCACTCATGGCACCTAAGAGCTTGCGCATGGCGCCATAGTGATGCCAGTATTGCGTCATGGACCTCACGCCGTACGTCGAAACACTCCGCAGGGAACTGGCCGCGGCCGTCGAGGCCGGGGATGACGAAGCCCGCGATCTCGCCGAGCGGCTGACCGTGCCGCTGGAGTCGGCCACCCGGCTGGCACTGCTGGATGTGCTGTCCGCGGCCATGGACGAGATCACCCGTGAAATCGCTCCCGGCTCGGTCGACGTACGACTGCGCGGCCTCGACCCCGACTTCGTGGTGGTGCTGCCGCGGTACGAGGACCGGATCGAACCGTTCGGCGCGCCGACGCCCGCACCGGCCCCGGTTCCCGCCGGTGCGGACGAGGGTGGCGCCGCCCGCGTGAACCTGCGCCTGCCCGCCCACCTCAAGGCCCGCGCCGAGGAAGCGGCGGGCGGTGACGGCCTGTCGGTCAACGCATGGCTCGTACGCGTCGTCTCGGCCGCGGTCGACACGGGCGGCGCCGCCACCCGCCGCACGCCCGCGAAGGCCGTGAGCATCGGCGGGAGCTTCACGGGCTGGGTGCGCTAGCCGCCCTTCCGGACCACTTCACACGCACCACGTCCCGCCGGTCGGGACGCCACCGACATCCAGGACGACCCAGGAGGACGGGACAGCCATGCCTTCTTTCGACACCCCCAGCCCGATTTCGGTCAACGCCCACGTCGACGCGGGAGCCATCCGGTTCGCCGCGGCCGACCGTGCCGACACCGTCGTGGACGTAACCCCTCGCGACGCCAGGAAGGACCAGGACGTGCGGGCCGCCGAGAAGGCCGAAGTCACCTACTCCGGAGGCACGTTGCGGATCAAAACGCCGAAGCCCGGTGTCCTCGGACGCGTCGGGACCGTCGACATCACCGTATGCCTGCCGGCCGGCTCCCAGGTGGAGGCGACCGGCGGGTGGGCCGAGGTCCGCGGCGAAGGGCGCCTCGGTGAGGTAAGCGTGAAGACCTCGTCGGGCGATGTCCGCTTCGGCACGACCGGCCCGCTGCACCTGACCGCGCCCCACGGGGCCGTCACCGTGGACCGCGTCGAGGGGCCCGCCGAGATCACCACCAGCTCCGGCAGCATCCGCGTCGGTACGGTCGCGGGCATCGCCGTACTCAAGAACGCGCACGGCACCACCAGTGTCGGCGACGTCACCGGCGACCTGCGGGTCAGCGGTGCCAACGGCGACGTCATCATCGACCGCGCCCACGCCTCCGTCGAGGCCAGAACCGCGAACGGCACGCTGCGGATCGCCGAAGTCGCGCGTGGGTCCGTCCAGTTGGAGACCTCCTACGGGGCCATCGACGTGGGCGTACGCGAGGGCACCGCCGCCTGGCTCGACGTCAGCTCCGGCTTCGGAGCCGTGCACAACTCGCTGAGCGGGTCAGGCGGCCCGGAGAAGTCCGAGGACAACGTCGAGGTCCGCGCCCGTACGCGCCACGGAAACATCGACGTCCGCCGCGCCCGCGCCTGAGAAACCACCTTCCACCCCACTCCAGCCTTCGATCGGTAGGGCCCCATGCCTTCATCTGTCATGCCCACATCCAAGAGCGGTACCGCCCAGGAACCGCCCGCCGCCGTCTCCGCCGTCGGTCTGCGCAAGTCGTACGGGGACAAGCTCGTCCTCGACGGGATCGATCTGCGCATCCCGGCCGGGTCCGTGTTCGCCCTGCTCGGCCCGAACGGTGCCGGCAAGACCACCGCCGTGAAGATCCTGTCCACACTCATCGGCGCCGACGGCGGACAGGCCCAGGTCGCCGGCCACGACATCGCCACCGACCCGCAGGCCGTACGGTCCGCGATCGGGGTCACCGGGCAGTTCTCCGCCGTGGACGGGCTGATCACCGGCGAGGAGAACATGCTCCTCATGGCGGACCTGCACCACCTGTCCAGGAGCGAGGGCCGACGGGTCGCCGCCGACCTGCTGGAGCGCTTCGACCTGGTGGACGCCGCGAAGAAGCCCGCCGCCACCTACTCCGGCGGCATGAAGCGCCGCCTGGACATCGCCATGACCCTGGTCGGCAGCCCGCGGATCATCTTCCTCGACGAGCCGACCACCGGCCTCGACCCGCGCTCCCGCCACACCATGTGGGGGATCATCCGCGAACTCGTCACCGGTGGCGTCACCGTCCTCCTCACCACCCAGTACCTGGAGGAGGCCGACGAACTCGCCGACCGCATCGCCGTCCTCAACGACGGAAGGATCGCCGCCGAGGGCACCGCGGACGAGCTGAAGCGGATCGTCCCCGGCGGACACGTCCGGCTCCGCTTCGCCGACCCCGCCGCCTACCGGTCCGCCGCCGCCACCCTGGGCGAGATCACCCGGGACGACGAGGCCCTGTCCCTGCAGATCCCCAGCGACGGCAGCCAGCGCGAGCTCCGCACCATCCTCGACCGGCTCGACTCCGCCGGCATCGAGGCGGACGAACTCACCGTGCACACCCCCGACCTCGACGACGTGTTCTTCGCCCTGACCGGCGGGACCGGCATCCCCCACCAGACCAAGGAGGACGCCCGATGAGTTCCCTCCCGCTCGCCGTACGCGACTCGTCCACGATGCTGCGCCGCAACCTCCTGCACGCGCGCCGTTACCCGTCCCTCACCCTGAACCTGCTGCTCACCCCGGTCATGCTGCTGCTGCTCTTCGTGTACGTCTTCGGTGACGTGATGAGCGCGGGGATCGGCGGCGGCGGCGCGGACCGCTCCGCGTACATCGCCTACATCGTCCCCGGCATCCTGCTCATGACCATCGGCGGCACCACGATCGGGACCGCCGTCTCCGTCTCCAACGACATGACCGAGGGCATCATCGCCCGCTTCCGCACCATGGCGATCCACCGCGGCTCGGTGATCGTCGGGCACGTCGTCGGCAGCGTGCTGCAGTGCGTCGCCAGCGTCGTCCTCGTCGGAGCCGTCGGCGTGGCCATCGGCTTCAGGTCCACGGATGCCACCCCTCTGGAATGGGTGGCGGCGTTCGGGCTGCTCGTGCTCTTCTCCATGGCGCTCACCTGGATCGCGGTCGGTATGGGACTGGTCAGCCCCAGCGCCGAGGCCGCCAGCAACAACGCGACGCCCTTGATCCTGCTGCCGCTCCTGTCCAGCGCATTCATCCCGGTCGACACGATGCCCGGCTGGTTCCGGCCGATCGCCGAGTACCAGCCCTTCACCCCCGCCATCGAGACGCTGCGCGGCCTGCTGCTCGGCACCGAGATCGGCCACAACGGCTGGCTCGCCGTCGCCTGGTGCGTGGGGCTCACGGTGCTCGGTTACGTCTGGTCGACCTCGAAGTTCAACAGCGACCCGGCGTAACCGCCTTCAGGAACTCGGCCCGGCCGCGCAAGCACCTCACGGCCCGAGACCGACGGAGCCCCAGGCCACCGGCCTGGGGCTCCGCGGCTGTCCCGTAGTGCACCTGCGGCTTCCAGCAAGGGGTGTTCAGCACTTCGCGCACCGTGCTGCCGGCTCGCTTCACGACTGCGGCCCGTCAGGCCGGCAACCCGGCGAGACCCCGGCACCCATGGGCAGCCCAGGTGTTACGCGGGCCCGTTCGCCCGACGGCGCGCCCGCGGTCATGTGGCGTTCCTCACAGCGAAAACACAGGTAGTGAAAGCAACTGCACCCTTTCGTCTTTTCTGTCTGTCGGCACGTCACGGTGCGGGCCGGAACAGGTGAAGAAATCGTGTGGGCCGGTCGTTGTCCCGGCCATACGATCACCCCAGGTCGCATCTGCGTGTCCCATTCCGCTGCGACTTCTCTTATCTCGGACCCGAAGGGCTCTTGTGAAGATTCGCCGGATTCTTGCCACGGCTGTTGCCGCCGCAGTGACCACGCCCGTTCTCCTGCTGTCGGTTACCCCCGCGTTCGCCGATGACAAGCCGGCAGCGCAGACGCAGGAGAAGAAGCAGTCCATCGCGGAACTGGAAAAGGCCGCCGCCGCGGCCAAGGCGGTGTACGACGACGCCGTGGCCGCCGAGAGCGCCGCCGAGGCGGCTCTGGAAGCCACCATCGCCGACACCTTCCCCCTGACGGTGGCCGCCAAGGCCGCCGAGGTCGTGGCGGCCGAGGCCGCCACCGCCAAGACCGCTGCCGACCAGGCGGTCACCGATGCCAAGGCGGTCGTCGACGGCCTTCCGGAAACGGCCACCGAGGAGGAGAGGACCGCTGCGGCGACGGCTCTCACCGAGGCGGAGGCCGCCGCTGTGACCGCCGACCAGGCCAAGACCGCCGCCGACGCCGCGGTCGTGACGGCCGTGGACGCGCGGGACGACGCGCGGGTCGAGGCAGCCCGGGCACTGGGCCAGGCGCAGGAGGCCACGAAGGTGGCGCTCGCCGACAAGACCGCTGCGGACAAGGCGCTGGCCGACGCGAAGGAGGAGGCCGAGGAAGAGGGCGAGGACTGCGTCCCCGAGGCCAAGCTCACGACGGTCGTCACGGGCCTGCCGTCCACCGTCGTCGCCGGTACGAAGGTCAACTTCAAGCTCCGGGTGACCAACGGCACCGACAGGACGATGGACGAGGTGCTTCCCTTCGCCTACGTCCACGCGACCGACAAGAGCGGGCTCGACGAGCTCGACGACCTGGTGAAGCTGCAGTGGCTGTCCGGCTCGTCCTCGAAGTGGAAGACCGTCGACAACGAGCACTACATGGACGCCATCAGCCCGCTGAAGGCCGGCGCCCACGCCGACATCAAGATGCGCCTCGCGATCGACGCCGCCGCCCCCGCGGGCAACGGCGTCACCTTCGTCGCCGGTGACTACTTCAACGACAACGGCACCTGCGGCGGAACCCCCGACCTCGAGGGCTACGAGTTCATGATCGCCGCCGCGGGCAGCAAGCCCGGCAAGGTCGACGACGCCAAGCCCGGTGCGACCAAGCCGAACACCTCGGACCTCAAGCCGCAGAGCGGCACGTCGGCCAGTCCCGTGAACGGCAGCCTCGCCGCCACGGGCTCGTCCTCCGCGACGTCGCAGCTCGCCCTCGCGAGCGGCGCGGCCCTGGCGATCGGAGCGGGCGCCATGTTCGTCGTACGCCGCCGCAAGGCCGGCTCCCACGCCTGACGCCTGAGACGGGGCGCGCGGCCACGCACCCTGTATGAGGCCGGGCGCCGGCACGCACCCCGCATGAGTGCGGGGCGCCGGCACGCACCCCGCATGAGTGCGGCCGCCGCCCGGCCTCCGGCCTTCGGACTCACGCGCCGAATGCCCGACGGGCCCGACACCGACCGGTGTCGGGCCCGTCGTGGTGACACGGACGCCCTGTCGAATGCCCTGAACCCGGCAGCTACTCGAGCGGGTTGAGCTTGCGGAAGTACGTCCAGCTGGTCTCGTTCGGCTCGCTCCACTCCTCCGGCGCCCGGGCGAACTCCGGGTGGTGGTCGGCGATGTAGGCACGGGTGCGCTCGGGAACGTCGTCGTACGAGTCCAGCTTGCGGCCCCGGCAGTGGAAGGTGAGGCCGCCGGGCGCCTGGCCACGGGCCATCCACGGGAGCCACGGGGACATCCTGGTCCACGACATGGTGGCAGGGACACCGGGAGCGGGGCCGGCCAGATCGGCGCGGTCGGCGAAGAACTGGAACAGCTCCAAGGCTTTGTACGTGTCGCCGGCCGAGTGGACGGGATACTCGGCCACCGGCAGTGGCGAGGGGTAGGCCAGCGGGATCTCCAGGCTGAAGCAGACCTGTCCGCCGAGCTCGGTCGTCGGGATCGGGAAGGGCCGCCACTTCTGGTTCGCGGGATCGTTCCAGACGTGCACCACCGGCAGGTCCTGCCACGTCTCCAGGATCTCGCGGGTGCCGGGGTCCAGGTAGAAGGCGGCCTCGCGGGTGAGCAGCCGGTAGGCGTCCGGGCCGGCTTCGGCGTCCCGGACCAGCCGGGCGACATTGAGCCCCTCGAAGCCGAACACGCGCTGATAGGGCTCGTCAGGCCCCCAGGAATACACGTCTCCTGACCACCAGTACGTGACGTGCTCGCCGTCGAGCGAGGCGCGGGTGCGGGCGAAGGACCGGAGCAGCTCTGCGGGTGTCGTCCCCGCGTGTGTCGTCATACGGACCACTCTGCGCGGCCGCTGTCCCGGCCGGACGGGAAACACCGCACCCGGGACGGAACAGGCGGGAAGAAGCCGCTGCCACGTCCTCGCCCCCACCGCTTCGCCGGCCTCTTCGGCGGCCGCTGTCCACAGCCCGGACGGAGTCGGGCGGAAACAATCCACCCGCTTTTGATTCGATGGAAGCTTTCGCTCGTTACGGAGCACTATGAATGCGCATTTTGCTCGCGTATCTCCCGTCTCGCACGGTTCCGCAATCGCATGCTCCGCGCGTGCTGTGTTTCGCGGGTGATGTGGAGTGAGAGCCCTCGTTCTCCCGGTCGTAATTACTTGGAGGTTGACCGCTGTCGCTGTGAACGTGAGGCTGCGGGTAATGGAAAGTGGGTGATCATTTTCGTGGTAGAGTGTTAATGAATTCACAGGACGCCGCGATCAAAAGGGGAATGGCGTGAATACCGAGAAGGTTACGGCTCGACGTCTTACGGCCGATGAGGTTTCAGGCTTGGGCCTTCAGGACGGCATCTTCGTCTCGGCGGGAGTGGACGACCTCTCTCTCGACTGCTATGCGCCGGCTTTCCTCACGGAACCGGGCAAGAATTTCGAGGGAGGTGCCTTCGTGGCGAGGACCGTCTTCGGCGAGGAGGTCCACGTACTCCCGGACAATGCCGAAGAGGGCGGCATCTGGATCGCCGACAAGGCCGGGCAGGAAATCGAGGTCCTCCAGAGCGCCGGCGTCCTCCTGAACCTCGCCCTCTTCGTGCCCGCCGGGAACAAGGATTCCCTGGATTCGCTCTACTCCGCCGCGCGGGACGCATTCGGTGCGGGGGTCGTGCAGCGCTGGAGCGAGGAAATCGTCGCGGTGCCGGACGTCAAGGTCGACCTGTACGAGGAGCCGGCCCGGGGCCGGAAGAACACGAACAGCCAGAACCGCGACCGCCGTGCCCTGGACATCTATCCGACCCGCGTGCGGTTCCTGGAGCCCAGCGAAGGCTGGAAGTTCATTGTCGAGCCGCACAAGGAAATCGTCGACGACACACCGACGATCTGACCTGACGGCATTCTGGAAGCCGCATTCCAGAAGCCCGCCGGAGGCCCGAGCCCCTTTCCGGTGATGAATTCGGGAGGGCACAGCGACCAACCGCTCCGGCGGCTGTGGTCAACAGTTCGAACAGACGCCCGGCCGGAATCCCCGGCCGGGCGTCCGCGTGTGCGGACAGAACCCGTGCCCCGTGGAGATCAGCCGCCGGCGGTCCAGGTCCTCGCGTCCCCGTCCGTCGCGGAATTCGCGTGTATGTCGCCGGCCCACTCCGCTTCTGTCTGTGATCGGTAACAGAGGGAGCCTGCTGGGATGTTCGTACGTCTCCATGGGCGCAGGACATCGGCGGAGACGACAAAGGGGCGGGCTGACATGGCGAAGCACAGGGGAAGGGGATGGAACAGCCGGCTTGTCGCGGCAGCCCTCGGGGTGACGACGCTGGCCGCCGCCGCCTCGGTGTGGACCGCGCAGGCCGACCCCCTCGGCGGACGGCAGCCGCAGGCGCGTGTCTCGGCGCCGGGCCCCGAGCAGGAAGTGACCGAGGTGGCGGCGGACATCGCGCACGCGTCGGACCGTGGCGCACGGGGTGTCAACATCACCATCGACGACGGCCCGGACCCGGCCTGGACCCCGCAGGTGCTCCAACTGCTGAAGGACAGTGGTGTGAAGGCCACCTTCTGCATGGTGGGCCCGCAGGCCCAGATGTATCCCGACCTGGTCAAGGAGGTCGTGGCGGACGGGCACCGGCTGTGCAACCACACGGTCTCGCACGACACCACCATGGACACGAAGTCCGAGCAGTACCAGTCCCAGCAGATCCTGGACGCCGAACGCATGATCATCAAGGCGTCCGGCGGCGTACGGTCGCAGTACTACCGGGCCCCGGGCGGTGCCTTCACCCCGTACAGCCGCAAGCTCGCCGCGTCGCACGGAATGCGGCCGCTGGGCTGGAACGTCGACTCCAAGGACTTCGAGCGTCCCGGCGCGGACACCATGGTCGCCACCGTCAGGAACGAGATCTCCGGCGGGCCGACCGTCCTCTTCCACGACGCGGGAGGCGACCGCTCCCAGACCGTGGCAGCGCTGCGCGAGGTACTGCCCTGGCTGAAGGAGCAGGGGTACGTCTTCGGCTTCCCCGTGCGATGAGCGAGGCACCTGCGGGCGCCGCGGTGCGGAACCCCCAGCCACGGAAGGCCTGTACGCGGTCGTCACACACGCAGGTCCAGCAGCATGACGTCATAGAGGTCCGGGTTTCCCAGGTGCGCGCCTCGCCGGTCGTGCGATAGCCCACGCCCGGTAGGCCGCCGACGCGGCCTTGCCGTCCGGGTGGACGTTCGGCAACACCCGTCGGGCCTCGACGCGGTTGAGCAGGGTCTCGTGCAGACACCGCGCGACACCCTGCCCGCGCCACGGTCCGCGTACGGCGAGTTCCATGAGGCCGAAGGTGTGGCACCCGTCCTCGCGCCGCATGTCGTCGGGTACGGGCTCGGTCAGTTCGTCCCACCACCCCGTGTCCGCCTCGACCGCGAAGCCGTACGCGGTGCCGACGGGCTCGCCGTCCTCGGCGGCCGGAGACCGGAGCCTCATGACCGGCCGCCGTCAGCGCTCACGCCGCCGCCATGAGGCGCGAGACGAACGGCGCCCGGCCGGGTGGGGAAGGCGCCGCCTTCCTCCACGCCGTCCTCAGGTGCAGCAGGTGCATCCGGGGCGGCACCCGCATGCGTCTTCCGCCATTGCGGGAACGGCTGTCGCGGGGGGCACACAGCAGCCCTTGCCCTGCCAGGCGTCGCGGCCTTCCTTCACCGCGATGACGGCGATCACCAGAGCGGCGATCGGGTCGGCCCACGACCAGCCCAGGGTGGCGTTCAGGACCAGGCCGACCAGGAGTACGGCGGACAGGTAGGTGCACAAGAGGGTCTGCCTGGAGTCGGCGACCGCACTGGCGGAACCGAGTTCGCGCCCGGCCCCGCGCTGTGCGGCCGACAGGAACGGCATGATCGCGAGTGAGAGGGCGGCGATGACGATGCCGGGGACGGAGCGTTCGGCCTCGCCGGTGCCGGCCAGCGCGCGTACGGCGTCGATGCCGACGTACGCGGCGAGCGCGAAGAAGGAGACGGCGATGATCCGCAGGGTCGTCCTCTCGCGGGCCTCGCGCAGCGCGTGGTCGCGGGCCGAGAACTGCCAGGCGACCGCCGCCGCGGAGGAGACCTCGATGACGGAGTCCAGGCCGAAGCCGATCAGCGCGGTGGAGGAGGCGATCGTCCCCGCGGTGATGGCGACGACGGCTTCGACGAGGTTGTAGGTGATGGTGGCGGCGACCAGCAGCCGTATGCGCCTGGTGAGCGCGTCGCGGCGGGCCGGGGTGGGCCCGAGGGATATCGCGGCCATCTCAGCAGCAGTCCTTCGTCGCCGCGTCCGGGCAGGTCCTGTCCGCCTCGACGGCGACCACAGCGGTGCGCAGATCGTCCAGGGCGTGGCCGAGACGGTCGTCGGCCAGTTCGTAACGGGTCCGCCGGCCGTCGGGCACCGTGACGACCAGTCCGCAGTCGCGCAGGCACGCCAAGTGGTTCGACAGCCGGGTGCGGGAGACGCCGAGCGCGTCGGCGAGATCGGCGGGGTAGGCGGGGGCATCGCGCAGGGCGAGCAGGATGCGGCAGCGGATCGGGTCGGCGAGCGCGCGGCCGAACCGGGTCAGCGCCTCGATGTCACGGGCGAGAGTCAGCACCCGACAGAGAGTACAGCGCATCCTGAATTCAGAAAACCATGAACAGGCGGGGTGCGAGATCAGCGCAGCCCCCACCTTCGAAGGGGAGACCCGTACCCCGAACTCCTCGCCGCGCGCCCGGTCCACGAGGTGGCCGGGGATCACGGAGCGAGTGACGAAGCTCGAACTCGCCCTCCAGGCGCGCGAATCCCCCGCCCCTTGGTCCCGTGTGCAGCGACCACTAGAGTGCGATGCTTGTTCGATTCGCCGTGAGGCGGAGGGGGAGGGGGTTGTGGTGGGCGCACAACTGCGCAGCACTGCCGAGGAATTGGCCGTCATCCTGTGGCGGGAACACACCGTGTACCGGGAGCGGTCCGGCGGTGTGGTCATCCGGGGTGAGCATGTACGGCGGTGGATCAGCCTCGCTCCCGCCGGCGGCCGGGACGAAGTCCTCGTACGCGCGGGGCGCATCCTGGACGGCGGGACCACCGCTCCGGCGCGTTCGGAGGCAGTGGTGCCCCTGACCGCCGGTACGGGCGTGCTCGCCGCGACCTGTCGGCGCCTGCTCTCCGAGGCGGCTGCCGAGGTGGCGCCGGTCGCTCCGGGACGGGCGGCGCCCAAGCGGCCGAAGCAGTTCAAGCGGTCCGGGAAGGCCAAGCGGTCCGGGAAGGCCACGCGGCCCAAGGCCAGGGGGAAGCACACCGGCTTCGGCTCATGGGCGATCCTCGTCTGCGTCGCTGCTGTGATCGCCCTGTACGTCTACAGCACAGCGACGCGCGGCTGACTTCCACGGCCGCCTGGCCGCCTGCCTCTCCGCACGCCCAATCCCACGACGCACCAACCTGGTTGGTGCGCGTTCGCAACGCTTCGGCGCGGCGGAACCGGCAAGGGAAGTGAAGCTCAAGCTCGGCGCCGCGGCCGGCGGCCTCCCAGTGACACCTGTCCACCGCTCAGCGCTCCTTTACCGGGAGGCCGAAACCGGCCGCCCGATTCGAGGAGGCCTTGTTCACTTGCGCATCCACAAACGCACCGCCGTCGCGTTGGCGACAGCACTCATCGGCTCGCTGTCCCTGATCGGGGCGGGAGCGGGGACGGCCACGGCCGAGGAGACGAGTGTGGCGCTGCCCAGCGCCTCGTTCGGGGACATCGTCGTCGACGGAGTGCACGATCGGGTGTTCGTCAGCGATCCGACCGGTGGCAGCATCGTCGTCACCGACTACACGGGCGCGGTTGTCCAGCAGATCACCGCCGAGGAGGGGGCCGCGGGCCTCGTGCTCTCGGCGGACTCCACCAAGCTGTACGTGGCCCTGTCGACGGTCGGTGCGATCGCCGAGATCGACACCGCCACCCTCACCGGGACCGGCCGCTACCCGACCGGAGCGGACACCGCGCCCCAGAGCCTGGCGATGGCGGGCGGCAAGCTGTGGTTCGGCTACACGGTCGGCAGCACCGGCGGCATCGGCTCACTCGACGTGGCCTCTCCGGCCCCGGCGGCGACGCTCGTCCCGAGCGGCCGGTACTGGTACTACGCCCCGGCCCTGGCATCGTCCCCCGCCGACCCGAACGTCCTGGTGGCAGGCGAGGAGGGCGTCAGCCCCGCCTCGCTGGCGGTCTACGACACGGCGGACGGCAGCCTGCGCAAGCGCACCGAGCGCTCCTTCATCTCGGCGCCGTCGATCTCGTATCTCAACGACTTCGCGGTGACGGCGGACGGCCAGAACATCGTCGTCGCGGCGAACAACCCGTCCGAACACCAGATCGTCCGTCTGTCGGACCTGTCGTCGAACGGCTTCCACTCGAGCTGGCAATTCCCGAACGCCGTGGCCGTGGCGGCCGACGGAACAGTGGCGACGGGCGCGGACGGCGACTTCGTGAAGACCTACCGCCCGGGCACCACCTGGCCGGCGTTCCGCGAGTACGTCGTGGACGACCTCCAGCGTGACGGCCTGGCCTGGGCACCGGACGAGAACCGCCTCTTCGCGATCACGGGATTCTCGTACGGCAGCGCTCCCACGCTCCACGTCCTCCCGGACGCCGGCAAGCTGGACACCACCCTCGGCCTCCAGGCCCCCGCGACCTCCCGCAAGGGCCGGGACCTGACCGTCACCGGACAGCTGTCGGCAGCGGAGTCCTTCCCCACCGGCACCACGGTGGAAGTGACACGCACGGACGCGGAACACCCGGCCGGCACACCGGTCGGTTCCTTCCCCCTCTCCACGACGACGGGCGGGTTCACGATCACGGAACGCCCGCGCGAGGCAGGTGACATCACCTACACCGCCACCTACAACGGTGACGGACTGCATACACCCGCGACGGCCCAGGTGACGGTGACGATCACCAGGTAGCCACCCGGAACACCCCACCGAAGGCCCCGGACCAGCCAGGTCCGGGGCCTTCGACCCCAATACGGTTGCGGTACGAGGACGGCGGATGGACCGCGTGGCTCGGGGCCGGACATCAGCGTGTCGCGGAGTTCGGTGGAAACGCGCTCCCTGGGTGCGGTCCCGTCGAGCCGGAGCGTCACGCTGTGCGCCTTGCAGTGGCCGGCCCGGTGCACGCTGCCGTCGGTCCGATTCCGGCTACGCGCGTTCGATGGGCGCGCGCGCTCAGCAGGCGCGGTTGAGGTGAGGCATGGGTACCTGAGACGTGGCCCTCTGCAGCATGCCGATCTTCTGCTGGAGGGGGCGCTGCTGCTCTCCGTGCAGGGCGTTCAGCACCACGATGGCACCGGTGAGGGCTGGAATGACCCACTGCATCAGCGCCAGGTGACTGCGGGCCTTGTCCAGGTCGACGGGGTGGTTGACCGCCTTCTCCAGATCGTCCGGATCGCCGGACGTGGAGAGTTCGAGTTTCTTGCCCAGCACCCGGCTGTACGCGGTCGCGGCCAGCGCGGCCCCGGTCAGCGCCGTCTTGGCAAGGGTCGAGGCGGCGACCCCCTGCTGGGTCTGCACACGGGCGGCGTTGGCGGCCAGCAGGCCGGTGCCACCGATCAGGTGCGCACCGATCGCCACGCCGTTCACCGGTGTCCACTTCGCCCAGCCGGCACTGGCGATCCTGGAGGATTCGTCCTCCGTACGGCCCTCATGCCGGGCGGCGCCGTTCAGGCCGACGGCGCCCATCAGGGACCCGCCGAACCAGGCGGCCATGCCCAGATCGTGCACGCTGCGCAAGACGGTATTGCGTTCCGACATCGTTGCTCCTCACCGAGAGAAGGCCCGAAGGTGTCCCCGGACCACCCCTCACGCTCGCCGCAGTGAAACCGGTGCACCACAGGGACGACGCATCCGGGCTACACGCACACGGCGGTTGGTCGGGCCGGCAGGAGAACCCCGGCCCCCTGGTCCGTCCTGAGCACTGCCTTCGCCCGGTCGCCCGCGCCCCCGTATGCGGGCTTCCGGAAGGTCCGCCGAGCGAACGGCAGCCGTGTACCTGTGTCCGGTCAACGGGTGGCCAGGTGGAGTGGACGATCCGGACACGGCGCAGACACGGTCGCCTCCGGGACAGGCGCTGCCCCAGGACCGACAGGTCCTTCGCCGGTACGCCCTCGCTCGGGCATCCGAGGGCCCTGCGGACGCACCCCTGGAGAAAGGGCGGAGCCGGAGTGTCGGCACCGGCCACGGCGCCGCACCAGCTCTCAGTTCCTCCCGGTGCCTTGGGCGGTACCCCGACCGGCCCGCGCAGGCCACAGGCGCTGCCCACCTTTCCCAACCTGACGGTGACATGGGGAAGCAGAAGCGGTGGCAGGTTCGCGGGCACTCCCCTCGCGCATCTGCCGGACATTACCTCTTACCCGAGTGCTGGAGAATCTGTGTTGGCGGTAGTAGACATTGGGCGGTGGTGTGGCTATTGTTTCTCTCGTAGCCAGAAAGACAGCAGGGCCTGGCAGAGACGAACTGCCTGGCTGAAGTACCCGAAGTTCCCCGCAGATGCAGTTCGCAGGACGGTTCGGCGGTGGAGTCGCGAAGCCAGGTTTCGTGCAGATGGCGACGGGACTGACAGTCGGACCGGGTGGCCCGCAGTGATCAGGGGCCGCCGGGAGCAGTACCCAGCAGTGAAGTGAAGTGAGCAGCACCTCGGTGAAGGCGTCGGCTGCGGGCGCGCGCACCGGGAGGTTCGGCAGTGGGGTTCCAAGCCAGAGCAGATGCAGGACGGGCGACGGGGCTGGCTGTCGAAGAGTGGCGCTACCAAGGGCCACCGAGCAGTACCGGTAGTAGGCGAGTGAATGATCCCTGAGGGAAGAACGGAGGAACCAGGCGCCATCAGGATCGCCCGGGCGGAAGTCTTGAGCCCGGGTACCGCAGGACATCGATAGTGAGGTGGTCTCCGGTCAAGCAACCGCGATCCCCGTACCCCCGACGACAGCATTCAGGTCGGGCATGCGGAAACAAAAGGCCGGCGCAGTATCAGGGCCGGCAGATGGTGTAGCAGTTCCTTCGGGGCCCCGGTGCACATGGCACCGGGGCCCCTCGACGCGTTCCACGAGAGAGGTGCAATGACAGCAGATGACTCCTTCGGTCGTCTCGACGACGACGACTATCCCGCTTACACCATGGGCCGGGCTGCCGAAATGCTCGGCACGACCCAGGGTTTCCTCCGCGCCGTCGGCGAGGCCCGCCTGATCACTCCGCTGCGCTCCGCAGGCGGCCACCGTCGCTACTCCCGCTACCAGCTACGCATCGCGGCCCGCGCCCGGGAGCTCGTCGACGATGGCACTCCCATCGAAGCCGCTTGCCGCATCGTCATTCTCGAAGACCAGCTCGAGGAAGCCCAGCGCATCAACGCCGAGTACCGCCGCACTGCTGAATCGGCGCCCACGACCGCGGCCGAAGACGGCTGACCGGCGGGTGGATACACATGGCGGTGTGGCGCGGGACGCCGCGGGCTGAGAGAGCTCGCGGAGGAATGGGCGGACCAGTTGTCCGGAGACCGGCGGCGAAAGCCCCCAGGCTTCGCCGCGGGACCCGGGGCGAAGCCCTGGCCGTGACCAGACAACGCGGCCTCAGTCCAGGCAGGTGTGTCGAGCCGTGGAACGGGTGACGAGAATCGAACCCGCGCACCGAGCTTCCGAGTTAACGGCGCCTGGGCTGCCGAAGTGGCTCTGACCTGCATGTTTGGCCAAATCGAGTGAGCTCGGCGAGGCCTCTGGACGCCGTGCTTGACCGCTGTTCTCCGCTCCGAAGGGCACGGATGGGGCACGCCGACGGCAGGTCATCAACCTGAGGTGATTTGCCGGAGCGGTGGCAGAAAGCGGAAGCTTTCCGTGGTGCAGACGCTGCGGTGGCGCAGACGTCAGGCCCAGAAGGCATCGGTGACGACGATCTGTGGGTCGGCGTGGCGGCGCATGAAGGTGTAGATGAGCCAGCCGCGTCCGCCGGCCAGGTCCACGATGTGGGGGCCGCCGGGGTTCGTGGAAGCCGGTGGCCGGACGGTCATCCAGTGCGGGAGCGAGACTTCGGCGTCGATTCCCCGGAAGTACGGGTCTTCGGCGGTGATCAGTTTCGCACGAGCACTCATGACGAGGTCACTGCCTTCGGCGGGCATGCTCTGGAAGTCGTGCTGTGCCTGCTTCGTCCAGTCCATCTGCCAAGGCGGCCGGAGTGGTTCGTCGATCACTCTCCGGGCTTCCTCTCGGCGGCTTCGTGCCGGAGGCGGCTGTACTCCTCCAGGAGCCGGATGGATTCCTCGGGGTCATCGGACTCGGCTGCGCGGGCTTCGAGATCGCGAACGTGCGAGTCGAGAACGGGATTTCGCGCGATGGCGTACTGCGTCCACCACAGGCGCATGAAGGCTGGCACGGGGGTGATGCTGAAGGCGTCGCCAATGACGCGCTTCCAGTGGGCCTCGAAGTCCGGGAGGAGGTGTGGGGCGTGTTCCTGAATGGCCAACCGGAGTGCTTGAGGCGTGCGTTCGGGCGCGTGCGTTCGGGCATGGGTGGCAACCGCAGGGGTTCCCCCTCGTACCCATCGAAGTGGAGTGCGTGGGCGGGCATGGTTCGGGCTCCTTGATAGGAAGGGTGGTCAGGCCGCCGGTTCTTACGCTTTTTGGAGGGGCTCTGACCTGCGATTTCGGGATGCGCAGGTGGATGGCTTCCTGCCTCTGGGAGCCGTATCTGACCGCTGTTGTCCGCTCTGCTGGGCACGGATGGGGCACGAGAGCTGGCAGTGCGACGCGTGTTCCGGGCGGGCCGACGAGTCAGAGGGGGACGACGCGGACCTGGTTGCCACAGAGCTTGGTCATGTCGTCGCCGTCGGAGGTCAGGAGGGCGACGGGTTTCGGCTGACGTAGGGCGACCTCGGCGACCGTCGCATCGATGGCGTACTTGTGCCCGTGCAGCCCAACGCCCTTGAGCAGTTCCGCTGCAGCTTTCGCCGCTTGTTCGGTGACCGGCTCCACTTTGACCCGGGAGAGGGCCCAGTTCAGGCGAGGCATGTTGGTGCGGGAGTGGCTGACTTCCGCGATGGTATTGGCCCCGATCACCAGGTCGGCTCCCATGTCGTGGAAGATCTGAAGCATCGCGAGGAGCTTGCGGTCCTGCGCGATCCAGGCGGAGAGCCCTTCCGAGTCCAGGACGACGGTTTCGATGCGCTCGCTCACGCGGCGTCCGCGTCCTTCGCTGAGCCGGCGGTGCCGAAGATCTTCGCGCGGGCTTCGGCGAGTTCCTCGTCGCTGAAGCCTCCATGCTCTTCCTCGTGGCGGCGGAGGTCGTCGCCCAGGAGCTGGTGCCTGATCTGGCGGGCCACGGCTTCCGCTACATAGCCGGAGACGTTGTCCGTGAGCTTGCGGAGCTCCGCCACCTGAGCGCTGGGGAGCGTGACGGTGATGCGAGTCGTTGAGGACATAAGTCCAAGCATGCTGGAGTATGCGCGAGAGGGTTTGGGTTTGCGGCACCGATCGTTCCGGTCAAGGTCTCGCGACTGGAGGGTGCGGCTTCCGGCGCTGGGAGTATCCGCCCTCAGGCCATCCGCGTATTGGTTGGAAGGGCGGTTCGAGATAGCAGCGGCCATCGCTTTGTGGCCCCCAGTCCCAGGGCTCCTCCAGGAAAGGCTCAGGCGCGGGGACGTCGTGGCCCCATGCTTCGAGCGCCTTCCGGGCAACACGCCGGTTGGGGTCATCGCCGCTGGTGTCCAGGATGGCGCGCGCGTGCACGGCGAGGTGATCGCGGTGCTCGGCGAGCGCGGGGTGCTCGGCGAGGATGAGCGCGGCGATAACGGCGGCTTCGCGCACGTCCTCGTGGCTGTCTCGGAGGAAGGGCGAGACAGCCTGATAGAACATCGGGCGCAGGTCCCGGAAGGACGCCACGATGGTGCCGGGGGCTAGGAGGTCAGGGAAGTACTGCTCCGTGCGGCCCACGATCTCGTCGGAGGCGTCGTAGGCCGTGGAAACCAACCAGTTCAACAGTGCCGCGCGGATGGGGACGTTGCGATGAGCAGCCTGAGGTGCATCCTGCCGAGCACGTCCGGTCTGTGCGCGGCCCTCAGTCTTCGTGCGGAGCCTCCTGCTCCTGGAGTCGCTCGCCGATGTCGCCGGCCCATGTCTGTGCCCACTGCCGCAGCCTGGTGATTGCTTGCTCGTCGAGTCCGTAGGCGGTGAATTCCGTGTCGTCGATCCAGTCGGCTCCGCCCAGTCGAGCTTGCAGCTCGCTCAGGTCGAAGGAGTCGCGGGCATGGCGCCGTCCGAGCTCTTCGAGTTCGACGTGACTCCAGTGGTTCGCTGCGGCCTGAACGTCGATCAGGTCTCTGGCGAGCCCGCGGTCGGACAGCGCGCGGACCTTGGTTCCAACGACATCTTCGAGTGACAGCACCAAGCCGTGCTCGGTGTGCACAGGCGGTCGCCAGAGGGCTTCCTTGAGGATGTCGACTTCGCACTCTTCACGGCTGGTGGGATCGGTGACGATCAGGCGCGCGGACAGCGGGTCTGTCTCCAGAGCGCTGACCTGCCACCCGCGCTGCTCCAAGCCGATGCGCACGGCAGTCGCAATGTCCTCCATGCGCTCGGGGTTCTCGGTCGCGACGTCGAGGTCCTGGCTGAGCCGGTCGACGAGGCCGTGCGCCTGGACCGCATAGCCACCGGTAAGCGCCAGAGGGTATGCACCGCCTACGGCAAGCACGTCAGCAAGCAAGCGACGGTGCAGGTCGGTCAGGTTCACGCCGCGGCCTGGGCCCTGTGAGCCAACTCGTCGAAGGAGCGTTCCCAGACTTCACGGACATCACGGCTGATCAGCATGCGCAGTGTGGGCCACAGGCTGATGAGAAGGCCATGATTGAGGTACCGGATCAGATCGTCATGCTGGCCCTCGGCCAGGACGATGCGGTAGTAGCTCATCCGCAACCGGGGCTGATCGAGGTTGAAAGTGGTCAGTCCCGACCACGCCAGGTGGAGTGGCAGGCTCACTGTGCCGTGCTCGGGGCCGACGAGCTCGGAGAGCGCCGCGGGTGCCCGCCGGGCGAACTTGGCCCGGCGGAGATCGGAAAGACTGGGCTGTGATGCCATACCCCGATTATCCAGGGAGGGGCCGCTGGTGGCCGACCGGACAGTGACAAGGTGCTGCATACAAAGAAGCCCCCGGCCGCTGGCCTGGGGCTTTTTCATGGAGCGGGTGACGAGAATCGAACTCGCGCTCTGAGCTTGGGAATCAACGGTTCTTACGCTGCTGGAGGGGCTCTGACCTGCGGTTTCGGATCGGGCAGGTGGATGGCTCCCGGTCTCTGGGAACCGTATCTGACCGCTGTTGTCCGCTCTGCTGGGCACGGATGGGGCACGAGAGCCGGCAGTGCGACGCGTGCTCCGGGCGGGCCGACTGGTCAGAGAGGGATGATGCGAACCTGGCTGCCGCAGAGCTTGGTCGTGTCGTCGCTGTCGGAGGTCAGCAGGGCGACGGGTTTCGTCTGGCGGAGCGCGACCTCGGCGACCGTGGCGTTCGATGGCGTACTTGTGCCCGTGCAGTCCGGCACCTTTGAGCAGCTCCGCTGCCACCTTGATGCGGGACAGCGTCCAGTTCAGGCGAGGCATGTTGGTGCGGGAGTGGGTCACTTCCACGATGGTGTTGGCCCCGACGACCAGGTCGGCTCCCAGGTCGTGGAAGACCTGAAGCGTCGCGAGGACCTTGCGGTCCTGCGCGATCCAGGCGGACAGCCCTTCCGAGTCCAGGACGACGGTTTCGATGCGCTCGCTCACGCGGCGTCCGCATCCTTGGAAGAGCCGGCGGAGCCGAAGATCCTCGCGCGGGCCTCGGCGAGCTCCTCGTCGCTGAAGGCCCCGTGCTCCTCCTCATGGCGACGAAGGTCGTCGCCCAGGAGCTGGTGCCGGATCTGGCGCGCTACGGCTTCCGCCACGTAGCCGGAGACGTTGTCCGTGAGCTTGCGGAGCTCCGCCACCTGGTCGCTGGGGAGCGTGACGGTGATGCGAGTCGTTGAGGACATACGCCAAGCATGCCGGAGTATGCACAGGAGGGCTTGTGGCTTCCCCGGACGCTCCACAGTCGAGGTCGCATGATGAAAGCGGCGCGGCTTTTGCCGCTCCCAGCTATTCGCAGCGGAATGAGAGCCCGCAGCGATGCCCGTGGTACCGGCGGCCCGGCACTCGACCGGGCATGGGCGTTTTGGGGTCTGGCAGGGCGCCGGACCCGCCCTGCCAGGTGTGTACTGCGGTTCGTGCGCATGGTGATTTGGTAACTAGGACTCTTCGAGGGACCCAGGCTCTCGGGGCAGTGCTCCGCGACCCAATTTGCTCGAGAGGTCAGCTATGCACGGGTACCTCGTCTCCTGAGCGTGCTTGCCGATGGAGTTCTGTCGCTGCTACCCACTGGGATCCGAGGGCCCTGATGCGCTGTCCTGCTGTGTGGACGCTGGCCGTGCAGCGGTAACGCTGCTCAAGGCGTTGAAGTACGCCGATTCGGGAAGAAGCCAGGAAGTCGAGGGCTTCCACGACCGTACCCTCGTCGACACGGTACTCACGGGTCCGAAGCTCGCGTCGAATCGACGTGAGATCGAGCCAACCACCCTCTTCCAGTGGGTCCTGTGCTTCCGCATTCAAGATGTCGACCAGCGCGTACTCGAGTCGGCTGCGCATGTCCTGGGCCTCCCAGTACCCGCGCAAGGCGTCGCCGCGCTGAGCTGCCTTCAGGGCTGGGTCAACGAGGGGCGCCAGTTGGATCAGGGTGAGCGGCGTCTGCTCCTGATGACGGACGACTTCGGCCAGCAGCCCGGTGTCGATCACGGCGATGGCGGGATCGTCGTCGGCTTCCTTGAGCATGCGACGTTCAAAGCCTGGCCCGATGAGAAGGTGAACATGAGCCCCGACCCTCGCTCGGTGTTCCGACAACCCGAACAACGGCTGGCCCCTGACCGGACCAGTGGCCGAAGTCTTCGCTTCGATAGCCAGGATCCGCGAGTCCGTACCGACACCGAATCGCACATGGCCGTCCACCGCTCCAGGGCCGCCCACGTGCTGACCTGGCATGCCCAGGTAGCCCAGCGCGACGACGGCGGCCTTCTCCAAGCGCTTGGGGTTAGCGCTGTCCCGTGCAGCATCCTCCAGCTCCGCTGCGATGTGCGAGCCCAGGAAACTGGTTTGGTGATTGATGCCGGTAGGGCTGTCGCGGTGGTGGTTTTCGGTGGCTCCGTCGGACAGTGCGTAATCCGCAGAGTTGTCCGGCTGGAAGCCGGGCAGCGACTCCTTGAACGCTCGTCCGAGAGCCGTCGTACGGTAAGTGGTCTGCGAGAGCCGGGTGACGAGCCCACAGGCATCCAGCAGGTTCAGACGGGTATTGACCGCGCTGCGGGACAGAGGCTTCCCGCGGTTGGGGAGGTAAAGCGAACTGCGTTCCGTAATCGTGCCGGTCGTGGGTCGAAGCGTCTGGTCAAGCTCGCCCAGCACCTCGCCGAAGAATGCGATCGAGGCGTGAACAATGCGTGCGAGGTCCAGCGGTTCACCAGACTCGACCCAAGCAAGGGCAGCGGGCGTGGCGGTCCAGCTCTCGGATGACGTCCGCTGAATCAGTCCGAGTGCCTTCAGAGTATCCTTGGCCGTTCGTGCCGTGGCCACAGTTTGGGCCTTGGGGAACGTGCTCTGCACGGATCGCACGAAGTCCGCGTCACTGATCGAGGGAATGGCCTCCTCGGTGAGCACCTGCAGTGCATCCAGGACCCCGCCGTTAGCGGCGACTCCCGGAATATAGAGATTCGCGCCGTCCGCCCTCTCCTTGAGGCCGGTTTGGTCGAGCTGTTCGACAAGCCTGGCGATGGCTTTGGGTGTGGGGCCGAGCTGCACGACGGTGTCGGTCTCGTCGGGATCGGGCTTGCCCAGCTCCATGGCCGCAAGGACGCGTCGGCCTGTCTCCGTCAGGTGAACCTGACGGTCGAAGAGGTCAACCATTCCTGTGACAGCGAGCCAACCTGTGCGGTCGCGCACAGGGGCCGCGGTGTCCCACTGCAGGTCGAAGTCGTCGCGGGCCAGCTCCAGCAACTGATCATGTGTACGAGGCCCGGAGGACAAGGCGCCCATGGCTTCGCCCACGAACCTGACGTTGCAGTGGAGCGCTTCCACGAGCACGGCTGGGTCGCCACTTTGATGCCAGGCGGCAGCAGCGGCACTGGGCATAACCGTCGATCCGTCGCGAGAGAGCAGTCCGGCGCGGACGAGCCGCTGAAGCTGATACCCGTTCAGTCCACCGGCCCGAGGCAGTGACGCGTGATCGCTTGAGGCCGGCTCTCTGTTGGCAGACAGCTCCTCGATCAGCGTGTGAAGAGTGACGAGCCAGGTCGACCTTGCGCCTGGCAGCACTGGCATACCTGTTGATCGTTCCGCCCATGCCCGGGGGCGTATGAGGTCTTCCATGGTCGTGCACGTTACGTTCATCGTGGCGGCTATGGAGCAATCTCTGGAGAAAATGCTGACGGGAATCACAGGGGTCATAGCGTGCATCGAGCCGACCTTCGCGTCCCCGGACTGAACACTGCTCATCAGGTGATCGGCGATCGCACGGCCTATGCGGGTGAACAGGATTCCCGGCTCACTCGTCGGTCGGCTCACCATGGGCGCCTGGCATCCAGCCTGACGTGTCCGAGGGAAGCTGCCTTGCAAGCCTGGCGCCGGGTGCTGAGACGTCCTCGCTGGTCACCCGACGTCTGAGGTGCCGGGCTTGTCAGCACAGCACCTGCCCCGCCGCGCTCCAGTTGACCGTGGCTGACCGCTTGATCTGGCATGGATCTGGCACGCCGACACCTGCCTTGTAAGTTCGATCAGTCAGCCTCTGCCGCCAGCGCCCTCATGGCTGCCCATGTCGCGCAGCGACGTGCATGACCACCGTGGTCCGCTGCCGCTGATGTCGGCTGTAGATGTCAGATCCCACCGCGGTATGGCCATCGGTACGCAGGCGGGCGCCCCGCCTGCCTCTGAGCGTCAGGCCGGCGGGGCACCTGGTACGCATCGCCTGGATCCCGAACGCGTGATCGAAAGTAAGGCCTACGTGCGTGATTGCCGCTGCTGACCCTTTGGGAATGTCTGAAGTTGATTGTCCAACCACTACTCAGAGGAAGGCCCCGACTACTAGCATTCAAGATCTCGACCACGGCACGAGGTGGCGATCTATGCGCAGGGGTGCGAGGTGGTACTCCGCAAGCACCGCCGACCGGGGTGCAGAATGTCCAATCAGGCCGCCCCCCTTCGTCAAAACGGGTGACGGGGTTGACCGCCGCTAGCGTCGCGGCCTGCGGGGACACCAAACCGCAACAAGGATCACGCTCGTTCGCACTGCAGGGGGGGTGCCCTTAGTGTTTACTAAAGTAGTCCGCAGGGTAGTCTGGAGAGGTAACGGTGAGTCATGTCATGATCGCGTAGAGTGCGCCATACGGACGGACAGGTCGTCTCCCGCAGTCGCATTCTGGGATCGCCTCAGCAGGGGAGACTGGGCAGATGATCCGTATTTCACACGACCTCCAGACGATGACCAGATCCACAATGCGGCGAAAATTTTCGCCAAGATCGAATACGTGGGTCAGCACGGAATCCCATTGAACCGCTCGGACATCAATAGCCTCCGAGACGGAATCTGGGAATTCAGGCACCATCATCACCGGCTCGCTTACTTTGACACACCAGGCGACGGCACCTTCGCGGCAAAGCGTCGCATCAGGGACCGCCAGATCGTTGACCCCGAAGGGGCAGATGATTTCTGGTGGTATCCGCACATGGATGCGGTTTTGCGATTGACAAATGGTTGGGCGAAGGAGGACCAGCTAGCCCCACCAGAGGAAATTGAGACAGCGTTGAGAATTCGAGAGGAGGATGTACAACATGACAAGCAACGAGAAAAGTCTGATTGATCAGTACCAGAGCTTCCCCCGGGGTGCGCAAGAACTCTCGGCCGCGCGACTGGCTCAGTCGGTCGCTAGGGCACTCGACAGCAGCCTTAGTGCAAGTGGTAAGACGGCTCGTGAGATCGCCAAGCTCCTCGGAGTCACCGAGGGCGCAGTTTCCCAAGTGCTGAACGCGGAAGGAAACGTGCGCATTGCAACGCTAGGGCGCTATCTCCGGGCGATGGGTTATCAGGCCCGGATTGAGGTGACGCCGATCGACGCTTCTGTTCCACCTGTAGCCCAGCCGCGACGCCGACAGCGTCGGGAGCCGACAGGTAACTCTGCGATACCGCGAGAAAAGTCGGTGACGGTCTCGGTCTCGCGATGCAATGTAACTGACGGGAACGTCGTGGCTCAGGCGCTGTTGCTTGTCCTCCCCCACGACGAACCGGCTGCGGCGAGCGCCGCACAGAGCCACGCCAACAGGGAAAACCCGGTGTGGCACATTCTCGACGCTGGCATGCCGGAGAATTCCTTGCGCGAAGGATGGCGAATGTCTGCTTCATCTCGGAGGGCTCAGCGTTCTAGCCGGTCGAGGTCGAGCGATTCTCGCGGTGTCGATGAGAGCGCAGGGACTCGCGGATGAGTGCAGCGAAAATAGAGCAAACGGTCCTCATCAGCGACTCCGCCTCCCTTCTCGAAGTTCTCCTTGGTGACGCCATGGTGACCAGGGGCCCCGCCCTAAATCACAAGCCGGGGCCCGTCGAGCTATCGATTGACTCAACGGCAAGCTTTTCTCCGCATTCGCATCCACCCAACGCCGGGGGGTTGGTTGTCTGCAAGGATGACTATGTAGCGGAGATGAAGAACCAGAACGAAGAACTGGTTGCCAAAATTAAGGCGTCTTTCGTTGCGGCATTTGCCGTAGATTTCGAGAACGATCCCGGACCAGACGTCTTGAATGAATTTGCCAACTCAACCGGCAGATTGGTCATGCGGCCCTACGCTAGAGAGTTCATGCAACAGATGTCCATTCGCATGGGACTGCCTGCACTCACTCTTGAGGTGCTCCGTTTCAAGGGTTCTGTTGTGGAAGAAGCAGACGGGGAGCAATCACTCGAAGGTGAAGGGTTCGGTACGTAGACAATCCGCGCCCAAGCGTTCGTGACAAAACGTCGCGTAATAACCGACCCCGGCCAGCTCTACTGGTTCGGGGTCGTTCGCATATCCGGAGCCATGATTCAATCGCAGGAGCGACGGCAATTTCTAAGGCGGGTCTACAGGGAGCGAGTAATTTGCTTGGCTGAGGGCCCCTCCCGAGGTCGGTGTAGCGGCTTTGGGCGGGAGCTGCCATGGGGCGAGAGATCGGGGCCCGTAAGCTTGCCGCGACTCGGGCAGTCTGCGGACCCGCCCGCTAAAGCCCGATGTGGGCCCCGATCTTCGAGGCTCGCCCCCATGGTGGCTGCCTAAAGCCGCGGAGCCGACCGCCCCAGCCCCGTGCCGGCCGTTCTCACTTCGGACAAGACGCCTCGCTCCAGCCGCGCGACTGGCGTAGCCGGGGACGGAGCGGGGCGGAGACAGGAGCGTCGTCCCCGGCGGTGACGCCGGGGAGCGCGCGGCGAGCGGAGCGAGACGCCTTGATGAAGTAGGGAAAGATCTACCACGCTGAAGTCGGGCACTGCGTGGGTCGTGCCCGAACATGGCCGCCGACCGCACCTGGTGGGAGCGGCCGACGGCGGGTCCGGAGATTGTCAGGCAGATGTGGCGGCCTCCCGGCCCCTTCGCGTCCGGCGGTGGAGGATCTCGTCGAAGGTGGCGCGGGCACCCGTGGGATCGATGTAGTGCATTGCCAGGAGGGCGGCGATGACGGCGCCGACCAGGTCGTTCTGGACCTCGGACCAGGTGTGGGCGTCGCCGCAGGTGGTGAGGCCCTTCAGGCCGTGGAGGGCGTGCATGGCCTCGCCGGCCTCCTCGGCGACCTTGCCGACCTGGAGGCTCTTGAGCTCCTCGTCGGGTAGGTGGGCGCCAGCCGCTCGGCAGACTGCGGAGAGCTTCTCGATGTTGTCCCACAGGGTGTCCACGTCGGACCTCCGATCAATGGGTTCGGTTATTCCTGTGCAGGTCGTCCGAGCTGGCGTACGGTCCATCCGGCCATGCGCCAGGCGTCGGCGTCGATGAGGTTGCGGAGGTCGACGAGGACCTGGTCCGCGACCAGTGGGGCGAGGGCCTTGGGGTCGGCCTCTCGGAAGTGGGGCCACTCGGTGGCCAGGACGATCAGTTGGGTGCCTTGGACGGAGTCGTCGAGGGCTTCGGCGTAGTCGAGCTCCGGGTGCCGGCGCAGTGCCGTGGGCACGGCGTGCGGGTCGTGGACGGTGACGGTCGCGCCACGCTGGTGCATGAGGGCGGCGACCGCGAGGGCCGGAGATTCACGGACGTCGTCGGTGCCTGCCTTGAAGGAGGCGCCCCAGACGGTGACGCGTACGCCGTCGACGGAGCGGCCGAGAGTCTGCTCGATGAGCTTCAGCGCAGCGGTGGGGCGGGATTCGTTGACCTGCTCTGCCGCCCGCACTAGGGTCGCTGCCTCGGTGGCTCCGAGGGTGCTGGCTGAGGCTGTGAAGGCGCGGACGTCCTTGGGGAGGCAGCCGCCGCCGTAGCCGGGTCCGGCGTTGAGGCCGCCGCGGCCGATACGGGGGTCGAGGCCGATGGCTTCGGTGAGCTGCTGGACGTCGGCTCCGGCGGCGGTACACATGTCGGCGACGCCGTTGATGAACGAGATCTTCATGCCGAGGTAGGCGTTGGCGGCGCCCTTGATGAGTTCGGCGGTGGCGGGGTCGGTGACGAACAGCGGGATCCCGTTCGCCAGGAGAGGTGCGTAGACCTGGCGTACGGCGTCCTCTGCGCGGGCCGAGGGGACCCCGACGACGATCCGGTCGGGTCGCAAGGTGTCGTCGATGGCGTGGCCCTCGCGGAGGAACTCCGGGTTCCAGACGACCTCCACGTCCTCACCGGCCGGGGAGAGACGCGCGAGGAGTGCGCCGAGGTCGCGTGAGGTACCGACGGTGACGGTGGACTTGCCGATGATCACCGTCGGGCGAGACAGGTGCGGGGCGAGGGCGCGGGCGGCGCCGAAGACCTGGCCGGTGTCGTAGCTGCGTCCGTCCGCGTCGATCGGCGTGCCCACGGCGAGGAAGTGGACGTCCGCGAACTCGGCCGCCTCTTCGAGGCTGGTGGTGAACCGCAGTCGTCCGGTGGCGGTGTGGGTGGTGAGGAGTTCGGGCAGGCCGTCCTCGTAGATGGGGCACTCGCCGGCGTTGAGGCGGTCGATCTTCGCCTGGTCCAGGTCTACGCCGATGACCTCGTGGCCGATCTCGGCCATGGCAGCGGCGTGGGGGATGCCCAGGTGACCGCAGCCGATGACGGATACGCGCATGGGGCCGACGCTCCTTTCCTTGCCTCTCGCCCGCCCGGTGAGTCCGGGCCGGCCGGGTGCGTCACGCTAGCGTCACCACCCGGGGCGGCCCTCTTCGTGCAGGTAAATCAACCAGCGTGCTGCTTCAGGAGATTGACCAGTGCGGGCAACGCCTCAGCGGCGGTTGCCCGGCACACCAAGTCACCGTCCTGGGGCCCCTCCAGCGGGTACGGCATGAACTGGCCGTCGTGCCAGAAGCCCTCCGGGTCCAGGTAGACGACCTGCATCCCGCGAGCGCGGGCACGAGCCTGGACCTTGCGTCGGTCGGCGTGAAGGCCGACGACGAGGAGGGCCTTGGCGCCGTCGACCCACTCGACGTCGGGTACGGCCTGGTCGTAGCGGCGCATAAAGCACTCGTCGAGCCCGGCCCGCGCGGCGAGCACGTCGAAGTTGTTGGTGATGACCGGACCGACGAGGTGCCCAGCGTTCTTCAGTTCCTTCAGTGCCCACATGGCTGGGGTCGGCTCAGCCAGGAAGCAGGCACGGAACATCTCCACGAATTCCGCAGTCTTCTCCTCCGGCTCCGTCAGCACCTCATGGAGGAGTGTGTCCGCTGTCGGGGAGAGGGTGAAGCGGTGCTCCCGCGGCTCGTGGCCCTGGCGGTCGGTGACCCGGTAGATCTCGTGGAGCCGGTGCAGGGGCGGGATGCCCGCCTCGACCGACGTACCGCATCCGATCTCCACCTGGAACGGCCGCAGGTCTGCGAGGACGGACAGGTCAGGCACGCGGGTCGGGATGCCGGGGCGGTCTTTGAACCGGATTCCGGTGGAGAGCACGTTCCAGGGCAGTTGCCGGACAGCGGGCGGCGGTGCGTAGGACACCGAGGCGATCTGCACGTCCAGGCTCCGGTAGCCGGCTGGGAGGGTGCGGCCCGCAGAGGCGTCCTGGGGGTGGACGTCGTGCTCGGTGATCCGGCACTTCAGATCCCGTCGGGTCCATAAGAATCCACCAGGAGCCTCCTTCCAGCCGCCAGCGGCGAGCGAATCCCACAGGGCGTCATGGTGCGCGGCGACCTCGTCGGCCGGGGCGGACGCGGAGTGATAGAGGTACAGGTCGGTCAAGCCGATGGCCGGCGCAGCCGTGGTGGGCACCAGGCCGTACCGGTAGCGGTAGTGGATGATCCGCCGCCGTGCGTCGTCGGAGGCCGCCCAGCCGGACTGGCCGGCGGTGGCCTTCTCCTGGGTGCGGCGCCAGATGCCTTCCTCGATGTAGCGGGGGCGGTCGGCGTCGCCGAAGTACGTCTTCCAGACCTGCTGCTGGTCGGGGACGAGCTGGTCGATGACGATGTACGGGATGTCCATGATCCCTCCCTGGGGAATCACGCGTGGATGTTCCACATGGCTGACGAGGTGCAGGCCGTCCCGCCCCGGGCAGCCGAAGCCGCGCTGAGCGGGGCGGTTCTTCAGCGCCGCTCGACGAGAGAGCAGCGTGGGAGGCTCCGGCGGTCGAGCGCGGGCAGACGGCGTCGGTATCGGGAGCGGCCTCAGCGGTCGGAGGGCAGGCTCGCGTCCGGTGCGACGGCGGTGGGCCGATGGCCAGCTCCTTCAAGCAACGGGCCGGCGTGCTCACGCAGTGCCCAGGTCGGGCCGACCAGGCCGGCGACGGCCAGAAACGTGAGCGCGATTCGCCCTCCGTGGTCGGCCCGTGCGGTTCTGGACGTGGCGATTCGGGCATGGCGGCGCCGCGCCCCGGTCACGAGGTACCGCCGAGGGCGCGTTCGTGTGCATCCAAGAGGCGGCTGGTCTGCGCGTACAACCGCTCCAGCTCGGCCGTGGTGAGGATGAGGGCGCCATTGAGGGTCGAGCCGTCATCGAAGTGGAACTCGACGGGAACCGAACCTTGCCGGGCCCTCGGGTCGTAGACCGCGTCCCGGCCGGCCAGCAGCGTGGCGTGGGTGGCCTTGACCGGCACGGGTCTGAGCGTCGTCCCGTCGGCGGGCGCGGACCACTGGGTCCCGCCCCCGGGCGGGCGCAGGTGGTAGGTCGTGGCGGAGCCCTCACCAGGAAGAGCGACCACGACCCCCACACGGTCCTGGCGGGCGCTGTCGGTGGCGAGGTCGCCAAGCCGGGGAACGAAGGGAGCTGCGGTACCTAACTCGGATCCCTGCGAGGGAAGGTGGGGAGAACGTCGTTGCGTCATGCCCTGAAGTTAGGGACAGGGCAACCCTCGAATATGAGCCGGAGGAATACGACCCCTATCCGTCCAGGTGAAAGCGGTCGGACATGCGCCGCAGCTTCTCCCGCGTGGCTGCTCGTTCCGCGTAGACGATGCTGCGAAGCGTCGAACGGGCGATGGGGTGGTTCCGTACGAGCTGGGGCGCGATCCGCTCAGCCGTCTCCAACTCGGTCAGGGCCTTTCCCCGGTTCCCGTCCCACAGCCAGGCGCGCGCGACGTCCATGTGGTGGTGACCCTGCCGGGAGTTGGGCAGTGACCCGACCAGTACTGGGCTGGTACGGCGGTTTATCTCCAGTGCCTTGCCCTGCTCGCCCATTTCCAGAGCCACGCTGATCGCGTGGATCTGCACGTTCCCGGCGGAGAACGTCAGCGAATGCCGGTCGTACACAGGTGCTCCGACGTACGCGTCCATGCGTTCGGCAGCGTCCTTCGCGTGTCCGATCCGGTCCTCAGCCTCCGAGGCGCGGCCGGCTCGGGCGGCAGAGACCGCAGCCCGTAGCTGCAGCGTGCCCCAGGCCCGCACGGCCAGCGGCTCGCCACGGTCGTACTCCTGCGCCACCGAGGTGATCGCCTTGTCCGAGAGCGTCAGAGCGTCGGCCCAGTCAGCCGTCGCCCACATGTCCCAGACCCTCATCCAGTCGGCGACGGCGGGCAGCACCGGATCTCCCGACAACCTGGCTGACCATGCGGCGCGTTCGCAGGCCATGGCGACCAGTTCGGGGTGTCCGAGGGAGTGGGCGGCGGTGTGTGCGAACTTGCAGCACACGGCGTAGATGGCATACGCCTCCTCCCGCTCGTGCCCCTCCGACTCCTCAGCCAGGGCGCGCGCCTCGCGGAACAGGTCCGGGAGAACCCGGAGAATCGCCACGTTGGAAGCGGTGTCCCGCAAGCGGTGCAGCCGGGTTACCTCACGCCACAGCTGTGATGCGGGCCGCGGTGCGCCGTCGAAGACGGGGACGAGGTCGTAGCGGCGCAGCTCGCGCAGGATCGACGAGGCGGCAACCTGCCACTGGTTGTCGTCGGGGGAGCTGCTGTATGGCCGCCCGATCAGGTCGTTCGGATGGACGTGCAGCTCTGCGGCCACCTGGTTGAGCAGCCCGACCCGGTCCAGCTCGATCAGGCCACGTTCCATCTTCGAGACCCAGCCCTGCGACTTCCCCAGGGCCGTCGCCAGGTCGGCCTGCGGCATACCCAACCGCAGCCTCGCCCTGCGGACGCGCTTGCCGATCTCCTCGGCTTCCTCCAGCATCAGGACACCTCCCGGCCGCCGGACGATCCGGTGCGATCGCCGGTCTGTCCGTACAGAGTTCGTCTCCAGCACGGTACCCATGACGCGGCTTGCGCGTGAGTCCCGCTGTCGGGACAGGCACGCCACAGCCGCGCCCCCTGCTTCGCCGTGAAGTGCCGACACGAGGCAAGGGGACTTGTGCCCTATCGGCGGCCGGCCTGTCCGAGCCAGGTGCCCAGTCCTACGCCGTTACTGCTCCACGACAGCGGATCATGTTGATGAGGAACACACCACGTCGCATTTCGCAGGAGGCATCCAGTGACCGTCGTGACCGTCTTGCACCCGGGATCCATGGGCGCGGCGGTCATCGCTGAGTTAGTCGCTAGCGGCCATGAGGTGCTGTGGGTACCCAAGGAGCGCAGCGAGAACACGTGGCGCCGAGCGAGGGAGGCCCGCGCCACACCTTGCGACTCGCTCGCGGAAGCGCTGTCCCGTAGCGCGGTGGTTCTCTCGGTCTGCCCACCGCAGGCGGCGGAGGACGTGGCAGCGGCCGTGGCTGCGCACGCCTTCGCGGGGGTATACGTCGATGTCAATGCCATCAGTCCCCAGCGCATGCGGCGCATCGCCGACGAGATCCGTCCCGGCTTCGACGTCGTCGACGGCGCCGTCTTCGGTCCGCCGCCATGTGAAGGGCGTACGGCACGGCTCTATCTCGCTGGGGCCGGCCCCGCCGTCGACCTGGTGGAGCCGCTGTTTGCGAAGTCCTCGCTGCATGTACGCCGGGCAGGCGAGGCCATCGGTTCCGCTTCCGCCCTGAAGATGGCCTTCGCCAGTTATCAGAAAGCCGCTCGTACTCTCGCAGCGGTCTCCCACGCGCTCGCACGCGCTCATGGAGTCGGCGACCAGCTCACAGCTGAAGCCGAGATCATGGTCTCTGCGATCCTCTCCGATCCGGAGTACCTGCCGAGCGTGGCTGCCCGAGCCTGGCGCTGGGCGCCCGAGATGGCAGAGGTCGCCGATACTCTCCGGGCGGCCGACCTGCCCGCGGACATGGCCGAGGCTACGGCTCGGACCCTTTCGTTCTGGGAGCAGGACAAGGACCAGTACGAATTGCCGGTCGCGCAGGTCCTCTCTCAGCTCCGGTCAGGAAGAACGACTTGACCCCGCTGCTGCTGAGGGTGCCCACCCAGGGTTGATCACCTCCGCCGAGGCCGAGAGGTAGCGGTGGGTGTGGCCGGTGCCGCAGGCTGCGGGTGGGTTACGGGGCGCAGGACGCTGCTGCGTGCCTGTGCCGCCTGAGCTTGCCGGCTTGGAGCGGGCCTCTGCGAGAGCCGTTGTACGCGCCAGGCCAGTGTGCGTGCTGGGGAGCGGGCGTCGTCGAGGGCGCGTTCGTCTGACGCCTGCTGCAACAGGCGTCCGGGATCGTGGCCTGCGGTCTCCGCGGCGGCCAAGGCGGTAGTCAGCGCATCGGTGGCGGGGTCGGTGAGGATTTGGTCAGCGTGTGCGGGGGTGGTCTGGCGGATGAGCTGGGCGTACCGGACTGCGACCTTCTGAGGCGGTCGGTGCTGGCCGGAGGCGAGCAGGTGCCCGGATGAGGTTCGTTCGTAGGCGGCCTGGAGGTGGAGCAGAGTCTGGTGGGCGGCTGCGGCCTGCTGGTTGTGCTGTTGTTGGTCGTGCCAGCGGGCGGCGGCGATGACGGCCAAGAGCGCGGCATCGAGGAACATCGCCAGGAGAGCTCCGTCCTTGGGTGATGGCTCGCGGAGCATAGATTTCACTGCCCCGCGCAGGGCACGGGCGTGGTGGTGTTCGGCATGAATACGTGAACGGGTCGCCCGTTCGAAGGCAGAGGCTGCCGCCCGAAGTTCACTACGGATGTCCGGTGGTGCGGTGAGGGCCACGGCGTCGAGTGCTTCGCCGAGGGCGGCCAGGTGGGCCTGGGCGGCTTCGGTGTCCGGTCGGCCGAGGTGGTGAGGGATGCGCTCCGTGGCTGCGGTGGCTTGGTGCCACGGGTACGGCCGTAGATGCCCGTTGGGATTGCCGGCAGGGATGTCTGCTGCGGTGAGACGGCTCTGGATCTTGGGGAGGGAGAGGTCCGGTGACAGCGTCGAGCCGGAGAACCACACCGGTTTTCCTTCGGTGTTCGTGTCGTGTTCCAGGGCGACTTTGTAGCCGCGGGGTTCTCCGGAGGGGAAGTGCAGGACCTCGACGAGGACGCCGTTGGTGCGGGTGAGTAGAGCGAGGAACTCCTCGGTGTTGGTGGCGGCAGCCGCTGCTGTGCGGACAAGGGTGCGCAGGCGTGCGCGGGCGGGCTTGTCGTGGCCGGCCCGGTGGGCCTTCTCCTGCTCGGCGCGGGTGGGCCGTTTCGCGGCGGTGCGGTCTCCGCGTACGACTTGGAAGAGGCCGTATTCCTTCTCGATGGCTGCGAGTTCGCGGTCGGCGGTGAGGTAGTCGTTCCAGTGGCGTGCGGTGCGCAGGTCGCCTCGGATCTTGGTGGCAGCGATGTGGATGTGGTCGTCGGCATGCCGGACGGCGACCCACCGGCAGCCGTCCGGATCGTCTGTCGGTGCGATGCCGGTCGCTGTGACGACACGGCGGGCGATGTCCGCCCATTCGGCGTCGTCGAGGATGCGGTCGCCGGGTGCGGCGCGGACGGAGCAGTGCCACACGTGCTGCTTCGGGGCCCGGCCGAGTCGCCTGGCCTGCTGGGCGCGTAGGTCGAGGTCGGCCACGAGGAGCTTCTTCGTGGCGGCGGTGTCGTCGGTGCGGCCGGGGTCGGGTGCGAAGCCGTCCCAGGAGGCGACGAGGTGCGGGTCGGTGTGCTCGTTGGCCCGGCCGGGGCCGTAGAGGTAGCGGATGAGGCCGGCTGTGCTCTTGCCGCTGCTGATCTTCGCGATCACCGTGGCCCCTTTGTGGCGGCAACCTGATTGGTGGCTGCTGCGATGTGGCGGACGGCTGTGCTGGCCGTGCTGAGGACGCGTTCCGCATGGTCGAGGAGTGCGGTGTCCCCAGGGTGTGGACGGTCGCCGGAGTTGAGCTTCTTGGCGATCTGGTTGACGTTGTGGCCGATCTTGGCGACTTCACCTCGGAGGGCTGCGAGTTCGTCGATGTAGTCGTCGAGCTGAGTGCGCTGACCAGGCAGCGTGAGGTCTCCCTGTATGTGGGCCATGACGACGGCGCCGACGTAGTGGGCGGCGGCGATGTTCAGCGAGCGGGCCACGGTGAGGATCGCTGTTTTCTCGTCGGTGCTGTAGCGGACGTCCACGCGTTCCTTGCGCTGGGTCTCTTTGCGCTGACGGCGGCGGGCGACTCGGTGCAGTGCGGCGGCTTCGGCGGCACGCTGCGGCAGCACGGTGCGGGTGGTGGTGTCGACGGGCTTGTTCCGGTCGAGCGCCCCCTGGCGCCCGAGCTCCTCCGCCACCCCCGGGGCGGAGGCATCTGCGTTGGACCGGCCCGTGGACGGTCCAATGCCATACCTTGCTCCGCCTGATGCCGGGGTGGAGGTGGTCTGCTGCTGCGCCGACGAGGGCTCGCGGACGGGCCTGTGCATGAGGGCTCCTGCAAGCGGTGGTGGAGGGAGAGGGCCCGTTCCTCCGGTGCTGGTTCATGGGAGGAACGGGCTGGGGTGGTGTGGGGTGCGAGGTTCAGTCGGTGCTTGTGGTGATGGCGTCGAGTTCGGCCTGCAGCAGGTCCTTGACCTTGTCCAGGCGGGCGCGTGACATGCCGAATCCGTTGTCCCGGATCGCTTTCTCGACGTTGCGGCGTGAAACGCCGTTGCCTCGTCCGAGGGGAGCCGTGCGGCCGATGGCCACTGCCTGCTCCAGGGAAACGCTCGACTGCTTGCCTCCCGGCTTACCGGGCTGCTGCGGCACATCCGTGTCCGTGTCCGTGGTGTGTGGCGGCGCGAGTTCACCGATGGTGTGTTCCGCGCCGGGTTCGTGGCGGTCGTCGCTGTTGCGGCGGTCGGTGGCTGTGGGGCGTCGGGCGACGAGGAGGTAGAAGTGGACGGCTCCGGCCAGGGCGAGTGGGGCGATGGCGGAGATGACTCCGACGGTGATGTTGTCGAGGGCGAGGTTGGTGTGGCGGGTCTGCTGGTTGAGGCGGACGGCGTGCAGGACGTTGGCCCAGATGCTTGTGGCGGTGGCGACGCCGACCAAGGCGGAGACGTAGAGGCGGGCGGACAGGGGTGCGGTCCGCAGGATGAGCAGGGCGCCGATCCCGATGGCGATGAACCCGTCGATGACGAGGGGGAAGGCGTAGGTGAGCGCCGGGTGGATGTGGCTGGCGGCGGCCATCTGACGCAGCGCGTCGTAGGAGAGTGCGAAGGCGGCCACGGCCAGCAGCGACACGCCCGTGCGGATCGCGGTGGCCAGTGGCAGCGGGGCAGACGGTGCCGCGGTGATGGCGGGGGAGGACAAAGGGAAATGCTCCAGAGTGCGGGGTGCGGCTGAGGTGGCCCTGAGGGCGGGGGACCCGTCACGACTCGTCGCGTGCCTGGTCAGGGCCGGTACGAGTGCGGCGGTAGTGACGAGTCGACTCGTCACCGGACCGCGACTCGTCACCGCGCTGACCTGCGCGGAGACGGGTCGTGACGGGTCGTGCCGGGTCAGGCCCCGGTCGCCGTTTCGGGGGTGGGCTCGGGGCAGTAGCGCGCCCAGGAGTCGGCGAACTGCAGGCGGGTGAAGCCTCGGGCCTGGACGTTGCCGTGGAAGCGGCGGGTGACCGAGCTGATGTCGTACTCCTTGAGCAGGAGTTGCAGGCCCCGAGAGGTCAGCCCGTGGGTGGTGTACTCCGCCCAGGGCATTTCGTCGTCCTGGTTGAGGATGTCGAGGAGCCGGCTGGTGCGGAGTGCCGGCGGGTTGCCTTCAGTGGTGAAGGCGCGGCGGATGTCGGCCAGGAGGCGGCTGCCCAGGCTGCTGCGGTCTTGGTCGTGCTCGGCTTCGTGCTTGGCCATGATCTGGCAGGCGGTGCGGGCGAGGTCCGGCCATGCTCCGCCGGCGAGGTCGGCAACGCTCACCAGCGGCTGCCAGGTGTCGGCCGCCCGGTCTTCGACCGGCATGGCCGGTGTCAGCTCCATCGCCTCGGCGTGCAGGGGAGTCAGCCAGGCGACGAGCCGGTCACGTAGCGCGTGGAGGGGCGGGGTGTCGCGGAAAGTACGGAACTCCGCCACCTTCTCGCCCGGCCTGCGGCGCCGCATCCGGATCACGATCGACCGGTCCATGATCGTGTCCGGCAGGTCGCCGATGCCGGCGAGGGCCGCCATGGCGAACGTGGGGAACTTTGAGACCTCGTGGTTGGGTCCGGAGACCCGCAGGGTGGGGCGGTTGCGCTGGTGCCCCGCGTTGAGCAGGCCACGCATCTCCTCGTTCTTCTCCGCGACCTTCGCAGAGCCGAAGAGCGTGTCGGCCTCGTCGACCAGCAGGGTGGGCGGAGTGGCGGTGATCGACCGGAACACCGCGGCGGCCGACGCGTTGACCGTGATCAGCGGATCGTGGACGCTCTCGGTGATCACGTCCAGCAGCCGAGACTTGCCGCACCGCTTCGCCGGCCCCACCACGGCCAGTCGCGGAGCGTGCTGCCACGCCGTCTGCAAGTGCGTAGCCGCAACCCACAGGGTCACGGCCGTGAACGCCTCCCCGCTCGGCAGTACGACGTAGCGGCGAATCTGCTCCCGCAGCTCCGCGAGCACCGCCTCACCCTCGGACGGCGGAGCAGGTTCGGGCTCCTCCGCCGACGGCCGTACGGGCTCGGTGGGGCGGCCGGGTATGGCCACCGGCGGCCATAGGGCGGCGGTGTTCGGAAGGGATGGCGTGCTCTGGGCGGGATCGTCCATACTGGACACGTAGCTCCTCCGCTTGCGGGCCAATGGGACGGCAATCCCGGCCTCGCAGGTCAGTCGTTCAGGGATGGGCGGCATGAGGTTTGCGCTCTGAGCCCCTCGGTGTTGGGTCACCGGGGGGCTTTTTGTATGTCGGGGGCTGGTAGAAGGCATGCCTCAGCGGATCGGTGCGGTCTGCTGGGGTGCTTTACAGTACCACGGACTATGCAGATCGCATAGCGCTATGCGATCTGCAGAACAGATGCTAATCTTGTTCCATGCCGCACAACCGGCGGTACACGCAGCGAACGGGAGGAGGGGGCGATGCCGGATGACGAGGGAAACCCTGAGGGCGTGCTCCTCAGCGGCGAGGACAACGCCGCTGTGCGGGTCAAACTGGAGCGCGAGAAACGCGGCTGGAGCACCACCACGCTGTCCGACCGCATGAACGACGTCGGCTTCGACATGAACCCGTCTGCGGTCTGGCGCATCGAGAACCGCAAGCGCCGGATCAACCTCGATGAGGCCATCGGCTTCGCCGAGATCTTCGGCGTCCCGCTCAGCAACTTCGTCGGGCCGCCCAGCCTGGCGACCATGGGCCGGGCCATGGAGCTGATCGACAACGTCGTCGCCGCCTACAGAGCCTCCAACCGTGCCAACCACGAGGCACGCAAGGCCCGCGACCAGCTCGACGCCTATCTCGCCGACCACCCGGACATCCGCGAAGAGGCTGACGTGATGGTCTCCAACGCCATCGCCACCGAACTGATGAAGCGCAACGAAGAGTACGGGCCCGCCTCGGACTCATAGCGGCCCACACCACCTGGCGCAGCGGGAACGCAAACCCCCGCTGTGGCCGTCCTGCCCATCCCATCCCTGAACGACATGAGGCCAGGCCCGGGGTTGCCGCCCCGTCCGCCGGCCGGAACCGGAGCACTCACTTGCGCCCTTCGGCGATACCGCACGCCCCTGTTCAGCACCCGCGACCGCAGGGGGAGGTGACCACTACCGACACCCTCCTCACCGTGGAGCAGGCAGCCGAGCGGCTTGGCACCGGCGTGCGCTTCATCCGGCGACTCATCCAGGAGCGCCGCATCCGCTACGTCAAGCTCGGCAAGCCCGTACGGATCCCTGAGAGCGCCATCGCCGCGTACATCGAGGAGCGCACCGTTCCGACTCTTGGCGACGCGCGTTCCCGCTTCGGGAAGGCAGCCTGATGGCCGTCCGTAAGCCGCAGCGGCGGCGCGAGTTCGGCACCGTTCGTCAGCTCCCGTCGGGGCGGTGGCAGACGCGCTACTGGGCTCCGGACGGCAGCCGTCGCACCGCCCCGGAGACCTTCGAGACGCGTACCGAGGCCCAGACCTGGCTCACGCTCACCCAGGCCGACATCGAGCGCAAGCACTGGGTTGATCCCGACGCCGGCTCGATCAACTTCGAGACGTACGCCATGAAGTGGGTCGAGGAACGCGGGCTCTCCGCCACCACGGAGGAGCTGTACCGAAGGCTCCTGCGCCTGCACCTGCTGCCCGTGTTCGCCTCGGTGAACCTGGATGACATCACGCCGCCGGGCGTGCGCACCTGGCGGGTCGAGCGGCTGGGGGCTACCGGTGCGACGACCGTGGCCAAGTCCTACCGCCTTCTCAAGGCCATCATGGAGACGGCGGCCGACGACGAGCTGATCCGCCGCAACCCCTGCCGGATCAGGGGCGCAGGCAGCGAGAAGGCCAAGGAACGCCCGACGGCCACCGTCGAACAGGTCGACGCGCTCGCCGACGTCATGGGACCGAGGTGGCGGCTGATGGTCTACCTCGGCGCCTACGGGCCCATGCGCCCGGAGGAGCAGGCCGCCCTTCGACGGCCCGACGTCACCCTCGAACCGCTTGCGGTCAAGGTTCGGGACGCTGCACCCGAGCTGACCACCGGGCGTCGCGTTGAAGGCGACACCAAGTCGGCCGCGGGAAGGCGAACCCTCTTCCTGCCCGCCTTCCTGTACATCGAGGTGAAGCGTCACCTCGACTGGTACGCCGAGAAGGAACCCGACGGGCTCCTGTTCGTCGGGGAGAGGGGCGCCCCCTTCCGCCGGTCCACCTTCGGCCGCAAGTGGCGCAGGGCCCGCGGCCAGGTCGGCCTGCCGGAGGGCTTCCGCTTCTACGACCTCCGGCACACCGGCCACACCCTGTCCACCCAGTCCGGCGCCACGCTCAAGGACACGATGGTCCGCGCCGGCCAGTCCTCGGAGAAGGCGGCGCTGATCTACCAGCACTCCGATGGTGAGCGGCAACGGGAGGTCGCCAGGGGTATCGATGCTCGCGTCCAGGCCGCCCGCCAGTGTCCGGCGCGCGAAGCCTGAATTGGCCGCAGGGGCGTGTGGCACCACACCGCGCGCCCTTGCGGCCCGGGCGATAGATCTTGGCGGCGTGGAAGATTCATCGAAAGTGCAAGATTCGCGTGATCGACTAAAGTTCCTGCGGTAGCCTCCTCGGAGTAACGCAAGCTGTCGTGGATCGGAGTGATGCGTGGACGCGAACGTCGACGGGCCTATGCCGTCTTGGGCCAGTGGTCGATTTGGGGAAGATGTCGCCGGCCTTCGACTCGCGATTCAGATGGGGCTCCTCGACACGGAGTCGGCGATGCTTGAGTCGCATCTGGCTGGTCGGTCCAAGCACAAGTTCGCTGCTGGGGCGGCGCGCATGACCAATCAGTACGACCGGATCGCTGAGCACGTGCTTGACCTTGGCATCCCCGGGACCGAACTCATCAAGCCTGGCACGTTCTACGAGCTTGTGTTGGTGCACAACACCATCCTCTGCCCCTACCGCGTGGACTCGGTCGACGGCTTTGAGCCGGGCGACAAGTGGCCGAAGAAGCTGTCTCTCGTGATGCGGGAGCTGTTCGCCCTTACCGATGCGCCAGCACCCCGATGGATCGCGGATCCTCTGGTTGTAGTGGAAGGCCCGGAGCTGCTTCTTCGGCGATCACTGGCTGATCTTGCGCAGAGGGACCCCCGCCCCGGCCTGGTCCTCATCCCGTACGAGATGAACATGAGTGGTCTGCAGCGCGCCTGGTGGGGCCAGGCGAATCTCTTGGACGATGCTGGGAACCTGCAGTGGGTGACCGAGAAGTCTCTGCTCACGACCGGTGCCGAGAGCCGTATCTACGCTGTACCGAACCAGCGCGCAGGGGATAACTTTGCCTCTGGTGATCTTCCTGAGGTTGCGCTTTCCACACGCAGCGAGGCGGCCCGTGCCACGGGAACTCCGCCGCAGAGTGAGACCGAGTACGAAGCGTTCGTGAACGCTGCTGAGGACAATGAACATTGAGCAACCACTACTGCCGGGGACGAGCCTGGGCGGTACTTCGCCGAGGGCAGTCTGGGACGGTTTCCACGCACCTAGGCTGACTCAGGCACGTCGCCTTGCCGGCCTCACCAAGCGCGAGGTCGCGGACGGTATAGGCGTGTCGGCAGCTGCTGTTGGCCAGTACGAGGCGGGTACCAACCGTCCTCGCCCTGAGCTCATTCCTCGGTTGGCCGACGTGCTGGACGTGCCCATTCAGTTCTTCGTCGCAGGCCGCCCGATGGGTAAAGTCGATAGCTCCATGGCTCACTTTCGGGCCTTGCGTTCCACATCCGGGGCGCAGCGAGAGCGGGCCCTCGGCTTCGTCGAACAGGTTTGGGAACTCACTCACGCGCTGGAGAAGCGCGTGCAGCTTCCTCTCGTGAACCTTCCCGGCTTCACAGGAGGCGAGGTATGCCCCGGCGCCGAGCTACCTGACGACCCCGTGGGTGCTGCCCGAGCGCTCCGGCATCACTGGGGGCTGGGTGACGGCCCTGTGCGCCACCTAGCTCGCCGGATGGAAGCGAATGGCCTCATCGTCGTCGCGCCGGCGGAAGCCGAGGAGGCTGCGGCTAAAGTCGATGCTTTCTCCAGCTCTGGGCTGTTGAGACCCGTTGTAGTCCTCACGCCAAATCGCGCCGACGATGTCTACCGATACCGCTTCAGCGCGGCCCATGAACTCGGGCACCTGGTTCTCCACGCGGGTGCTACTGGCGACAGCCGTTTGGAGCGTGAAGCAGATGCGTTCGCTGCCGAGTTCCTCACCCCTCGGGAATCGATCCATCCGCTGCTACCGCAGAGGGTGGACCTTGCGCGGTTGGCCGGCCTGTCGCAGACCTGGGGCGTCTCGGTGAGCTCGCTCGTCTACCGGTACCGCGAACTTGGGCTTGTCTCTGATGCGACGATCAGTCGTGCGTACCAGCGGTTGCGAGGGCTCAGCGCGCAGCCCGGTTTCGCCCCGCAATCGGTACGTGGGTACCCCGGCGAACAGCCGGTGATGCTCAGTAAGGCATTCGAGCTGGCAGAGCAAGACACGGGACTGACGATACGTGCGCTTGCTGCGGAACTTGCGTGGAAGCCGGCGAGGGTACGTGAGCTGCTGGGGATGCCCGACAGCCGCCCTGTACTGAGACTTGTCTGATGAGTGGCTGGGGGAAGGGACTTGCATCGCTTCCCCAGCGACTGCCAGTCCATTGCCGTGGGACGAGAGTCAGAAATCCATCAAGAGCCCGCACTCTCGACGTACTTGATGACGTAAGGGGTCCCATCGCTTGAGTGACGTAGAGACTGCCCTGGCCATCGCCACGCGCGTGCTGGTGCTGGGCGTCATCGGCGCGGTGCCGACCATCGCCTTCGCCGCCGCCGAGTCCAAGGTGGGCCGGTGGCGGCGGAGACAGGCCGACAGAGTCCGCACCCTCCGCAGACGGCTGACCGTCCGCTTGGCACGGCACACGCTCACCCGGGCCGACGAGGCGATTTCCCCGGTGCTCCCCGACAATGGACTACACACCAGGCCGCTGATCGAGCAATCCATCACGCGCTGGTGGCACGAGGCCGTGATCGGCCTGCCCGCCGGCCTCATCTTCATGGCCTTCTTCGGCTACCTCGCCTCGTACGCGGTGGAGGTCTCCGAGGTCTTCCGCCGACCGCTGCCCCCACCGAACGCGAACCCGCAGGAAGAGGAAGGGGCGTACAGCGGCCTCGACCCTCTCGCCAGCCTCTACGCCGGGACCAGGGACGCGGTCCTGTTCTTCGTGGACCAGGCGGAGGATCTGGTACACCGCCTACAGAAGCTGTGGGGCCAGCCGTGGGAAAAGCCCTGGGACACGGCCACCACGCTCGTGTTCCTGATGCTCGTATACGTCGTGATCGACCTGGCTCGCCGGATACTTCCCGCAATCCTCGCCGCCTTCGGGGTAGCCCACAGGAAGAAGGAGCCGCCGTCGCTGCGCTCCGGCCTCGGTGTCGTGTTCGCCCCAGCCGTCGACAACCATGACGAGCAGCAGCACCGGCCGGTCGCAGTGATCCTCAGCTACGCCACTGGCGCCGCCCGAGCCCATCAGGAGATGGGTGAACGGTCCCCTCTGGACGCCCAGCGAGTCTCGGTGCGCGGCGTCGAAAGTGTCATACGACGGGCCTGGAAGGTCCGCCACGGCAAGCCCAAGCCGCCCCACCGTCGTGAACTCAAGACCCACGCCGCGAAGGTCGTGGGCGCGCTGCGCCGGGCCGAGGAACGCCAGTACACCGACGAAGACCCGGGCATGGCGTTGAGGGACCTCACCGAGATGCTGCTCACCATCGCCGAGCGATACGCGGAAGGCCGCACCGGACAGCTCCTGGACGATGTCGACGAGATCGAACCGGTGACCGACCGGACCGCGCTCCGCGTGGCCGGCGCCGTCGCCGTGTTTCTCCTCATCCTGTTCGGCGCCCCCAAGCTCGGCCTGCCGGAATCCGTCACAGGATCACTCCAAGGGATCGCCGCTATCGCGGCCGTCGCCCTATTCTTCAACCACCGGTACAACGCTACAGACCTGGTCGACATCTTCCGAGGCGCCGACCGTAAGTGAGAGGTACGGCCCGCATGGCAGTTCCTCCGCGATTCGCCAGCTTGGCTGCTGGACCGGGCCCCCACCTGGTCCGTCAACAACACGGCCGCAGCCTGGCTCAAATTGGCGCTGAGAGCCTTGCTTGAACCACCGAGGCTTGAGCGACTCCGCATATGGACGGTCTGGCAGCAGTAGCTCCGGGCGTCACGGCATCGATTCCCTGAGAGTCAGCGGAGATTACGGGCTAACTAACGCAGTCCGTACGCGTGGCTGTAGGGCGCTTCGGCGTCGGTGGCGCGGAGGAAGTGAGGCTGCTTTTTGGGCCCGGACATGGAGATGATCGGCAACTCCTGTCGCTGGCCCTGAAACGCCTGGGCCAGCGACATGCCCTGGCCGAGTAGGTGGGTGTTGTCTGCCCGGGCCTCCTCGTCGTCCGGCTCCTACAGAGGCAGAACGGCACGGCAGCCCATTCCAGTGTCGCGGGGTCGTGGTGGGCGTCCGATGCGACAAGAGATGCGGCGGAATCGAAACGTAACTCCAGACGATTCAGGCACGTCAGAAGCTCCGCCCCCGCGGGTGCGGCACCAGTCATGTGGTCAAACGCTACCCACTGGTCCCGCTGCCTGTGGGGCGTTTCCTGATACCAGCGACGTCCCTCTGCCCAATGGGGAGAGTCTTGGCTTTTCCCGCAGCAGTGAGCGTGCCGGGAGGCGGGCAAGTGGCCCGGATCACGGACCATGCGTCCCACTGTCGGACGCGGGTGCCGCCCGAGGTGGTGCGGGGTGGTGCGCCGCGTGCCCTCCGGGCTGGGTATTTCCGGGAGATAGGGCACGTGGAGGGCACGGCAGGTCGTGAGAGGTCTAGACAACGACGAACCCCCAGGTCGATGACCTGGGAGTTCGTGGAAGAGCGGGTGACGAGAATCGAACTCGCGCTCTGAGCTTGGGAAGCTCATGTTCTACCATTAAACTACACCCGCGAAGCGCGCCGGTGATCGGCGGTGCATCGTCGCACACTCTACCCCATGGCAGGCCCCCGGCACGCTCGCCGCGGGGTCTGTGCCGCGTTTCGGGGAGTGGACGCGGGTGCGGGTGCGGGGAGTTGGGGGCGTAGCGTGGGTGGGCGGAGTGCCGCGTGGAGTGGCGTCCTGTTCATCCCCTAATGTGGCGGTCTCGTCCAAGGCTTGGTTGGGGAAGGGACTTGATGGAGTCGATGGAGCGCACCGTCGTCCGCTGTGCCGCAGGGCACGTTTTTGCTACCTCGTCGTTCCCGATGCAGCAGCTCGGGTCCGACCGGATCGGTCCCGGGCGGCTTCTCCGCTGTCCGCGCTGTGCCCGGTTGCGGCAGGCCGTTCCGGTGGGGGGCGAGCGGCGGTAGCAGGTGGCAGGGCAGGCGCGCGGGGCGGTCCGGTTGGGGCGGGCTCGCGCGTTCTGCGTATCCTCGGTGCGTGCTTCTCTCAGATAAGGACCTCCGGGCCGAGATCGACGCCGGGCGGGTTCGCATTGACCCCTTCGACGCCTCGATGGTGCAGCCCTCGAGCATCGATGTGCGGCTCGACCGCTACTTCAGGGTGTTCGAGAACCACCGCTATCCGCATATCGATCCCGCGGTCGAGCAGGTGGACCTGACGCGCACGGTCGAACCGGAGGGCGACGAGGCGTTCATCCTCCACCCCGGTGAGTTCGTGCTGGCGTCGACGTACGAGGTCATCTCGCTCCCCGACGACCTCGCCTCGCGGCTGGAGGGGAAGAGCTCGCTCGGCCGGCTCGGGCTGGTGACGCACTCGACGGCCGGGTTCATCGACCCCGGGTTCTCGGGCCACGTGACGCTGGAGCTGTCGAATCTGGCGACGCTGCCGATAAAGCTCTGGCCGGGTATGAAGATCGGCCAGCTGTGCATGTTCCGGCTGACCTCGCCGTCGGAGTTCCCGTACGGCTCCGAGCGCTACGGGTCCCGCTACCAGGGGCAGCGGGGGCCGACCGCCTCGCGTTCGTACATGAACTTCCACCGGACGCAGGTGTGATGCGGCATGGCTGGTGAGGCGCGGGAGAATCTGACGTACGAGGCCTTCGGGCTCGCCGTGCGGGAGCTTGCCCAGGCGGTCGCCGACGACGGGTACGAGCCCGACGTCGTGCTGAGCATCGCGCGGGGCGGGGTCTTCGTCGCGGGCGGTCTGGCGTACGCGCTGGACTGCAAGAACATCCACCTCGTGAACGTCGAGTTCTACACCGGGGTCGGCACCACGCTGGACATGCCCGTCATGCTGGCGCCGGTTCCGAACGCGATCGACTTCACACGGAAGAAGGTCCTCATCGCCGACGACGTGGCGGACACCGGCAAGACGCTGAAGCTGGTGCGGGACTTCTGCGTCGACCACGTCGCCGAGGTGCGCAGCGCGGTCATCTACGAGAAGCCGCAGTCGCTCGTGAGCTGCGAGTACGTGTGGAAGAAGACCGACCGGTGGATCAACTTCCCCTGGAGCGTCGACAAGCCCGTCGTGCGGCGTACGGGGCAGGTCCTCGACTCGTAGGAGCCCTGGACGGGTGAGTACGGGCCAGGACACCAGGAAGGGCCCGGTGCCGGGAGGCGCCGGGCCCTTCCTGGTGTCCGGTCGGGTCAGATCGTGCCGAGCTTGATGATCGAGAGCAGCGCGATCAGCTGGATCGCGGAGGCGCCCAGCGCCTTCGGCCAGGGCAGGTCGTGCGACTTGCTCACCATGGACGTGAACAGCGCTCCGGCGGCCAGCCAGGTGATCCAGCCGAGGATCTGCACCAGGGAGTTCTCGCCGCCCAGGAACAGTGCGAAGAGCAGGCGGGGGGCGTCCGTGATCGACATGATCAGCATGGACAGGCCCACGGTCGGCTGCCAGGAGCCCGTGCCGCCCAGCTGGCGGGCCAGCGTGTGCGTGACGGCGCCGAGGACCAGGCCGCCGAGTACGAAGCCGATGCCCGTGATGATCACGTACGGGGCGGCCGTGGAGACCTCCGCGTGGATCGCCTCGTCGCGGGCCTGGTCGAAGCCGAAGAGCGCGAGCAGCCCGTAGACGAACGTGACGACGAGCGCGGGGCCCCAGACGGGGTAGTCGCGCATCTGCCAGAACGTCGGCCCCGGTCGCAGCACGACACCGCTCAGCAGCTGCTTCCAGTGCAGCCGCGGGCCCGTGGGCTGGGCGGGTGCCTGGCCGGCCTGGTAGGTGTTCCCGTCGGCGTACGGGTCGTCGTTGATGCTGAACGCCTGGGTGTGACCCGGGGCGTTGGCGTAGGGGTCCTGTTGCGGGGGCTGGTGGTACGGATCGCCGAAGTACTCCGGCTCATCGTGCCCGCCCCCGTGTCCGTTCCCTCCGTGTCCCTGTCCGTTGCCGCGCCGCCCGCCGCCGTACGGGGCGCCCTGAGGGCCTCCGTACGGTGCGCCGCTGCCGCCCGTGGGCGGCCACGACGGCCCGCCGTGCGGCGGCGGTGACGCCTGCGTGCCGTACGGCTGTTGCTGCTGCGGGTGTTGCTGCGGTGTGCGGTTGTCCCGGCCGCGTCCGATCCTGAATCCAGCCACGTATCGAACGTACCTGGTCCGTGCGGGTGTGGTGGGGGCGCCGGGGGAACACGGGCGCCTTTGCGGCCTAGCTGTGACATCCATTAGGGGAACCCCGAGGGGTCTGCCGGGGGTCCGGGCAGGAGGCAGCCGCACCCCGCGCACCGGCCGCAGGACCGACGGAAGCGGCCGGTCCTGCCCCCGAGGCAGGTCCGGCCGCTTCCGTCGGTGGGAGCGCGTGTTACTTCACGGGCTCGGGTTCGGGCCGGTCCGCAGTCGCCGCGTCGTCCGCGGGGTCGGCGGGCGTCTTCACGGACTCCAGGAGGAGCTGCGAGACGTCGACCACCTGGATCGACTCCTTGGCCTGGCCGTCGTTCTTCTTGCCGTTGACCGAGTCGGTCAGCATGACGAGGCAGAACGGGCAGGCGGTGGAGACGATGTCGGGGTTGAGGGAGAGGGCTTCGTCGACGCGCTCGTTGTTGACGCGCTTGCCGATCCGCTCCTCCATCCACATCCGGGCACCGCCGGCGCCGCAGCAGAAGCCGCGCTCCTTGTGGCGGTGCATCTCCTCGTTCCGCAGACCCGGGACCTTCGCGATGATCTCGCGCGGGGGCGTGTAGATCTTGTTGTGACGGCCCAGGTAGCAGGGGTCGTGGTAGGTGATCAGACCCTCGACCGGCGTCACCGGGATCAGCTTGCCCTCGTCCACCAGGTGCTGGAGCAGCTGCGTGTGGTGGATGACCTCGTACTCGCCGCCGAGCTGCGGGTACTCGTTCGCGATGGTGTTGAAGCAGTGCGGGCAGGTCGCGACGATCTTCTTCGTCGCCTTGGCCTTCTTCGTCGAGTCGTCGGCCCCTTCCTCGCCCGGGGCGGACTCGCCGAACGCCATGTTCAGCATCGCGACGTTCTCCTGGCCGAGCTGCTGGAACAGCGGCTCGTTGCCCAGACGGCGGGCGGAGTCACCCGTGCACTTCTCGTCGCCGCCCATGATCGCGAACTTCACGCCCGCGATGTGCAGGAGCTCCGCGAAGGCCTTCGTCGTCTTCTTCGCCCGGTCCTCCAGGGCGCCCGCGCAGCCGACCCAGTACAGGTAGTCGATCTCGCTGAGGTCCTCGATGTCCTTGCCGACGATCGGGACCTCGAAGTCGACCTCCTTGGTCCACTCGACCCGCTGCTTCTTGGCGAGCCCCCAGGGGTTGCCCTTCTTCTCCAGGTTCTTGAGCATCGTGCCCGCCTCGGACGGGAACGCGGACTCGATCATCACCTGGTAGCGGCGCATGTCGACGATGTGGTCGATGTGCTCGATGTCGACCGGGCACTGCTCCACACACGCACCGCAGGTCGTGCACGACCACAGGACGTCCGGGTCGATGACACCGTTCTCCTCGGCCGTGCCGACGAGAGGCCGCTCGGCCTCAGCGAGGGCGGCCGCGGGAACGTCCTTGAGCTGTTCCGCCGAAGCCTGCTCGTTGCCTTCCATGTCCTTGCCGCCGCCGGCCAGGAGGTAGGGGGCCTTGGCGTGCGCGTGCTCGCGCAGCGACATGATCAGCAGCTTGGGGGAGAGCGGCTTACCGGTGTTCCAGGCGGGGCACTGCGACTGGCAGCGCCCGCACTCGGTGCAGGTGGAGAAGTCGAGGATGCCCTTCCAGGAGAACTGCTCGACCTGGGACACACCGAACACGGCGTCCTCGGCGGGGTCCTCCCAGTCGATCTCCTGCCCACCGCTGGTCATCGGCTGGAGCGCGCCGAGCGCGACCTCGCCGTCGGCGTTCCGCTTGAACCAGATGTTCGGGAAACCGAGGAAGCGGTGCCAGGCGACACCCATGTTGGTGTTGAGCGAGACCGTGATCATCCAGATCAGCGAGGTGCCGATCTTGATCATCGCGGTGAGGTAGATGAGGTTCTGGAGCGTACCGACGTCCAGTCCCTCGAAGGCGAGCACCAGGGGGTACGAGACGAAGTACGAGGCCTCGTAGCCGTCGACGTGGTGGATCGCGCCTTCGAGACCGCGCAGGGCCAGGATGGCCAGCCCGATGATCAGGATGATGTACTCGACGAAGTACGCCTGCCAGGCGATCGAGCCGGCGAAGCGCGACTTGCGGCCGGCCCGCGAGGGCAGGTTCAGCAGCCGGATGGCCATCAGCGTGACGATACCGAGCACGGTCATGATGCCGATGAACTCGATGTACATCTCGAACGGCAGCCAGCCACCGACGATCGGCAGCACCCAGTCGGCCTGGAAAAGCTGTCCGTACGCCTGGAGCAGCGTCGGCGGCAGGGTCAGGAAGCCGATCGCGACGAACCAGTGGGCGAAGCCGACGATTCCCCACCGGTTCATCCGGGTGTGGCCGAGGAACTCCTTGGCCAGGGTGATCGTGCGCTGCTTGGGGTCGTCGGTGCGGCTGCCTGCCGGGACCGGCTGTCCGATACGGACGAACCGGTAGATCTGCGCGACGGCTCGGGCGATGAGCGCAACGCCGACCACAGTCAGCACCAGCGACACGATGATCGCGGCGAGTTGCATTTGGGGGCTCCTCGGGCCTGCGAGGGTGGGATCCAGCACGTACACACGTACAAGCGATTACTAAGCAGTAACTTAATCAGTCTGTGCTGACACTATCCACTTATTCCGTCACGCTGTAGCCGGGCAGGCGGTGATCTGTGTCGCTCAGGTGAGCCTTTCCCGGGCGGACGAGTCCGAGCACCGCCGTACGCAGTGGGATGTGTACGGACCGCGCGAGGATCGCCAGGTCGAGACCCGTCCCATGATGCTCCGCGTAGTGCGCGTCGAGCAGGGCGGGTTCGTCCCAGGGCATTCCGGAGCGGGCGCGCACCTGCGCCAGACCGGTCAGGCCGGGGCGCAGCTCCCGCCGCCAGCGGCCGGCGCCGGGCCCGCAGACCTCCGGGTCGTCGGGCGCCAGCGGGGCCGGCCCGACCAGCGAGAGCTGTCCCCGTACGACGTGCGGCAGGCGGGACAGCAGGTCGAGCCGCAGTCGCCGGGTGCGCAGCGAGCGCAGCTCGAAGGTGTGGCCGCCCAGGCCCGTCCGGAGTTCCCGGCTCAGTACGCCTCCGGGGCGGCGGCCCGCCCGGAGCGCCAGGGCCAGTGCGGCGAGGGTGAGCGCGGGGGCGGCCAGGAGCAGCAGAACGGAACCGAGTGCCAGGTCCAGGCTCCGCTTGACCGTCATGCCGGCCGGACGCGTGGTGACCCTGCGGGCGGCGCGTGCCGCCGCCCGTGATGCCGTTCGTGCCGCCGCCCGTGCCGCTGTGGTCGTGGTGGGGTGCGTCGTCCTACGTACCGCGGTCCGCTTCGCGTTCTGCATCGCACCTGCCCGGGATCGGTCGGGATCTGATTCGTGCCGTTATGACCGGCTCGCTGCATTTTGTGACAGAACGATCCCACGGTGCGATGGTGGGGCGGGGGTGCGTGGCGCGACGGAAGTGCGGGGTGTCGCGGGTGTTGCGTCAGCGTGACGCCGTCCCTTGCGTGTAGGAGCCGTATAAACGGCCAGCTCAGAGCATATGTGAGCACTTTAATTGAGTCGATATGGCTCAAGTCCTTTGACTCCGGGACGAGTGTCATGCATCCTTGAGTCAGATCCACTCAAGTAGTCAGTTGGAGGAATCGAAATGGCACGTGCGGTCGGCATCGACCTGGGCACGACTAACTCCGTCGTCAGCGTTCTCGAAGGCGGCGAGCCCACCGTCATCACCAACGCCGAAGGCGCCAGGACCACGCCGTCCGTCGTCGCCTTCGCCAAGAACGGCGAGGTGCTCGTCGGCGAGGTCGCCAAGCGCCAGGCAGTGACGAACGTCGACAGGACGATCCGTTCGGTCAAGCGCCACATGGGCACCGACTGGAAGATCGAGCTCGACGGCAAGAACTTCAACCCGCAGCAGATGAGCGCCTTCATCCTGCAGAAGCTGAAGCGCGACGCCGAGGCGTACCTGGGCGAGAAGGTCGCCGACGCGGTGATCACCGTCCCGGCGTACTTCAACGACTCCGAGCGTCAGGCGACGAAGGAGGCCGGTGAGATCGCGGGCCTCAACGTCCTGCGCATCGTCAACGAGCCGACGGCCGCCGCGCTGGCGTACGGGCTCGACAAGGACGACCAGACGATCCTCGTCTTCGACCTCGGTGGCGGCACCTTCGACGTGTCCCTCCTGGAGATCGGCGACGGCGTCGTCGAGGTGAAGGCCACCAACGGTGACAACCACCTCGGTGGTGACGACTGGGACCAGCGCGTCGTCGACTACCTGGTGAAGCAGTTCGCCAACGGGCACGGCGTGGACCTGTCCAAGGACAAGATGGCTCTCCAGCGTCTCCGCGAGGCCGCGGAGAAGGCGAAGATCGAGCTCTCGTCCTCGACCGAGACCACGATCAACCTCCCGTACATCACGGCGTCGGCCGAGGGCCCGCTGCACCTGGACGAGAAGCTCACGCGCTCGCAGTTCCAGCAGCTGACCGCCGACCTGCTGGAGCGCTGCAAGACGCCGTTCCACAACGTCGTCAAGGACGCGGGCATCCAGCTCTCCGAGATCGACCACGTCGTTCTCGTCGGTGGCTCGACCCGCATGCCGGCCGTCGCCGAGCTCGTCAAGGAGCTCACGGGCGGCCAGGACGCCAACAAGGGTGTGAACCCGGACGAGGTCGTCGCCATCGGCGCCTCGCTCCAGGCCGGTGTCCTCAAGGGCGAGGTCAAGGACGTCCTGCTCCTCGACGTGACCCCGCTGTCCCTCGGTATCGAGACCAAGGGAGGGATCATGACCAAGCTCATCGAGCGCAACACGACGATCCCGACCAAGCGTTCCGAGATCTTCACGACGGCCGAGGACAACCAGCCGTCCGTGCAGATCCAGGTCTACCAGGGCGAGCGCGAGATCGCGGCGTACAACAAGAAGCTCGGGATGTTCGAGCTCACCGGCCTGCCGCCGGCCCCGCGTGGCGTGCCGCAGATCGAGGTCGCGTTCGACATCGACGCCAACGGCATCATGCACGTCGCCGCCAAGGACCTCGGCACCGGCAAGGAGCAGAAGATGACCGTCACCGGTGGCTCCTCGCTGCCGAAGGACGAGGTCAACCGGATGCGTGAAGAGGCCGAGCAGTACGCGGACGAGGACCACCGCCGCCGCGAGGCCGCCGAGTCGCGCAACCAGGGCGAGCAGCTCGTCTACCAGACGGAGAAGTTCCTCAAGGACAACGAGGACAAGGTCCCCGGCGACGTGAAGGCGGAGGTGGAGACCGCGCTCACCGAGCTGAAGGAGAAGCTCAAGGGCGAGGACACCGCCGAGATCCGTACCGCCACGGAGAAGGTCGCGGCCGTCTCCCAGAAGCTGGGCCAGGCGATGTACGCCAACGCCCAGTCCGAGGGCGCGGCGCCGGGCGCGGACGCCCAGGGCGACGCCGGCGCGAAAGCCGACGACGATGTCGTCGACGCCGAGATCGTCGACGACGAGAAGGACACCAAGGGCGGTGCGGCGTGACCGAGGAGACTCCGGGCTTCGACGAGAAGCCTGACGTCCCCTCCGGCGCCAACTCCGACGAAGTCGAGCCGAAGGCCGCCACCCCCTCCGAGGAGGAGGCGGCGGCCCCGGCCGGGGACGTACAGCAGACAGTGGCTCTGACGGCTCAGCTGGACCAGGTCCGTACGGCGCTCGACGAGCGCACGGCAGACCTCCAGCGGCTCCAGGCCGAATACCAGAACTACCGGCGTCGTGTGGAGCGGGACCGGGTCGCCGTGAAGGAGCTCGCCGTCGCGGGTCTCCTGACCGACCTCCTGCCCGTGCTCGACGACATCGGCCGCGCGCGGGAGCACGACGAGCTCGTCGGCGGCTTCAAGTCGGTCGGCGAATCGCTGGAGACGGTGGCCGCCAAGCTGGGCCTCCAGCAGTTCGGCAAGGAGGGCGAGCCCTTCGACCCGACGATCCACGAGGCCCTGATGCACTCGTACGCGCCGGACGTCACCGAGACGACCTGCGTGGCGATCCTGCAGCCCGGGTACCGCATCGGGGAGCGCACCATCCGCCCCGCGCGGGTGGCCGTCGCGGAGCCGCAGCCGGGGGCGACGCCCGCGACCGCGAAGGAAGAGAAGACAGACGACGAGGAGAGCGGTGGCACCGAAGAGGTCTGACGTCGAGTCCGACCACTGCGGTGAACACCGACGGGGCGTGGGGGGGGGCCCCCCGCCCCGCCCCCCCCCCCGGGGCCGTCAGTGCTCGCGGCCGGAGCCCTTCACGTCGATCCGCACGATCTGCGGGTCGTGGTCGCTCGCCTGGTCGGCGAACTCCGCGTTGATGTGCACCACGTCGTAGTCGAAGCGGCGGATAGCGGGGCTGGTCAGGATGTGGTCCAGCGTCTGCGAGTTGCCGTCGTACACGTAGCTGTACCGCTCGCTCGCGGGCAGCGTCGTGATGAGCGGCCTGAGGACCCCGCCCCGGGTCAGCGCGTCCATCGTCGGGGAGAACGCGAAGTCGTTCAGGTCGCCGAGGGTGACCACCCGCGCCGACTTGTCCGCCTTCAGCAGCGAGGTGACGAAGGAGTTGACCTCCGCAGCCTGCTGCACGCGCTTCGTCTCCGAAGAGCGCACCGGCTCCTGGTAGCGGCCGTGCAGCGGCTGGTCGCCGCCCTTGGACGCGAAGTGGTTGCCGATGACGAAGACGGCCTCGCCACGGAAGCGGAACTCGCCCACGAGCGGCTTGCGGCTGTCTTCCCAGGCGGCGCTCGCCGGGTTGATCCGGCCGGGCGAGACGGAGAGGGTGACACCCTTCTTCGTCTTCACGGCCTGCACCGCGGTGGTCGCGTCGCCGCCCTCGCGGTCCACGAAGTCGACCCGCTCCGGGTCGAAGAGGAAGACGTTGCGGATGTTGCCGCCGGGCTCGCCGCCGTCCTGGCCGTCGACGGGGGCGACGTAGCGCCACGCGTACCGGGGGCCGCCGGCCGCGACGATCGCGTCCGTGAACCGCCGCAGCGTCGCCTCGGAGCCGACCGACCCGTCGTTCGTCGCGCCGTTGTCGTCCTGGATCTCCTCCAGCGAGACGATGTCGGGGGAGGAGAGGCTGACAGCGACCCCGGAGGCGAGCGTGTCGAACTTGGCCTGGTCGTCGAGCGCGTCGAGGTTCTCCACGTTGTACGTGGCGACCGCGAGCTCCTTGCGCTTCTGCTTCCGCGTCACCTCGCGCCGCAGCCCGTTGTCGGTGAGGGTACCGAGCTCGGTGGCCTGGAGGTTGTACCCGCCGAACGACGCGTAGTCGAGCACGCCCGTCGTGGGGCCGGAGAGCACGTCGCCCACGTCCGCCACGGGGACCGGCTGCGTGGCGTCCAGCGACATCACCTTGACGCGGCCGGTGTTCTGGTCCTCGTACGACGCGTAGAGGGTGCCGCCGCGCCGGGTGCGGTTCTCGTCCGGCTTGACCGTCACCCAGATCTCGTCGTACGCGGTCGTCGCACCCGTCACCCGGGTGTCGGCGATCTGGACACGGGCGCCTTCGAGCGACTCGTAGAGGTCCAGGGCGTACACCGCCGGGTCCAGCGCCAGCGCGTCGATCGACCCGCCGCCCGCCGTCGGGACGTAGCCCTCCGGCACCGACTGCGCGTCGAGGACGACGGGCGCCGGCAGGGCGTTGCCCGAGGACAGGACGGTGGACTTCGGGGCGGTGAGCTGGGTGAGCGACTGGGTGGTGGAGGACGGGTAGTACTCGGCCACCTTGCCGCTGACCAGGACCGAGTCGCCCACGGCCACGGTCGGCGCGGTGGAGCCGGTGTAGACGAACAGGCCCTCGCTCGTACGGGCGTCGCCGTCCGGCGTCGTGTTCTGGATCCAGAAGCCGCGCGAACCGCTCGTGCGCACAGCGCTGACGATGCCCGGGACCCCGGTCACCGACTGGCCCACGAGCGGGGAGACCCGCGTGGTGCCCTGGATGTCGTGCACCCGCACGGTCCCGGGCTCGGTCGGCCCGCCGGGCTCGCCCGGGCCGGAGCCGCCGGCGGTCTCGCCGGCCGCGTTGACCGGGGTCGGGGTGCCCGCGGTCAGGTCGGCGGCGTTGTCGTCGGTGTCCGCGAGGGACGTGCCGCGCGCCACGGAGGCGGTGGCCGACGTACCCGTCGCCGGGCCGCCGCCCTCGCGCACGAGGGCGGAGCCGTAGCCGACGAGGTCGACGATCCGGGTGTCCGCGGCACAGTCCGCGGCGGTCTTGCAGGTCAGCGGGGTGGTGCCGGACACGAGGGCGACGGTGCCGCTCGCCGCCGACATCGCGACGGTGCCGGTGGCGTCGGCGGTCGGCAGGGCCACCGTGCCGCCGGTGCCCGCGGCCTGCGCGACGAGGTAGCGGCCGCCGGGCGCGACGGCGCCGGACAGCTCGGAGACCTGCCACAGCGATCCGGCCGACGGGGTGCCCGGCAGGTACTGGACGCTGAAGCCGGACAGGCCGAACGGGCTCGAACCGGCGTTGGCCAGCTCGATGAAGTCACGGGTGAGCGTCGCACCGGAGTTGCCGCCGCCGCCGTACACCTCGGAGATCACGGCGGACGAGGACGGGGCCGCGAAGGCGGCGGGCAGCGCGGTCACCGAAAGCGTTACGGCGACGGCGCCGGCCAGCAGGACGGAGCCGGGTCTGGCTATCTGCACGGGAACTGCCCCCAAGTGTGTAGTGAGGGGGCAAAAACTATGCGCGTAGACCTCGAGTGACAAGGCATCAAGAGGTTAAATCCTGGAAACGTACGGGTGCGCGGCAGCCGCTACCGGCGGCCCGACGACCGTGTGCGACCTCCGTGGTGGTGCCTGGTCGTGTCACGGTGCGGCCCTACGCCGCCCACACCGCCTCGACGTCCCCCGACGCACGGTGACACGCGGGCGACGGCCCGTCCAGGCAGGGTGTCCGTCACGCGGGCGGTGGTGTGACCGCACATACGGCGTTCCGGACGTGGTGGGCGGTGTTCCGTCCGGCCGGGCTTGACGTCCTGGACGGGACCGGCGAGACCGTCCCGCCCGGCACCAACCCGTCCGTACGCGGAGCCGGTTATACCGCGTCCGTGCTCACCGGGCCCGCGTCGCGCCGCCGTTCGGCGGGGCGGTCGGCGGGGAAGGAGGGGTAGACGGCCAGCGAGAAGGAGTGCCCGGCCGGATCCGTGTAGACGCGGACGTCACGTGGACCGCTGTTGCTGTCCTTCGTGTCCACCGGCCGGGCGCCGAGGCCTATCGCCTCGCGCTCGGCCTCGTCCATGTTGCCCTCGTCCACCAGGATGCGCAGATGCGCCTGCTGGGAGTCCTCGGGGCGGGGCCAGCTCGGGGGCGCGTAACCGTGGTCACGGCGGACCGCCAGGTGCACGCCCGGGCCGCCGACGATCTCGACGAAGTCCGGATCGTCCCCGATCCGCATCTCGGCGTCCAGCAGAGCCGCGTAGAATCCGGCGAGCTCGAGGGGTTCGGCACAGTCCAGGACCAGAACGCTCGTTTTGAGAACAGTCATGTTCTCCGAGTACCCCCGGTAGGGCGGGACACGCCGGACCGCACGGCCGGGATCCGCCGGAACCTGGGGCCGCCGCCTAGGGTGCCGGTCATGGCAGAGAGCGCGGTGCACCGGGACCCTGGCTCTCCTCCCGGACCCTCCGACCCCCGTCGCTGGCGCGCACTCGCCGTCTGCCTGGTGGCGGGCTTCATGACCCTCCTCGACGTGTCCATCGTCAATGTGGCGCTGCCGTCCATCAAGGAGGGCCTGGACACGCCGGAGTCCGACCTCCAGTGGGTGCTGTCCGGCTACGCGCTCGCGTTCGGGCTCGTCCTCATCCCCGGCGGACGGCTCGGCGACGCCCGGGGGCGGCGCACGATGTTCATGTGGGGCCTCACCCTGTTCACCCTGGCCTCCGCCGCCTGCGGGGCCGCCCAGTCCAGCCTCTGGCTCGTCGTCGCCCGGCTGCTCCAGGGCGCGGCGGGCGGGCTGCTCTCCCCGCAGATCTCCGCACTGATCCAGCAGATGTTCTCCGGCCGTGAACGGGGCCGGGCCTTCGGCATGTTCGGCACCGTCGTCGGCATCTCCACCGCCGTCGGCCCGCTCGCGGGCGGCCTGCTGATCCAGGGCGCGGGCGCGCAGGAGGGCTGGCGCTGGGTGTTCTACGTCAACCTCCCGATCGGGGCCGTCTGCCTGCTGCTGGCCCACCGGCTCCTCCCGGACACCCCGTCCGCGGGCCGGGTCGGGCCACGCGACCTGGACCCGGTCGGCGTACTGCTGCTGGGCGCCGGGGTGCTGACCCTGCTGCTGCCGTTCGTCCAGGCCCAGCAGTGGCCGGGCAACGGGAAATGGCTGCTCGTCGTCGTGGCCCTGGCCCTGCTGACCGTCTTCGTCGGCTGGGAGTCCCGCTGCGCCAGGAAGGGCGTCCAGCCCGTGCTGAACCTCGCGCTCTTCCGCCTCCGGTCCTTCTGGCTCGGCTGCCTGATGATCCTGCTGTACTTCGCGGGCTTCACCTCGATCTTCTTCATCACCACGCTCTACCTCCAGTCGGGCCTGCACTACAGCGCCCTGGAGGCCGGTCTCGCGATCACCCCGTTCGCACTCGGCGCGGGCGGTGCGGCGACGATCGGCGGCCGGCTCGTCGGCCGGTTCGGCCGGCCCCTGATCGTCGTCGGACTGACCATGGTGGCCGTCGGGCTCGGCCTCACCGCACTGGCCGCGCACCTGGTGCCCGGCCGCGGCGCCGGACTGGCGATGGCGGCGCCGCTGCTGCTGGCCGGACTCGGCAGCGGACTCGTCATCGCCCCCAACCAGACGATGACCCTCTCCGAGGTGCCGGTGCACAACGCGGGCAGCGCCGGGGGCACCCTCCAGACCAGCCAGCGGGTCGGATCGTCCATCGGGATCGCCGCCGTGGGCTCGGTCTTCTTCGCCCAGCTGGGCCCCGACGGCTGGGCCGACGCGTACGACCGGGGGCTCGTCGTCTCCGTGGCGTTCGTCCTCGCCGCGCTGATCGTGGCCCTCGCCGATGTCGGAGCGGGCCGCCGGGAAAGAAGACGCCAGGAGACAGCCGCAACACCCGAGCCGCAGAAGGGAACACGATGAGCGAGGAAACGGAGCCGGGCGGGAACACCTCGTACGGCCACAAGCCCTTCAAGCGGTCGCGCAGCCACTTCGCCGACCGCATCACCGCCGACGGCCGTGACGGCTGGCCCGTCGAGGCCGGCCGTTACCGGCTGGTCGTCAGCAGGGCCTGCCCCTGGGCGAGCCGCGCACTCGTCTCACGGCGGCTGCTCGGACTGGAGAGCGCCCTCTCCCTGGCCGTCGCCGACCCCGTCCAGGACGACCGCAGCTGGCGCTTCACCCTGGACGAGGGCGGCCGGGACCCGGTGCTCGCAATCCGCTACCTGAGCGAGGCGTACGACGCACGGGAGCACGGCTACCCCGGCGGGGTCAGCGTCCCCGCGATCGTCGACGTACCGAGCGGACGGCTCGTCACCAACGACTACCAGCGGATCACACTGGACCTGGCCACCGAGTGGACGGACCTGCACCGCCCCGGCGCCCCCGACCTCTACCCCCGACCCCTGCGGGAGGAGATCGACGAGGTGATGGAAGGCATCTACCGCGACGTCAACAACGGTGTCTACCGGGCCGGATTCGCCGACGGCCAGGGCGCGTACGAGGCCGCGTACACCGATGTCTTCCGCCGCCTGGACCAGGTCTCGGAGCGGCTCGCCGACCGGCGCTACCTCGTCGGCGACACCCTCACCGAGGCGGACATCCGGCTGTTCACCACCCTGGTGCGGTTCGACGCCGTCTACCACGGCCACTTCAAGTGCAACCGCTCGAAGCTGTCCGAGGACCCCGTCCTGTGGGCGTACGTCCGCGACCTCTTCCAGACCCCGGGTTTCGGCGACACGGTCGACTTCGACCACATCAAGCGGCACTACTACCGGGTGCACACGGGCATCAACCCGACCGGCATCGTCCCGCTGGGCCCCGACCTGTCCGGCTGGCTGACCCCGCACCACCGGGAGCAGCTGGGCGGGCGCCCGTTCGGCGACGGCACCCCGCCCGGTCCGGTACCGCCCGGCGAGGAGGTACCTGCCCGGGGGCGCCCCTGGCCCCGGAGCGCCCCTGACCCCCGAGGACGCCCCTGACCCGGGCCGGGGACGCCCCCGACCCTCGCTCATCGCACTCGCGGAGCGGGGGCGGGGCTCCCCGTGGCCAGCGGGGAACGGGCCAGCACCACACAGCCCACGGCGATCAGGGCCACACCGGCCAGCTGCGGCAGCAGCCACCAGCCGGTGCGCAGATGCTCGCCGAACAACGTCACGCCGTACGTGACGCTGATCAGCGCGTCGCCCAGCGTCAACATCGGCTGCACGGCCACCAGAGTGCCGGAGTGCAGCGCGTTCTGGAGGAGGAACAGTGCCCCCACGCCGGCCGCCGCCGTGGCGTACAGCTGCCAGGCCGACAGCAGGGCCGTCACACCCCCTTCGTCCAGCTTCGCCATCGCGTCCTTCATCAGCGCCGCCGTCAGCGCGTACCCGCAGGCAGCCGCGAGGCCCAGCAGCGCGGCCCTCGCGTTGCCGCCGGTGCCGAGCGCCGCGACGATCAGCGCGGCCTCGAACAGCCCGGTGACGACCAGGGCGGGGATCCAGTCGGCGCCCGGCACACTGTCGCGACCGCCGACCGGTGCGGCGGCGGCCATGCCGAGGGCCAGCCCGGCCGTCACGGCGGCCACCCCGTACCAGACGGTCCGCGGCACCCGGGCCCGCATCACGACACCGGCGAGCAGCAGGGTCGCCGGCAGCTCGATCACGAAGATCGGCTGGACCACGGCGATCGGCCCGGTGGCCAGCGCCACCGCCTGGCAGACCGCCGCGACGATCACCAGACCGATCCCGCAGAGCCACACCCTCTGCCGCAGCAGATGCCCTATCAGCGACAGGCGCATCGCCTCGCCGGCGGGCACGTTCAGGGCCGCACGACGCTGGAGGACCGAGGCTGCACCATTGCTGAGCGCCGTGAGAACGGCGAAGAGGACACTGATCACGGGCACCATCATGCGGGCGTACGGCACCCGGGCAGCGGTGCCGCCGCCCCCTGCGAGTGTCGGACTCGAGCGCCGGTGCACGCCCTTCCGCGTAGCGTGCGCTCCATGGTCGCGAAGAATGCCCCCGTACTCTCCACCCGCGCGCTCAACCGGGCAACGATGGAACGCCAGTTGCTGCTCCGGCGCACCGCCGTGCCGGTCAAGGACGTCGTCACCCGGCTGGTGGGACTGCAGGCGCAGAACACCAGACCGCCGTACTTCCAGCTCTACTCCCGGATCGAGGGCTTCGACCCCGCCGAGCTCTCCGCGCTCATGGAGTCCCGCGAGGTCGTCAGAATCGTCACCCTGCGCTCCACCATCCACACGCACACCGCCGACGACGCGCTCACCCTGCGCCCCCTGGTCCAGCCGGCGCGCGACCGCGAGCTGAAGATGTTCCGCAGCGGACTCACCGGCGTCGACCTGGACCGGCTGGCCGTCCTCGGCAAGGAACTCGTCGAGGAACGGCCCCGCACGATGAAGGAGTTGCGCGAGGAACTGACCGTGCACTGGCCGGACGCCGAACCGCGGGCCCTGGCGGTCGCCGCCCGCTGCCTCCTCCCGCTGGTCCAGGTCACCCCGCGCGGAATGTGGGGGCGCAGCGGACAGGTCGCCCTGACCACCGTCGAGCACTGGCTCGACAGGGTGTCGCACCCGGCCCCCGCGCCCGACGGGACCGTCCTGCGCTACCTCGGCGCCTTCGGACCCGCCTCCGTGAAGGACATGCAGATGTGGGCCGGGCTCACCCGGCTGCGCGAGGTCTTCGAACGGCTGCGACCGCGGCTGGTCACCTTCCGCGACGAGCACGGCGTGGAACTCTTCGACCTGCCGGACGCCCCGCGTCCCGGCCCTGACGTCCCGGCCCCGGTCCGCTTCCTGCCCGAATTCGACAACGTGCTGCTCGGACACGCCGACCGGACACGGGTCATCCCGGCCGCGTACAAGGGGCGCAACGGCGTCGGCAACCAAGCGTACGGAACGGTCCTCGTGGACGGCTTCCTGGCCGCGATCTGGCGCCTCGACGAGACGGCCGACGACGCGCGGATCACCGTCCAGGCCCTGGGCGGCCTCGGCGGGGCGCAGCGCGAGGAGATCACGCAGGAGGCCGTGGAACTGCTCACGGTGATGTCGGCGGCCCCCGCGCACGACGTCCGGTTCGCCCCGTTCATCGACTTCGGCGACTGAAGCTCACGGCAGCAGTCCCGCCCGTCGCGCCGCCACCACCGCTTCGAGCCGGGTGTGCGCACCCAGCTTCCGCATCGCGGAGCGCAGATACCCCTTCACCGTCTCGGGCCGCAGCCCCAGCCGCTCGGCCGCCACCGCGTTCGTCGCCCCCGACGCGACGCAGGCGACCACATCCACCTCGCGGGGCGCCAGCCGTACCTGCCGCGCGGCCGGGAACCGGTCCGCACCCGTTGCCGAGGCGAGCCGGCCGCACACCGCGAGCAGCTCCTCACGCAGCGCCGGATCGACGATCCTCGGTGCCAGCGCCCGCAGTTCGCGGTGCGCCTCGCGGACGTCCTCCCACGTGCCGGGGCGCCCCGGATCGGTCACCTGCTCCCGGGTGACCGCCAGCAGATGCTGCACCTCGTCCCGGACGGCCAGTGCCTGCTCGACGTCGCGTGCCGCCGACGCCGCCGCGTCGAACGTACGGTCCCCCAGCGTGAGCGGTTCGCGCAGCGCCCCGTACAGCACTCCGCGCACCGTGCGGCGGACGACGACGGGCACCGCGACGACCGAACGCAGGCCCTCCGCGGCGACGGCCGTGTCGTACTCGTGGCTGATGTGGCGCGAGGAGGCGTAGTCGCTCACCGCGCACGGCCGTGACAGCGCGATCGCCTTCCCGCCGAGCCCGCTGCCCGCCGAGACGACGAGCCCGCGCAGCGCACCGGTCCGCGCCCCGTTCAGCTCGGCGATCCGCGCGTGGCGCGCGTCCGAGAGGAGCCCGCCGAAGACGACGGGCAGCCCGCTCGTACGGCGCAGCCTCAGCAGCGCCGCCTGCAGTTCGGTCGCCTCGCCCTGTTCCGGCACTCCGATGACTCTCCGTCCTGTCACGCCGTACCCCCGTTCGGGGGTGGTGAGATCTGGGTCACTGTTCGCATGATGTTAAAGGACGGGTCCGCAACGAGGAGGGCACATGCCGGCAACCAGCGCGACGGAGACGTTCCGGGCAGCCCGGGACTTTCTGCTCGAGCACCGTGAGGACTACGCGAAGGCCTACGAAGGCTTCAGCTGGCCGCGCCCGGACCACTTCAACTGGGCGCTCGACTGGTTCGACGTCATCGCCGAGGACAACGACCGCACCGCCCTGCACATCGTGGAGGAGGACGGCGGGCGCACCGAGGTGTCCTTCGCCCGGATGGCCGCCCGCTCCAACAGGGCGGCGAACTGGATGCGGTCCCAGGGCGTCGCGGCGGGCGACCGCGTCCTGGTCATGCTCGGCAACCAGAGGGAGCTGTGGGAGACGGCCCTCGCCGCGATGAAGCTGCGTGCCGTCGTCATCCCCGCCACCCCGCTGCTCGGCCCGGCCGACCTGCGCGACCGGGTGGACCGCGGCAGGGTCCGCCACGTCCTCGTACGGTCGGCGGACACGGCGAAGTTCGACGAGGTGCCCGGCGACTACACCCGTATCTCGGTAGGCGACGAGGTCGAGGGCTGGCGCGACTACAGCGGGGCCGACGCGTCGCCGGACACCTTCACGGCGGACCGCGAGACCGACGCCGACGAACCGCTGATGCTGTACTTCACCTCCGGCACGACGGCGAGCCCCAAGCTGGTCGAGCACACCCATGTCTCGTACCCGGTCGGCCACCTGGCCACGATGTACTGGATCGGGCTCAAGCCCGGCGACGTCCATCTGAACATCTCCTCGCCGGGCTGGGCCAAGCACGCCTGGTCGAACCTCTTCGCGCCGTGGAGCGCCGAGGCCACCGTCTTCATCTACAACTACACCCGCTTCGACGCGGCCCGGCTGATGGCGGAGATGGACCGCTCCGCCGTGACGAGCTTCTGCGCACCGCCGACCGCCTGGCGGATGCTCATCCAGGCGGACCTGACCCAGCTGAGGACACCGCCGCGCGAGGTCGTCGCAGCCGGTGAACCGCTCAACCCGGAGGTCATCGAGAGCGTGCGGCGCGCCTGGGGCGTCACCATCCGGGACGGCTTCGGCCAGACGGAGACCGCGGTCCAGGTGGCCAACTCGCCGGGACAGCTGCTGAAGACGGGCTCCATGGGGCGGCCGAGCCCCGGCTTCCGGGTCGAGCTCCTCGATCCGGTCACCGGTGAGGCGGGCGTCGAGGAGGGCGAGATCTCCCTCGACCTGTCCGCCGCTCCCGTCGGCCTCATGACGGGCTACCACGGCGACCCGGAGCGCACGGCCGAGGCGATGGCGGGCGGCTACTACCGCACCGGAGACATCGGTTCCCGGGACGAGGACGGCTACATCACGTACGTGGGCAGGGCCGACGACGTGTTCAAGGCCTCCGACTACAAGATCTCGCCGTTCGAGCTGGAGAGCGCCCTGCTGGAGCACGAGGCGGTCGCCGAGGCCGCGGTCGTGCCCGCCCCGGACCCGGTGCGGCTGTCCGTCCCGAAGGCGTACGTCGTGCTCGCGGAGGGCTGGGAGCCCGGTCCGGACACGGCGAAGGTCCTCTTCGCGCACTCCCGGGCGGTCCTCGCCCCGTACAAGCGGATCCGCCGGCTGGAGTTCGCCGAGCTGCCCAAGACCGTCTCCGGCAAGATCCGCCGGATCGAGCTGCGCGAGCGCACCGCCGAGGGAACGGGCACCGAGTTCGACGAGGGGGACCTGCGATGAGCGAGCCGTCCTACGCGCACGGCACCGGGACCACCGCACTGCTCGGCGACACCATCGGGCACAACCTCGACCGGGCGCTCGCCGCGTTCCCCGAGCGGGAGGCCCTCGTCGACGTGGCGTCCGGGCGCCGCTGGACGTACGCCGAATTCGGCGCCGACGTGGACGAGTTGGCCAGAGGGCTGATGGCGTCCGGTGTCGCCAAGGGGGACCGGGTCGGGATCTGGGCGGTCAACTGCCCGGAGTGGGTGCTCGTCCAGTACGCGACGGCCCGCATCGGCGCCGTCATGGTCAACATCAACCCGGCCTACCGTGCCCACGAGCTGGAGTACGTGCTGAGGCAGGCCGGCGTCCGTGTCCTGATCGCCTCGCTCGCGCACCGCACCAGCGACTACCGCGCGCTCGTCGGCCAGGTCCGCGCCGGTTGCCCGGCCCTGCGCGCCGTCCACTACATCGGCGACCCGACCTGGGACGAGCTGACGGCTGCGGCCGAGTCCGTGTCCCCGGAGCGACTGGCCGCGCGGGAGGCGGAGCTGTCCTGCGACGACCCGATCAACATCCAGTACACCTCGGGCACCACCGGCTTCCCCAAGGGGGCGACCCTCTCCCACCACAACATCCTGAACAACGGCTACTTCGTGGGGGAGACGGTCGGCTACACGGAAGCGGACAGGGTCTGCCTGCCGGTGCCCTTCTACCATTGTTTCGGCATGGTCATGGGGAACCTCGGCATCACCTCGCACGGTGCCTGCATCGTGATCCCCGCCCCGGCCTTCGAGCCCGCCGCGGTGCTCGCGGCCGTCCAGCAGGAGCGCTGCACCTCGCTCTACGGCGTCCCCACCATGTTCATCGCGGAGCTCGACCACCCGGACTTCGCCGCGTACGACCTCTCCTCGCTGCGTACCGGGATCATGGCCGGATCACCGTGCCCGGTCGAGGTGATGAAGCGGGTCGTCGCCGAGATGCACATGGACGAGGTGTCCATCTGCTACGGCATGACCGAGACCTCACCCGTCTCCACGCAGACCCGCCGGGACGACGACCTGGACCGCCGCACGGGCACCGTCGGCCGGGTGCTGCCGCACATCGAGGTGAAGGTGACCGACCCGGTGACCGGACTGACGCTGCCGCGCGGCGAGGCCGGCGAGCTGTGCACCCGGGGATACAGCGTGATGCTCGGCTACTGGGACCAGCCGGAGCGGACCGCCGAAGTCGTCGACGCGGGACGCTGGATGCACACCGGGGACCTCGCGGTGATGCGGGAGGACGGTTACGTCCAGATCGTCGGCCGGATCAAGGACATGATCATCCGGGGCGGCGAGAACGTGTACCCCCGGGAGATCGAGGAGTTCCTCCACGGCCACCCCAAGATCGCCGACGTACAGGTGGTCGGCGTGCCCGATGACACGTACGGGGAGGAGATCCTGGCCTGCGTGATCCCCCGGGACCCGGCCGATCCGCCGACGCTCGACGAGGTGACGGCGTACTGCCGCGAGCAGCTGGCTCACTACAAGATCCCGCGGCGGCTGCGGATCCTGGAGGCCTTCCCGATGACGGTCAGCGGGAAGGTCCGGAAGGTCGAACTGCGGGAGGGCTACGGCGGTTAGCCGCGCCGAAGGCCCCGGGGCGGCCGGGTGCGCGTAAGGCGCCCCGCGCCCCGGGGTCAGGCGGCTTCGATGATGTCGGAGCCGATGCCCCGGGTCGCCGCCGCCCACTCGATGAGCAGCACCTCGTACTTCTCGGACTCCACGGACGACCAGTCCTGGCCGGCGCGCGCGTCCACGAGGGCGCGGATCGCCTCGTTGGCTTCGACGGCGGACTGGTGCGTCGGCTGCGTCGGGAAAACGGGGTTGGCACGGGTGGGAAGTCGTGGAGTTAAGACCATGCCTTCACTCTACGTCCCCATACTGACAACAGCTCGAACATAAGCGGCTCGCGTGGCACAGGTGACTGAAATCATGGCCCGGGGCGCAAGGGGAGTTCGGCGCGCATGCACACGCGCGGCCAGCGGTTCAGGCCGTGTTCCGCCTCCTGTGCCGTGATCGAGCGGAGTTGCTCACCGAGCTCGTCCGCGGCCAGTGTCCGAAAACCGAGGCGGGCGTAGTAGGGGGCGTTCCACGGGACCTCGGCGAAGGTGGTCAGTGTCACTGCCGCCAGCCCCTGCCCCTCGGCCCAGGCGGCGGCACGGCCGATCAGTGCGCGGCCCACGCCCCGGCGAGAGGCCGCGGGACTCACCGACACCTGCTCGATGTGGGCCGCGCCGTCGACACGGTCCACGATCAGGTAGCCGACCGGGAGGTCCGTACCCTCCTCCGCCGCCGTCCAGCAGCGCCCGTCGCGGCGGTAGCTGTCCAGCATGCAGAGCGGGGGCGGGTCGTCGTCGGCGACGGAGGCCATGCCCAGCGTCCTGAACGGCTCACCGGCGGCGCGCTCGATGTCCTGGAGCAGGGGGAGTTCGGCGCGGCGGGCGGGGCGGATGCGCATGGGCCGAGTATGGCGGGCGGTCAGGGGCCGGTGCCGACCAATTCGTCGGCCGCGCCGTTCACCGGCTGGGGCGTCCCCGTGAGGTCCAGGACGAAGAGCGGGATGCGGAGGCCGTCCGCCCGCGCCCGGGCGTCGTCCGCGTAGCCGGCGAGGGAGAAGAGCACCCCGGACACCGATGTGTTGAGCGCGTTGAGCCAGAGGCACTCGACATCGCGCAGGGTGGTGGCCCGGGTGGTCGAGTCGACCTGCGCGATGAGCCCCGCCGCCCTCAGGTCTATCCGGGAGGTGGGCCGTATCTCGGGCTGGACGACGTCGCGGAAACCCAGCCAGGTCAGGTAGAGCGCGGCGGCGCTCACCGCGTCGCGCGCCGTACGGATCACCAGGGGCTGGAACGCCGGGCGCGGATGCGCGGCGGTGCGCGGGAGCGGTGTGCGGGTCGGGGCGGGCGGGGCGGAGAGGCCGCGGGTGGCCACCGGGCGCACGGGTATCCGCAGCACGGTCCCGCAGGGGCAGCACAGCTCGGGATACGGCCAATGGTCGTGGCGCCCGCAGGAGTGGCAGCGCACGCTCACCCAGTCGTCCTCCCAGGTGCGGTGGGTGACCGGCTCGACCGGGGCGCCGCGCATCAGCGGCGGGGCGGTCGGGGAGCCGCACGGACACGGATACACCGGCGTGACGTAGGCGTGGTCCCGGCTGCAGACCGGGCAGCGCACCGGTACGGACTCCACGTTGTACCCCTCCCCACCGCCGCTGCCACGACGACTGCGTTCCGTATCCCCATCGTCCACCAGGAGCGACGCCCGGGGGAGGGACTTGGCGTACTTCGTCCGATCGTTCCGGCCGCGCGGCCTCCGTGGCTCCCTTGACGACCGTACGGGCCCGCCCTAGATTGATTCCGTATAGCAGAACAATATTTCCGCAATACGGAATTGGTGCTCTCAGGTGGCGCGACAGAGCCCGACTCCACCGAGTCCGAGCAGGAGCACTCAATGCCTCGTATGACCGCTGCCCGAGCGGCAGTTGAGATCCTCAAGCGTGAAGGTGTCAGTAACGCGTTCGGCGTGCCCGGTGCGGCGATCAACCCGTTCTACGCGGCCCTCAAGGCCTCCGGCGGGATCCACCACACCCTCGCCCGCCACGTCGAGGGCGCCTCCCACATGGCCGAGGGCTACACCCGGGCGAAGGCCGGGAACATCGGCGTCTGCGTCGGTACGTCCGGCCCGGCCGGCACCGACATGATCACCGGCCTCTACTCGGCCGTCGCCGACTCGATCCCGATCCTCTGCATCACCGGCCAGGCGCCGACGGCCGTGCTCCACAAGGAGGACTTCCAGGCCGTCGACATCGCGTCGATCGCCGCCCCGGTGACCAAGGCGGCGACCACCGTCCTGGAGGCCGCGCAGGTCCCGGGCGTCTTCCAGCAGGCATTCCACCTGATGCGCACCGGACGGCCGGGGCCGGTCCTCATCGACCTGCCGATCGATGTGCAGCTCACCGAGATCGAGTTCGACCCCGAGCTGTACGAGCCGCTGCCCGTGCACAAGCCCGCCGCCACCCGCAAGCAGATCGAGCGCGCCGTCGAGATGCTGAACGCCTCCGAGCGTCCGCTGCTCGTCGCGGGCGGCGGCATCATCAACGCCGACGCCTGCGCACTCCTGGTGGAGTTCGCCGAACTGACCGGCGTCCCGGTCGTCCCGACCCTGATGGGCTGGGGCATCCTCGCCGACGACCACGAGCTGAACGCGGGCATGGTCGGCCTGCAGACCTCGCACCGCTACGGCAACGCGAACTTCCTGGAATCCGACTTCGTCCTCGGCATCGGCAACCGGTGGGCCAACCGCCACACCGGCAGGCTCGACGTCTACACCCGGGGGCGTACGTTCGTCCACGTCGACATCGAGCCCACCCAGCTCGGCAGGATCTTCGCGCCGGACCTCGGTATCGCCTCCGACGCGAAAGCCGCGCTGGAACTCCTCGTCGAGGTGGCGCGCGAGCTGAAGGCCGCCGGCGAGCTGAAGGACCGGTCGGCCTGGGCGGCGTCCACGCAGGAGCGCCGTGCGGCGCTGCAGCGCCGCACGCACTTCGACAACGTGCCGCTGAAGCCGCAGCGGGTGTACGAGGAGATGAACCGGGCGTTCGGCCCCGAGACCCGGTACGTCACGACGATCGGCCTCTCCCAGATCGCGGGCGCGCAGATGCTGCACGTCTACCGGCCGCGCCACTGGATCAACTGCGGCCAGGCCGGACCGCTCGGCTGGACGATCCCGGCCGCGCTGGGCGTCGCCACGGCCGACCCGGACGGCTTTGTCGTCGCGCTCTCCGGCGACTACGACTTCCAGTTCATGCTGGAGGAGCTGGCGGTCGGCGCGCAGCACCGCATCCCGTACGTGCACGTGCTGGTGAACAACTCCTACCTGGGGCTCATCCGGCAGGCGCAGCGCAACTTCGACATCGACTTCCAGGTCAACCTGGAGTTCGAGAACCTCAACTCCCCGGAGCTGGGTGCCTACGGCGTGGACCACGTCAAGGTCGTCGAGGGTCTGGGCTGCAAGGCGATCCGGGTCACCGAGCCGGACCGGCTGCTGCCGGCCTTCGAGGAGGCGAAGAAGCTGGCGGCGGAGTTCCAGGTGCCGGTGGTGGTGGAGGCGATCCTGGAGCGGGTCACGAACATCTCGATGAGCGGGACGGATATCGCGTCGGTCAACGAGTTCGAGGACGTCGCGACGGAACCGGGGCACGCGCCGACGGCGATCCGCGCCCTGACCGCGCCCTGACCCGTCCCGGGGTGTGTCCTCAATCGCCGGACGGGCTCGAGTTGGCATAACTGAGCCCGTCCGGCGATCGAGGACAAAAGGCTTGCTCCGGAATGGTTGTGCCCGGCGGGGGCGAGTTGGCCCGACTCGCGTATCCAAGCCCGTCCGGCGACCGAGGACGAGCAGGCGGCAGAACAGGGGGCGGGGCCCCCCGGGTACCCCCGGGGGGGCCCCCCCCCGGGGGTGGGGGGCCCCCCCCCCCCGCGGCG
>NZ_JBHXRD010000005.1:0-266371 GCF_042717325.1 Streptomyces sp. NPDC058637 | reverse complement strand
CTGGACGGTGCCGGTCAACCGGTCCGCCGGGACGCCCTGTTCCTCACCGACCAGCTGGTAGAGCAGGAGGAGGAGCGAGGCGGGGGCGTTGATGGTCATCGAGGTGGAGACCTTGTCCAGCGGGATCCCGCCGAACAGGACGCGCATGTCGTCGATGGAGTCGATCGCCACACCGACCTTGCCCACCTCGCCGGAGGCGATCGGGGCGTCCGAGTCGTGTCCCATCTGGGTGGGCAGGTCGAACGCGACCGACAGGCCCGTGGTGCCGTTGGCGATCAGCTGCTTGTACCGGGCGTTCGACTCGACGGCGGTGCCGAAACCGGCGTACTGCCGCATCGTCCACGGTCGGCCGGTGTACATCGTGGGGTAGACGCCACGCGTGAAGGGGTACGCACCCGGCTCGCCCAGCTTCTCGGCCGGGTCCCAGCCCGCCTGGGCGCCGGGCCCGTACACCGGCTCGATGGGCAGTCCCGATTCGGACTCACGCGTCATGTGCTGTGCCTCCCGCTCAAGCTACCTGGCAGTAACAACTTCGCGACGGACTCTAGCGGGGGCGGCAGCGCCCGTGAGAGCCATCGGCTGGGACCTTGCTCACAGCGTTCGACCCGCCGCGCGACCGGCCGCACGCTTCCCATCATGCGCAGGATTCGGCAACCGGGCAGGACGGGAATCCGTCTCATGGGATGTCCGCGCACGGGCGCGGCACACCGGGGCGGCGACGGACGGGCCAGGGGGTCGGGATGAGACGCGCAGGGACGAACGGCAGTGCGAGCGGAACGCGTACGGCGACGGCGGCGGCCATCGGCCTGCTCGCCCTGGCCACGCTCACGGCGGGCTGCCGGGCCGGCACCGTGGGAGCCGCGGAGCCGGCGGCCCCCGTCACGGCCACGGGCCCCACGGACGACGCCGAGCCGAGTGGCAGCCCGACGGGTGCGCCCCCTCCGGCCTCGCCCTCCGCCACCGAGGAGACGCCGAGCGCGCCGCCCGCGCCGCCCGCACCGCGGCCCGAAACCCTGATGTCGACCGGGGACAGGAGCGAGCGGGTACGGGAACTCCAGGCCCGGCTGCGCCAGATCGGCCACTTCGACCGCAGCCCCACCGGTTACTACGGCACCGTCACCGTCGCGTCCGTGCGGTCCTTCCAGGGCAAGCGGGGCCTGCCCCGCACGGGCCGCACCGACACCGTGACCTGGGAGCGGCTGCTCGGGATGACCCGGAAACCGACGGCCCAGGAGCTGGAACCGCCGACCGACAAGCCGGTGGCGACGCCGGACGCGCGCTGTATGACGGGCCGGGTCCTGTGCATCAGCAAGAACAGCCGGACCCTGTCGTGGATGATCGACGGCCGGGTCGTCTCCTCGATGGACGTCCGTTTCGGCTCGCAGTACACGCCCACCCGGGAAGGCACGTTCTCGGTGTACTGGAAGTCCCGCCACCACGTGTCGACGCTCTACGACACCCCCATGCCGTACGCCATGTTCTTCAGCGGCGGCCAGGCGGTGCACTACTCCTCGGACTTCGCGGCGCGCGGTTACGGCGGCGCCTCGCACGGCTGCGTGAACGTACGGGACGAGGGGAAGGTCGCCTCGCTCTTCGCCCAGGTGCAGAACGGCGACAAGGTTGTTGTCTATTGGTGATCACCGGGAGCGGACGGGCGCGGCTCCACCGGAGAAGGGGCGCGGACGGGACCGGGGGAACGTGTCCCGCCCGCGCCTGATGCGCCGAGCCGAAGGTACGGGGGGAACCCCGGCTCATATGCGCTACCGATGACCAGTCGGCATTCTGTACTGCGCCGGGCAGCGGAAAAACGTCACACCTCATGGCCGAAGCCCATGTTCGCGCAGGTCAGCGTGGTGCTGAGGAGAGCGCGGAAGAAGGGGTCCTCGCCGGGTCGCCGACCGTGGACCTCCGGTCCGTGTCGTCCTGTGGGGGCGGGGTACGGAAGGAGATCGAGGGAAGGGACTGCTCGCCGTCCTCGCCCTTGTCCTTGCCGCCCTCCGAGCCGCCGTCCTTGCCGCCTTCCGAGCCGCCTTCCGAGCCGCCGGAACTGCTTCCGCCGCCCGGGCTGCCCCCGCTCCCGTCCGTGTCGTCCTTCAGGACGCGGTCGCAGAAGCGGTCCAGGTTGCGTTCGCCGTCCGCCAGATCGATGAGACGCCGCTCGTCCTCCCGGCTCAGCTCGCCGTTGCGGTAGTCGCGGCAGGCCCGGGCAGCCTTGACGTACAGCTCGGACGGGTTCCCGCCCGTGGTGCCGTCGCGTGCACCGGGGGCGTCCGTACCGTCCCCAGGGCCGTCCGGGTCGCCGGTGGACTCCGGGTCACCGCTCCTGCGGTTCGTTCCGCTGCCGTCCGGGTCACCGTCGAGGCCGCCGCGCCCGTCGTCGTCCGGGGCCGTCCCCTCGCCCGCTCCCTCGGGAGTGGCCGGCGGGCTGGACACGTCCGGTGGCGTCGGCGCGGGCGAGAGTCCACCGGCCTCGGGCACACCCGCACCCAGCTCCTCCGGAGACGCGGCCACCGAGACGGACGAGGCCGGTTCCGAGGAGCCCTGGCCGCCGAACGGGGCCGGAAGCATGCCCGTACCCGCCGCGACCGCCACCCCGCCGAGCGCGAACCCCGCGAGCGAGACGGCGAGGCCGTAGCGCACGGGGCGGGTCCAGCGTGGGCGCCGGGACGAAGGGGCGCGCACGGCGCCGATCCGCACGGTGTGCAGGGTGTCCTGCTGCCCGGCCGGTCCGGAGGACGGCGCCGTGGCGTTCTTCTTCGTGCGGGCGACGGACGCCTCGCGGAACGCGGCCAGCGCCGTCGCCTCGCCGGGCAGTTCGACGGCCGAGGGGCCGGGGGCGCGCACCTCGCGCAGGGCCGCTTCCAGCTGCCTGGCCTCGGCCCTGGAGTGATCGTCGACGGGTTCGACGGACTCGCCGCGGAGCAAGGTCTCCGCCGCGTCCGCGTCAAGCCACTCGTCCTGCTCGTCGGCCATCACATGTCCTTCTGCGTCCACGGACGCGAATGCGTCACACCGGCGGGCGCCGCCGCTCCGTTGCGGGCCGGGCGCTGTGCGGGCACGGCGACGAGCCCCGTACCCGCGGCCGGAAGCTCGTCGTCCGGGCCGTGGTCCGCGCCGACCAGTTCCGCCAGCCGCTTGAGCCCCCGGTGAGCGGCCGTGCGGACCGCGCCGGGGCGTTTGCCCAGCGTCCGGGCCGCGCTCTTCGCGTCCAGCCCGACCACCACGCGGAGCACCACCGCCTCGGCCTGGTCCTGCGGCAGCTGGGCGATGAGGGACAGCGTACGGCCGGTGGCCAGCGATTCCATCGCCTCGTCCACGGTGTCCGATTCGGCCGCCCGGCCCGCCAGTTCGCTCTCGTCGCCGCCGACCGCCGGGCGCCTGCCCCGCATCCGTATGTGGTCGAGCGAGCGGTTGCGCGCGATCCGCGCGGCCCAGCCGCGGAACCGGTCGGCGTCCCCGCTGAACCGGTCGAGATCCCGCGCTATCTGCAGCCAGGACTCGGACGCCACGTCCTCCGCGTCCGGTTCGCCGACCAGCGTCCGTATGTACCCCAACAGCCGCGGATGCACAGCGCGGTACACAGTACGGAAGGCGTCCTCGTCCCCGTCCTGTGCCGCGAGCACCGCGGCGGTCAGCTCCGCGTCGTCCCCCAGCACTCCCTCAACCCGCCCTGCTGATCCGAATCGCGGCTGGTCACCGCCGCTGCGCCACCCTGCGCGAATCAGCACGCTACGTGGTCGGACTGTTCCGCGTCCATGACTTGTACAACCCGCAACAGTCTCCTGACACAGCGCGGTGTGACAGAAAACGCACCCGCGGCGCTGAAGTGAGTACGGGGTCGCTCCGCGGCCTCATGGAAGACGACCGGGGCCTCTCCTGTGGGGGGTGGCGGCCCCGGTCGTCGTCCGTTCTCCCTCCGGCAGTCCCCTGCGCGGCTCCCGCGGTCAGCCGGCACCGGCCGGTCCACCCCTGGTGCGCGACGGCTCCGGATTCCCGCTCTCTTCCGGCCGGGCAGGCCACCGGCCCGGTGAACTGCTCCCAGGACACGCCCCCGGCGCCACGGAGACGGGCGAAAAGGCCCGGTTTTGGCACCGGCGCCCCCCTGCCCTGGCACGGGGGCGCCGGATTCCTGCGCCGGGGCGCTCGGGCCGGATCAGGCCCGGCCGCGTGCCCGGCGCGACATCACCGCGCGCAGCACCCGCCGGCCCTCGGTCGACCGGTCCAGCGCACCGCGCAGTCCGCCGACGCTGCCCGCCGTGCCCGCGGTCTCCGCGAGGGTTTCCAGGATCTTGATCTGGCGGTGGAGCTCACCCGCGACGAGCGGACCCGCGTCCTCCGCCTCACCCGCACTCCAGCGCCTGAGCTGCCCTGCGGGGTCCTGGACGGCGTCCCCGCCCCTGGGGATGTCGAACTGACGGTGGACCTCCAGCGCGACCAGGGAGCACGCCCTCGCCCACTCCCGCAGCGGATCGGCGGACCAGTCGGACGGGGCAGCGCCCAGCATCTTCCGTACCAGGGCCGCTGTCCCGTCCGCGATGTCCTCGCCCTCCATCGCCTCACGCGCGGCGGTCAGACGGGTGTCCCAGTCCCGGCCGTCCTCGCAGCTCCCCCAGAGCGGCCGCAGCAGCTCGGGCTCGCCGCCGTCGGCGAGCAGGGGCAGGCAGCGGTCGAGGCAGGCGAGCCCACTCGCGGCCAGCCCTCGCTCGTCGGCAACGGCGATGAGCTCCAGCAGGCTCATGGGCGACTCCCCTCGGTCCGGAAGCCGGCGTTGTCGGGGACCGACCGCGCCGGGACACAGCGGGACGCCGTGCTTCCTGTTACCGCATACTGCGCCGGATGGCTGAAAAGCGTCACCCCTACGGCCGTGAAACACACCGGGTGGGCCGACCGGACGCACATCGATGCCCCGTCGGTCCGGTATTGCGAAGAAAGCTCCTCCGCAGATCCCCGAGGGAGGCACGATGCCCAGGGGGTTCGCGCGAGGGGTCCCCCAGGGTCGGTGACCGGATTCCGCCCCCTCTTCCGCCCGGCGGCGTACGGCGCGGGAGGCAATACGTCAGCCCACTCCGGCGAGAAGTCCGATGCCGCCGGAGAACGGGCTGCCGGAGAACGGGCTGCGGGAGAACGGGCTGCGGCTCTCCTCCCGTACGCCCGCCTCCGTCCCGGTCATCTCGTCATCGCGTCACCGGTGGTGTCCTCCGGGGCCGGCCGGCCGTGTGGAGAGCGGATACGCGCCGAGGGTCGCCCGCTCCCCCTGCATCGCGGTCAGCCTGCGCACGAAGAGGATCGCGAGGACCGCGGCGACGATGTCGAGCACGTCGGACGCGACGACCAGCCCGGCGGCGTCCACGACCTCCTGCGGCAGCTCGGCCCGCTCGTACTTCCGCGAGGCGTAACGGCCGAAGAGGAGGTCGAGCACCCAGGCCGCCCACCAGAGGTTCAGCGGCGCGTGGGAGACGGTGCGCCAGCTGCCGTCGGTGTTGGTCTGGGCGCTGGCCGTCCAGATTCCGCCGGCCACCCTGCGCGGCAGCCAGAAGTTGCCCACCGGGACGAACCAGCCACCGACCGCCCAGCCCGGCTTCATGGTCTGCTGACTCGCGTCGAACACCTCGGCGTTGAGCCGGACCCTGCGGAACCAGAGGATGAAGACGACGGCGGCGGGCAGCAAGGTGAGGAGCTGCAGGCTGTACGCCCGCTGGTTGAGCAGGTCGGCGCGCGTCGTCAGGCCGAAGGCCTCCAGGTCACCGCCGGCGATGTCGGCGAACACGCCCCGGGTGTTCAGGCCTGCCGCGACGGCCGACACGTCGGCCACGATGACGGCGACGAGCAGCGCGACGACGGCCTTGGCCAGCCCCTCGGGCGAGCGCAGCAGGTGCAGGCCCTCCTGTGTCGGGGCCGGGGTGGCGGTCATCAGCCCGTCCCGTGGCGAAGGGCGCAGCGCCGCGCAGGTGGTGCAGCGGCCGCCGGCGACCGCGACCGGTCTCGTACGGCAGGTGGTGCACAGCATGAAGTGGGACCCCCAGGGATTCGTCCGGAACGCATGAGCCGCGCGCCCCTCCCCAGGGCGCGCGGCCAGCGGAACCTAACCCCTCGCGGCGGTGTTGTCCACGGAGTTGCGGATCAGTCCGACGAGTCGACCTCGTTCGCGAGCGTCCGGAACTGTGCCCAGGTCAGCTCCGGTTCCCTCGGGTCCCACAGCTTCTGGGAGACCGCGTTGAGCGGCATCCGGATGCCGGCGGCCACCTGCTGCGTGGTCTGCGCGTTCGGCAGGTCGCCCCAGACCGCGAACCGGCCACCGAGGATCTGCTTCGAGTAGCGCTTCGACACGGGCTCGGTGCCGCGCAGGACGAACGGGGTCCACTGCTCGTAGATCCGCTCGCCCGTCGGGTAGACGAATGCGTTGGGCTCGCCGAGCACGTAGTAGAGGAACTCGTCGTTGAGGTTGACGACCTTGCGGCCCTCCGCCAGGTAGTCCTGGGGCGGCCGGGCGCCGATCTCCTTGCCCGTCCAGTACTCGACCTCGATGCCCTTGTGGGCGGTGACCTGGCCCCCGCTGAAGAAGCCGTCGTTCCACGCCTTGGGGATCTTCTCCTCGCCGCGGACGACCGCGGCCCGGTCGTTGAGCCAGCCCTCCGTCAGGTCCTGGATGGTGGCGTCGGCGCCGTACTTCTCGCGGGCGGCGGCGGCCAGTTGCGGGTAGGAGGCCTGCGGGTCGCTGACCGTGAGCGCCTGGTACTCGTCCGCGCCGACGTGGAACCACGCCCCGGGGAACAGCTCGCTGTACTCGCGCAGCAGGTCGTCGACGATCTCGGCCGACGCGGCCTCGGAGATGTCGATGGCACCCTGCCGGGCGACCCCCTGGGTGTTGCGCAGCTGGAGGTCGGGGTGGGCGCGGAGCACGGCGCCGAGGTGTCCGGGGGAGTCGATCTCGCCGACGACGGTGATGTGGAGGCTCTTGGCCAGCGCGATGATCCGCCGGACCTCGGCCTTGGTGAGGTGCTGCTCCGAGACCACTTCCGGGTGCGAGTCGGACTCGATCCGGAAGGCCTGGTCGTCGGAGAAGTGCAGGCCGAGCTGGTTGAGCTTGAGGTCGGCCATCTCGCGCAGCCGGGCCTCGATCCAGTCGGCGGGGTAGTACTTGCGTGCGATGTCGAGGTTGAGCCCGCGCTGCGCCCGGTCGGGGGTGTCGCTCACCACGCCTTCCGGCATGACGCTGTCGGCGCTCATCGACTGCTTGAGGGTGCGCGTGCCGTAGAAGACACCCGCCTGGTCGGGCCCGCTGATCGTGACCCGGTCGCCCGCCGTCTTCAGGGTGTACGACTCCGGGGCGCCCTTGCCGGGGGTGCCGAGCGCCAGCTCCACGTCGCCGGCCCGTGCGGCGGCCTCGCCCCGGTAGCGGATCTTCAGCTCCCCCGCGAGCAGCTCGCCCTCGTCGGCGAGCTCGGGGTCGGCCACGACGACCGTGCTGTTCCCGGCGGGCTTCCAGCCGGGGCCGCGCGCGGGGGTGTGTTCGCGCACCGCGGGTATCGTCCGCGGCGTCGTGGAGAGCGGGTAGCTCCGTGAGGGGGACGGCGAGGCCGAGGTGCTGGACGAGGACGCCGCGCCCTGCGTCCCGGGGCCGGAGCCCTCGGGCCAGGCGACGACGGTGAGGGTGACAGCGGCTGCGACCGTGACGGCCGCGCCGGCCACCAGAACTCCGCGTGAGGGCGACATCGGTCAGAATCCTCCGGGTTGGGGGAGAAACAGGGCAAAGATCGAGAAAAAGGTAGTCATTCCCCCCGCTGAGATGTCCATCAAGCGCTCCGAAACTCTCCCGTCCGAGTGAATTTCGTTCAGGCTTCGGGCACCCGTTGCCCGTTCTCGCTAGCGTTACGGCACATTCATCTCAGCCTTCACTTCCTCCCCCACGCAACCTGGTCACTCTCCGGCCCCCCACAAGGTCACAGAAGCCATTCATTCGAGGAGTCCCCGCTGTCCAGGTCCAGCGAGCCCCCCGCCGGCCTGCCGAAGCAACCGCAGCAGACCGGGCGGTCGGGCGTCCCCGTCCAGAGTCGCGGCCCCGCCGACGGCGGGGCCCCGGTTCCGGAACCAGTCTCGGCGAGTACCTGCGGGTATGCCCACTCGAGCGGGCTCGACAGCTTCAACAGCTGGCCCGCCGAGACCGCCGGATCGGCCCTCCTGGAGTGCTTCGGCAGCCACCGCTGGGCACTGCGGCTGGCCACCCACCGCCCCTACCCGGACCTCGGCGCCCTGCTCGCGGCCTCCGACGAGGCGGGGTACGACCTCTCCCCCACGGACATCGCGGAGGCGCTCGCCTCGGAGAGCGCCCCCTGCCTGCACCATGCCGCGCCCCGTGCCGCCCATCTGGCCCTGCGGGCGGCGCACGCCGCGTACGAGAGCCGATTCGGCCATGTGTTCGTGATCTGCCTGGACGGTCTGCCGCCCTCCCAGCACGTGGACCAGGTGCTGGCCGACATCCGCACGCGGCTCACGCACGACCCGGACGAGGAGCGTGCCCTCACCGCGGAGGAGCTGCGACGACTCGCCCGGGGCCGGATCATCGACCTCGTGGCGGACGCGGGCAGTCCGCGGGGGCCGTTCCCGGCCGCCGGACAGCCCGCCCGGTAGCCCGTCCGTGGCTGTTTGATTGCCGCTTTGATCACACCGGAGGCCCCGCCGCCATCGAACCGACAAACCGTCGCTACGATGGCCGGGGCCGGTGGACCGTACCCGGCCGGGTCAGACCGACAGTCAAGCCGGCCGACCCTAATCCCCGCTCCCGGAGGGTTCTTCCGTGCCGGCTGGAACGCTGTACCGCGGCCGGGAAGGCATGTGGTCGTGGGTGGCTCATCGAGTCACCGGTGTCCTCATTTTCTTCTTCCTGTTCGTACACGTCCTGGACACCGCTCTCGTGCGTGTCTCACCCGAGGCCTACGACGAAGTCGTGGCGACGTACAAGACATGGCCCGTCGCACTGCTCGAGTACGGCCTGGTGGCCGCGATTCTCTTCCACGCGCTGAACGGTCTCAGGATCGTCGCCGTGGACTTCTGGGCCAAGGGCCCGCGCTATCAGAAGCAGATGCTCTGGACCGTCCTGGGTATCTGGATCGTGCTGATGGTCGGGGCCCTGTACCCCGTCCTCGGTCACGCCGTACGCGAAGTCTTCGGGAGCTGAGGCCAATGTCCAGCGAGACCTCTTCCCCCGCGATCGGCGACGTCGAGGCAGTGAGCCTGTTCGACGTCGACAACCCGGCCCCGGTGATCGAGCCCCCGCGCAAGCGCACGGGCAAGACTCCCAAGGGTTCGCGTACCAACTTCGAGATGTACGCCTGGCTCTTCATGCGCCTGTCGGGCATCGTGCTGGTCGTTCTCGTCATCGGCCACCTGCTGATCCAGCTGGTGCTGGACGGCGGCGTCTCCAAGATCGGCTTCGCCTTCGTGGCGGGCCGCTGGGCCTCGCCGTTCTGGCAGGCCTGGGACCTGGCGATGCTGTGGCTCGCCATGCTCCACGGCGCCAACGGCCTCCGTACGGTCATCAACGACTACGCCGAACGGGACAACACCCGCTTCTGGCTGAAGATGCTCCTGTACACCGCCACGGTGTTCACCGTCCTGCTGGGCACGCTGGTGATCTTCACCTTCGACCCGAACATCCGCTAGGCGCCGGGACAGAGGGACCAGAGGAAACCATGCAGATCCACAAGTACGACACCGTCATCGTCGGCGCCGGCGGCGCCGGCATGCGCGCGGCCATCGAGTCGACGAAGCGCAGCCGCACCGCCGTGCTGACGAAGCTCTACCCCACCCGCTCCCACACGGGCGCGGCGCAGGGCGGCATGGCCGCCGCGCTCGCCAACGTGGAGGAGGACAACTGGGAGTGGCACACCTTCGACACGATCAAGGGCGGCGACTACCTGGTCGACCAGGACGCCGCCGAGATCCTGGCGAAGGAGGCCATCGACGCGGTCCTCGATCTGGAGAAGATGGGCCTGCCGTTCAACCGCACGCCCGAGGGCAGGATCGACCAGCGCCGCTTCGGCGGTCACACCCGTAGCCACGGCGAGGCCCCGGTCCGCCGGTCCTGCTACGCGTCGGACCGCACCGGCCACATGATCCTCCAGACGCTGTACCAGAACTGCGTCAAGGAGGGTGTGGAGTTCTTCAACGAGTTCTACGTCCTGGACCTCCTGCTCCAGGAGGTCGACGGCGTCAAGAAGTCCGCGGGCGTCGTCGCCTACGAGCTGGCGACCGGCGAGATCCACGTCTTCCAGGCGAAGTCGATCATCTTCGCCTCCGGCGGCACCGGCAAGTTCTTCAAGGTGACGTCGAACGCCCACACCCTGACCGGTGACGGCCAGGCCGCCGCGTACCGCCGTGGTCTGCCGCTGGAGGACATGGAGTTCTTCCAGTTCCACCCGACGGGCATCTGGCGCATGGGCATCCTGCTGACGGAGGGCGCCCGCGGTGAGGGCGGCATCCTCCGCAACAAGGACGGCGAGCGCTTCATGGAGAAGTACGCGCCGGTCATGAAGGACCTCGCGTCCCGTGACGTCGTGTCCCGCTCCATCTACACGGAGATCCGTGAGGGCCGCGGCTGCGGTCCCGAGGGCGACCACGTCTACCTCGACCTCACGCACCTCCCGCCGGAGCAGCTGGACGCGAAGCTCCCGGACATCACCGAGTTCGCGCGCACGTACCTCGGCATCGAGCCCTACACGGACCCGATCCCGATCCAGCCGACCGCGCACTACGCCATGGGCGGCATCCCGACCAACGTCGAGGGCGAGGTGCTGGCCGACAACACCACCGTCGTCCCGGGCCTGTACGCCGCCGGCGAGGTCGCCTGTGTCTCCGTGCACGGCGCCAACCGCCTCGGCACCAACTCGCTGCTCGACATCAACGTCTTCGGGCGCCGTTCGGGCATCGCCGCCGCCGAGTACTCCGCGAAGAACGACTTCGTCGAGCTTCCCGAGAACCCGGCGCAGCTGGTCCAGGACCAGGTCGAGCGGCTGCGCAACTCGACGGGTACCGAGCGTGTCGCCACGCTCCGCCTGGAGCTGCAGGAGTGCATGGACGCCAACGTGATGGTGTTCCGCACCGAGCAGACCATCAAGACCGCGGTCGACAAGATCGCCGAGCTGCGGGCGCGCTACCTCGACGTGTCCATCCAGGACAAGGGCAAGCGGTTCAACACCGACCTGCTGGAGGCCGTCGAGCTGGGCAACCTGCTCGACCTGGCCGAGGTCATGGCGACCTCCGCGCTGGCCCGCAAGGAGTCCCGCGGCGGTCACTACCGCGAGGACTACCCGAACCGCGACGACGTCAACTTCATGCGCCACACCATGGCGTACCGCGAGGTCGCGGACGACGGCACCGAGTCGATCCGGCTCGACTACAAGCCGGTCGTCACGACCCGCTACCAGCCGATGGAGCGTAAGTACTGATGGCTACCCCCACCCTGGAGAAGTCGGACAAGGCCCCCGAGCCCGAGGCCGGCTTCGCCGACACCCCGTACATCACGGCCACGTTCCGGATCCGCCGCTTCAACCCGGAGGTCTCCGACGAGGTCCAGTGGCAGGACTTCCAGATCTCGATCGACCCGAAGGAGCGTGTCCTCGACGCCCTTCACAAGATCAAGTGGGAGCTGGACGGCACCCTGACCTTCCGGCGCTCCTGTGCGCACGGCATCTGCGGCTCCGACGCGATGCGTATCAACGGCAAGAACAGGCTCGCCTGCAAGACGCTGATCAAGGACATCAACCCGGACAAGCCGATCACGGTCGAGGCCATCAAGGGCCTCACGGTCCTCAAGGACCTCGTGGTCGACATGGACCCGTTCTTCCAGGCGTACCGCGACGTCATGCCCTTCCTCATCACGAAGGGCAACGAGCCGACGCGTGAGCGTCTGCAGTCCGCCGAGGACCGCGAGCGCTTCGACGACACCACCAAGTGCATCCTGTGCGCCGCGTGCACGTCCTCGTGCCCGGTGTTCTGGAACGACGGCCAGTACTTCGGCCCGGCGGCCATCGTCAACGCGCACCGTTTCATCTTCGACTCGCGTGACGAGGGCGGCGAGCAGCGCCTGGAGATCCTCAACGACCGTGACGGTGTGTGGCGTTGCCGCACGACGTTCAACTGCACGGACGCCTGCCCGCGTGGCATCGAGGTCACCAAGGCGATCCAGGAAGTGAAGCGCGCGCTGATCACGCGTCGTTTCTGATCCTCGCGTCACCTCGAAAGGCCCCGTTTCGCGCACGGACCGTGCGGGAAGCGGGGCCTTTCGGTGCATCGGCCGGGCCGGGGCGGTACGGTCGTGCGGAGCCGGTGGCCGGCTCGCCTCTCCCGGCGCAGCACGGCACGGGGGCAGAAGGTCTGATGGAGAACGGGGAACGTTGTGAGCGATCCGAATCCGTACGCGGACGACTCATACAAGTGGGGCCCGCCCCAGCAGCCGGGCAACCCGCCCACGATGCCGGACGGGCAGGGCTACGGCTACCCGGCGCCGGGCGCCGCTCCGGCGTACGGCTACCCCCAGCCGCTGCCCGATTCCGCGGCGCAGCCCGGTCCGGGGTACGGCTACCCGGGCCCGGGGCAGCCGACGCAGCCCGGTTTCAACCTGCCGGTGCCGCAGGGGCAGCCGGGGGCCGGTGGGGTGCCGATGCTGTCGTTCGGTGACATCACCGTCATGAACGACGGCATCGTGACGCCGGCCGGCACGATGCCGCTCAAGGGCGCGGTGTGGACGGCGACGGACATGTCGCGCACGGAGGAGAAGATCCCCACCGTGGGGATCGTGCTCGCCATCGTCTTCGCGCTGTTCTGCCTGATCGGTCTGCTCTTCCTCCTGATGAAGGAGAAGCGGACGACCGGCTTCGTCCAGATCACGGTGACGAGCGGTGGCCGCCACCACTCGACGATGATTCCGGCGACGGGTCCCGAGACCTTCCCGATGGTCATGGCCCAGGTCAACACCGCGCGCTCCATGAGCGCCTGAGAGCTGGCTCGCCAGCTCTTGGCGGGCGGTCGACGTACGGGCGTAGCCGATCCGGATCGGCCGTACGTGCGGGGCGGGCGCGACGGCGAGCGCCGGGCCCTGCTTCCACGCGCGGCCGGGGTCGCGGTCGGCGGGCACCAGGATCTCCCGTTCCTCGCGGAGCCCATCTTTGGACCAGGCCCAGGGTGAGCAGTCCGAGTGCCTCGGCCGGCAGGCTGAGGCCGGTGAGGTGGAAGGACCCGGCGCCGGGGGGTTTCCCCGGGTGAAGGAACTCGTCGGTGAATCCGGAGTCCCGACCCGGGGCGATGGCGGTGCGCCACAGCCCGGACGGCACCAGGGTCAGCGCGGCGGCGTGTGCCGCCGGGCGGACGGAACGAGGGACTCGTGGCGCGGGACGGGCATCCCGGCGACCAGGGTGTCAGCCACGGCGGATCGCCGCCTCGGGCTGCGTGGGAGACTTGGTGATCTCGGCGTGGACCACCTTGAAGCCGCCCTTGATCACGGTAGTGAACGGTGCGGGGGCCATGCACGTACCTGCCTGCGGCCTTACGAGCCGGCCGTTCTCATCAACGTTCCCTGGATCGACGTTCACCACCCCCCAGGAGAAGCCGAGCCGGCCCGGCTCGCCCTCGCCGCCCTGCTGGACGCTGATGCCCAGCCGGGCGCCGACCTCCTCGACGTTCGACTTCGTCACGATCGCGGTCAGGGTCGCCGTCCGGCCGCTGGTGACCAGGCAATCCACCTGGCCCTCCGCCCACCCCGTGGCTTGGCCCCTGGGGGTGTGGGAGAACTTCAGCGTGCCCCGGGCATCTGTGGGCAGTCCCTCGGGGGCATTGGGGGGCACCGGCCGGATGAACGGCGTCTGTTCGGCATGGATGGTGAAGCGGATGTCGTCGTTGATCGACTCTATGTAGGAGATTCGCGCTTCCCCATGGACGCTCGCGGTCTTCGCCGGCTTCTTCTCGACGGACGCGGCCGAGGCTGCGGGAACGGGCCCGGCAGCAACCAGCCCGGCGAGGACGGCGACGGCTGTCGTAGCGCCTATTGCGGTGTTCCGCATGATGAACTCCCTTGATGTGAAGGGTTCTTGTGTTGCCGTGGTCGGCTGGACGGCTCAAGCTTCACCCCCGGCGCCCCCGCGATCCCATCCGCCGATCGGCACAAAGATCGCGCCGTCGCCCGGCCCTTCTATGCCGTTCGGCAGAGAGCCCTGCCACCTCGCACACCCGTACGCTGATCACCATGTGGGAAACAACCGGCGCGGCCGTCGGGGTGTTTGGCGCTCTGCCGTCGCTCGCGGCCGCGGGCACGGTGGTGTGGGCCGTTGCCCGTCCCCGTGCCGCAGTTCGTCAGCGGCTCGGCCGCCTCGCCCGCCCGACCACGGTCTGTGCGGTCCTCTCCCTGATCTCCAGCTTCGCCCTGCCGAAGGCTGGTTTCGGCTCCGGCTGGAAGCTGGCGGAGGCCGCCGTCCTGCTCCTCCTCCTGGCCGTGGTCACCCGCTGGTCACCCCTGCGCGAACTCGCGTCGGCCCTCCCGCTGACCGCCCTCGCGGTGACCCTCTGGCCGCTGCCGCTGGTCACCGGTGAGTCCTTACTGGAATCCATCGGAATCGCCACCTTCTGGCTGCTTCCCGTAGCCGCCGCGGTGGCGGTCGGCGCCTACCCCCGCCGCCAGGAACTGCGTCGCCGGAGCGCGGTGGCCGAGGCCCGCAGCGCCCAGCGCCTTCAGCTTTCACGCGACCTGCACGACTTCGTCGCCCATGACATCAGCGGGATCGTCGTCCAGGCCCAGGCGGCCCGCTTCGTCGCCGCCACCGACCCCTCCCGGGCGGTGCTCGCCCTGGAACGCATCGAGAAGGCGGGCCTGAGCGCCCTGGCCGCGATGGACCGGACCGTGGAGATGCTGCACGGTCCGGAGGCGCCCGCCACCGAGCCGCTCCCCGATGTGTCCCAACTGCCTTCTCTGATAGAGAGCTTCACCTCAGCGGGAGCCACCGAGGCGCATCTGGACCTGCCTCCCCCGGTCTCGGAGGCGCTCTCCCGCGAGGCGGGCTCTGCCGCGTACCGCATCGTCGTCGAGGCGCTGACCAACATCCGCCGGCACGCCCCCGACGCCTCCCGCGCCACCGTCGCGTTCACCCGCACGGCCACCACCGTGGAGATCCGGGTCACCAACGACCGCGGTGCCCGCCTCGCCCCGGCCCGCCGCCGCGTCTCCCGGGGCGGCCTCGGCCTCCCCGCTCTCACCGAGCACGCCCGGGCCCTCGGCGGAACCCTCTCGGCGGGGCCGCACGGCGAGAGCGGCTGGCAGCTCACCGCCTTCCTGCCTGCCACACTCCCGAAAGAGACCCCATGACGACGCCCCTCGGCCCGACCCGCATCCTGATCGCCGACGACCAGGAGGACGTACGCAGCGGCTTCCGCCTGATTCTCGGCTCGCAGCCCGACATGACCGTGGTCGGCGAGGCGGCGGACGGCCTCACCGCCGTGGAGCTCGCCCGCACCCTGCGCCCTGACCTGATCCTCGCCGACATTCGGATGCCAGGACTGGACGGGCTCGAACTCACCCGGCGCCTCGCGGGCCCCGGCGTACCCGACCCGATGCGTGTCCTCGTCGTCACCACCTTCGACCACGACGACTACGTACGCACGGCACTGCACGACGGCGCCTGCGGGTTCCTGCTCAAGCGCTCGGGCCCCGGGCTGCTGATCGAGGGGGTCAGGGCGGCGATGGCCGGGGACCTCCTCATCAGCCCCCAGATCACGGTCCGGCTGCTCCAGACCCTTGCCCCTGCCTCCGCCCCGGCAGCGCCCACGGCCCTGTCGCCTCTCACCGCCCGGGAGGGCGAGATCGCCCGGCTGGTAGCCGAGGGCCTCACGAACGCCGAGATCGGCGAGAAGCTCTTCATCTCGGCGGGCACCGCCAAGACCCACATCGCCAACGTCCAGGCGAAGCTGAAGGCCCGTAACCGGGTGGGTATCGCCGCCTGGGCCTGGAAGAACGGATTGGCCGGTCTGGGCCCACGTGAATAAGGGGAAGGCGGCGAGACGTCTGGGGCCGTCGACCGAGGCGTTCCGGGCGCCTTCCGGTCAGGTGTCGACCGGGTGGGACGAGGCGCCGGCCTCCGGACCCCTTCCGGACCACCTTCGGACCCCCTTCTCGACCCGGGCGAACTGAGGGCCGGGCTAGCCAAGGCCCTCACCGGCTGAGTCCGCGTCACCCCCCTTCCGCTTCCCCCGATCCAGCGTTCCGGCCTCCACCGGGACGCTACTTGAACATGTTCAAAGACGGGTCTACAGTCATGGCATCAGCATTTTGAACGCGTTCAAGGGAGGGTGGGGCATGGACCTCACTGTGCTCGCGTACGTCATCTACCTACTCATCAGCGTGGCGCTCACCATCTGGGTCGCCCGCACGCTCAGCCGCAACGGCAGGGTCTTCCTCGCCGATGTGCTCCAGGGCAACGAGAAGCTCGCGGAGGCCGTGAACCACCTGCTGGTGGTCGGCTTCTACCTGGTCAACCTGGGCTTCGTGACCCTCTACCTGAAGAACGCCGACGGGGTGGCCGACGCCCGGCAGCTCTTCGAGGCACTGTCGGTGAAGGTCGGCGTCGTCCTGCTGGTCCTGGGTGTGATGCACCTGGGCAACGTCTACGTGCTCAACAAGATCCGCCGGCGCGGACTCATGGAGCGCGAGCAGACCCCGCCGGTGCCGCCGCAGGGCTGGGCCGGACCCGGGAGCCAGGGCCCCTGGGCCGCACCCGCCACCGGGAGGTGAGCCGGCCGTGACGGACACCCCGGGCGGTGACGGCCGCGCACACGGCCGGACAGCGCACCGCCAGGGCCGGGACGGCCACGCGCCCGCCCCGGCCGCGTACCCTCCGGTCACCCGGCTCACGGTGCTCTACGACGACCGGTGCCCGCTCTGCGTCCATCTGCGGCACTGGCTGCACAAGCAGCGCCAGCTCGTCCCGCTCGATCTCGTCCCGGCCGGTTCGCGGGAGGCGGTGCGCCGCTTCCCCGGGCTCGACCACGCGGGCACGTTCGAGGAGATCACGGTGGTCGGGGACCGGGGGCAGGTCTACCGGGGGACCGCCGCCTGGATCGTCTGCCTGTGGGCGCTGGCCGAACACCGGCCCAGAGCCCACTGGCTGACCACTCCCCTGGGCCGTCCGTTCGCCCGCGCGACGGTCCTCGCCGCCGCGAAGTACCGGTCCGTGACGGCGGAGCCGTGCGGCCCCGCCGACGGACGGTGCCGGCTGCCGGATCCGGCGGGCGGATCTCCCGGATAGCCTGGTGACCGTGGTGAAGGATGAGAAGAACGTGGCTGACGCGAGCACAGCGAAGCCGGCCGGAGCAGGCAAGACGGACAGGACCGCCAAGGCCCCCAAGAGCGAGCAGACCCGCACGCTGATCCTGGAGACCGCGCTCAGGCTCTTCGAGGAGCACGGGTACGACCGGACGACGATGCGGGCCATCGCCAAGGAGGCCGGTGTCTCCGTCGGGAACGCCTACTACTACTTCTCCTCGAAGGAACACCTGGTCCAGGGCTTCTACGACCGGATCGCCGCCGAGCACGAGGCAGCGGTCCGGCCGGTCCTGGCCGGCGACCCGGATCTCGCCGTACGCATCCGCGGTGTGCTGCTCTGCTGGCTGGACGTGGCCGAGCAGTACCACCGCTTCGCCGCCCAGTTCTTCAAGAACGCCGCCGACCCGGACAGTCCGCTCTCCCCCTTCTCGGAGGAGTCCGTGGCCGCCCGCGAGGCGGCGATCTCCGTGCACGAGCGGTGCCTCGCCGGATCCAGCACCAGACACGACCCGGAACTGGCGCGGCTGCTCCCGCAGTTGATGTGGCTGATGCAGATGGGGCTGGTGCTGTTCTGGGTCTACGACCGGACCGAGGGCACCGAGCGCAGCCGCCGGCTCGTCGAGCGCATCGCGCCGATCGCCGCACGGGCGATCGCGCTCTCCCGTTTCCGGGTGCTGCGACCGCTCGTGCGGCAACTCACCGACCTTCTGGTGGAGTTCATGCCCGGTACGGCGAAGCGCCCGGGGCAGGACGCCCCGGGCGCTTCGGAGGAACCGGACGCCCCGAGCGCCCAGGACATCAGATCCAGCTGAGTTCCCACAGCCGCCAGATCCCGGTGCCGTCCGAGAGGTACTGGGAGCCGGACACGTCCGCCTTGCTGACGACGTAGTCCTTCTTCTGCCACAGCGGGATCAGCGGCACGTCCTCGCCGACCAGCTCCTGGAGCTTCTTGAAGTCGGCCGAGGTGCGGCTGCGGTCGCTGTACTGCTGCGTGGCCGCGATCAGCGAGTCCATCTTCTCGCTGACGTAGCCGTTGTGGAGGCTGCTGTCCCGGCCGACCAGCGGCTGGCTGAAGGTGTCGGGGTCCGGGAAGTCGGGGAGCCAGCCGACGGTGTACGCGTCGTAGTCACCGGCCGCGTACCCCTTCTGGAAGTCCTCCCACTTCACGGCCTTCTCCGCGACCTCGAACAGGCCGCTCTCCTCCAGCTGGCGGACCAGCTCGGTGCTCTCCTTCTGGTTCGCGTCCTCGTCGCGGTGGGCGAAGGTGATGGGCAGCGGGATCTGCGCCCCGGCCTCCTCCATCAGCGCCCTGGCCCGCTTCAGGTCGGGCTCCGGATAGGAGTCGAAGAAGGGGGTGCTGTGCCCGATGTAGCCCTGCGGGATCAGCGAGTAGAGCGGTTCGACGGTGCTCTTGTAGACGTCGGTGACCAGCGGGCCGCGGTCGATGATCCACCCGATGGCCTGCCGGACCTTCCTGTCCGAGAGCGCCGAGTCCTTACGGACGTTGAAGACGAGGTTGCGGATCTCCGCGCTGTCCGCCTCGGTGACGCGCTGCTCGGTGGAGGCGACGTCGAGCCCGGCCAGGTCCTCCGGCGGCAACTGGCGGTGCGTCACGTCGATGTCTCCGGCCTTCCAGGCCGCCCGGAGCGGCTCGGAACCGGCGAAGTAACGGATGTCGACCGGCACACCGGTCTCCTTCAGCGCACCCCTGTACGTCGGGTTCGGGACCAACTGCGCGCGCACGCCCGGCTCGTACGACTTCAGGGTGTACGGACCCGAGCCGTCGACCTCGTTGTCCGTGCGGAGCTTGTCCTTCGGGTACCGGGTGGGGTCGACGATGGACCCGGCGCCCGTGGCGAGCTTCTGCGGGAAGGTCGCGTCCCGGGCCGAGAGGTTGAACGTCACGGTGCGCCCCTCGGCCACGATCGTGTCGAGGCTGGGGAAGAGCACCGAGGGGCCGACGTCCGTCTTGATCTTCAGCATCCGGTCGAAGGAGTACTTGACGTCCGCGGCGGTGAGCTTGCGGCCGTTGGAGAACGTCACGTCGTCCCGCAGCTTGCACTGGTACGTCTGGAGCTTCTGGCCGACGAAGCCGCAGCTCTCGGCCGCGTCCGGCTCCGGCACGATCGCCCCGGACTTGAAGGTCATCAGGGACTGGTAGAGGTTGCTGTAGATCGCCCAGGAGCCCGCGTCGTAGGCGCCTGCCGGGTCGAGGGAGGTCACCTCGTCCGACGTACCGACCGCGATCGGGTCCTCGTTCACCTCGTCCGAGGGGAGCAGTTGCCAGACGCCGACGCCGACGATGATCAATACCGCGAGAATCGCGAGAATCCGAAGCCGGATCAACCGCATGTGCCGTGCTCTCCCTTACCAGCCTTGCCACGGTCCATGTGCGCAGATGCGCACATTGCCGCATGTTCGTGCTCACCCAATCACACGATTTTCACATCTGGAAGAGCAAATCGGCTGCTCACGGCATCTTGTTCGATATACGCCGAGAAACAGCCCGAATTGGGCATGACACAGCCTCCCACCAGGGACTTCCGTCGCTGCGCGTGATGGCTGTGTGTGATTTGCGTGGTCGGACAAAGCAGTTGCTCGGGCGACGCTCAGGCCTGCCGGGAAGCGAGCTCCACCACGGTGATGTCGGAGGGCGCGCCGACGCGGACCGGGGGTCCCCACGCGCCCGCTCCACGCGAGACGTAGAGCTGGGTGTCGCCGTAGCGTTCGAGTCCGGCGACGGTGGGATTGGCGAGGCCCGCCAGCAGGTTCCCCGGCCAGAGCTGTCCGCCGTGCGTGTGGCCGGAGAGCTGGAGGTCGACTCCGTGGGCGACGGCGTCGTCGATGACGACGGGCTGGTGCGCGAGGAGGACGGAGGCGCGGCCGCGGTCCCGGTCACCGAGCGCCCGTACGAAGTCGGGTCCCTGGCCCTCGCTTTCGCCCGCGATGTCGTTGACACCGGCGAGGTCGAACCCGCCTATCTCGACCCGGGCGTTCTCCAGCGGGTGCAGACCGAGCTCCCGTACGTGGTCGACCCACTCGGCGGCACCGGAGAAGTACTCGTGGTTGCCGGTGACGAAGTAGCTGCCGTGGCGGGCCTCCAGCCCGGCCAGCGGTTCGGCGGCGGTGCCCAGGTCGGCGACGGACCCGTCGACGAGGTCACCGACGACGGCGACCAGGTCGGGCCGGGTCGCGTTGATCGCGTCGACGATGCGCCGGGTGTGGGCGCGGCCCAGGATGGGGCCGAGGTGGATGTCGCTGACGACGGCGATCCTGAAGCCGTGCGCGGAACGCGGCAGTTTGGCGAGCGGCACGGTGACGCGCTTGACCCGAGGCCCACGCAGTACGCCGTACGTGCCGTAGCCGACCGTGCCGAGCCCGGCGAGGGCGGCGGCGCCGCCCACGGCCCGGGCGACGAACAGCCGCCGCGAGGGGTCGGCGACGGGCGGGGCCGCCGGGGTCTCGGGGCGGGGCGCGACGTCCGTACGGGTGCCGCCGGGGCCGTCGGTGACGGCCGTCTCGCCCGTGGCGGTGGTCGTGGTGGTGCTTTCGACGGTGCCGGTGCTTCCGGCCGTGACGGGGACCGCCTCGGTCCGGGGGCTCGTCGAGGGCTCCTGCGCGTCCACCGAGGGCTTCCGGGCGCCCGCGGCGGACCTGCGTGCGAGGACCCGGCGCAGGAGGGGGCGTACGGCCTCCCCGGCCAGCAGAGCCAGCGTCAGGTACAGCAGCACCGCCAGCCACAGGTATCCCGGCCATGCCAGCACCTGCTGCAGCCAGAACGGGAAGCCCACGCGGGCCGACGACAGGGCGCCGAGGCTCAGCACGGGCAGCACGAAGGCCGCGACCGTACCGGCGCGGCGAGCGGGGCTGCCCTTCGCCGTCGTGTCACCGACCAGCCGGCGCCACACGTAGCGGTGCACGCCCGCGAGCAGCGCGAGGACCGCGACCATCACCAGAACAAAGACCACGATCACTTACGCTCCCCCACCCACCCGCTGGCCTGCCGCTGCCCGGACTCTCACCTTTGCCCGGCTTGTCATGTGCGTTCGCGCCGCAACGCCCTGACACCACGGAACCCGACGACTCCGACGGCCGTCCCCAGAAGAAACGACGTGATGGTGAGCAGCAGATGGACCCAGAAGTACGCGGTCGGGTCACCGGCGTCGTCGAACGCGAGGCCGCTGCCGTCCTTCCACAAGTTCTTGGCGAAAGTGATCCAGATGAACCAGCTCCACACCCCGAAGGCGAGCAGGAACCAGGAAACGGGGCGGCTGAGCTTCATGCACCCAGTATCGCCGCCGCGTTCGAGTCCGGGTGTCCGGGGTGGGCTGTCCCGGCGGCACGCACGGCGGGTCAGGCCATCCGGGTCCCCATCCACATCCACGCCCTGTACGTTTCCGACCGTGCCTGCTCTGAAAAAGACCGTATCGACGGTCCTCTCCGCCGCGTTGCTGTCCGTATGTGTCGTCGGCCCCGCAGGGGCGGCCGACAAGGACAAGACCGACGACAAACAGCCCAAGCCGACGGGCCCGATGTCGACCGTGGGCGGCAAACGCCTGGGCGAGGTGGGCACCCAGGTCCAGCTGGGCCCCGGCGCACCGGTGCTGCCGAAGAAGCTCACGGGCCGGTCGTGGATCGTCGCGGACGCGGAGAACGGCCAGGTGCTGGCGTCCCACAACGCCCACTGGCGGCTGCCGCCCGCCTCCACCCTCAAGATGCTCTTCGCCGACACGGTCCTGCCCGCCCTGCAGCCGAAGACCATGACCCACATGGTGTCCGAGGAGGACCTCGCCGGGGTCGGTGAGGGCAGCTCCCTGGTGGGCGTCAAGGAGGACCACAGCTACACGGTCCACGACCTGTGGCTCGGTGTGTTCCTGCAGTCGGGCAACGACGCGGTGCACGTCCTGTCCGAGATGTACGGCGGTGTCGACGCGACGGTCGCGGCGATGCAGCGGCACGCCGAGGAGCTGCAGGCCCTCGACACGAAGGTCGTCTCGCCCGACGGCTACGACGCCCCGACCCAGGTCTCCAGCGCGTACGACCTCACACTGTTCGCCCGCAGCGGTCTGCAGAAGGCCGACTTCCGCGAGTACAGCGCGACGGCCACCGCGCAGTTCCCCGGTGAGAAGAAGAAGGGGAAGAAGCGCGAGACCTTCGGGATCCAGAACACCAACCGGCTGATCACCGGTGACATCGGGGTGGACCCGTACAAGGGCATCGCGGGCGTCAAGAACGGCTACACGACGCACGCGGGCAACACCTTCACGGGAGTCGCCGAACGTGACGGCAAAGTGCTCCTCGTCACCGTCATGAACCCGTCGTCCGAGGAGAGCCACGCCGTCTACAAGGAGGCCGCCAGCCTGCTCGACTGGGGCTTCGCGTCGAGCGGCAAGGTGACCCCGGTCGGCGAGCTGGTGCCCCCCAGGTCCGCCGCCACGGGAGCCGGGAAGGGCGCCCGGCCGGCCGGCGGCTCGACCAAGGCGGACGCCAGGGTGGATGCCGCCGCGGCGGCCTCAACCGCGGGCTCGGGCGGGGCCTGGATCGCGCTGTCGATCACGGGCGGACTGCTGGTGGTCCTGGCCGCCGGAGTGTTCCTGGTCAACCGGCGCTGGCCGCTCCCCGACCTGGTGCGTCGCCTTCCCCGTCGCTGACCGCCGGGACCGTTTCCTCCTTGCTCGGCGTCGCCGTCCAGGCGGCGCAGAGCAGCAGCAGCTTCGCGCTGAGGTTGATCCACAGGAGGAGCGCGACCGGCACCCCGAAGGCGCCGTACATGCTCTTCGACGCGACGTCCTTCATGTAGCTGCCGAGGAGCAGCTTGAGCAGTTCGAAGCCGACCGCGCCGACCAGCCCGGCGACGATCAGCCGGCGGCGCGGCGGCTCCACGCCGGGCAGCAGGGTCAGCAGGTAGACCAGCAGCAGGAAGTCGGCGAACACCGCCACGGCCAGGGCGGCGATCTGGAGCAGCACACCGCCCGCCCCGTCCTCGGGGATGCCCAGGAGGTCGGCCGTCCAGCCGATGGCGGTCGAGCCGACCAGGGAGGCGGCCAGGGTCACCAGCGCCGCGCCGCCCAGGCCGAGCAGCAGCCCGGCGTCCTTGAGCCTGCGGACAACCGGGTTGCCCTCGTCCGTGTCGTCCTTCTCCCAGACGGCACGCAGACAGTCCCGCATCGAACCGACCCAGCCGATGCCGGTGAAGAGCAGCAGCGCGCCCGCGACCAGCCCGACCGTGCCCGCGTGTGCCACCAGGTTGTCGATGCCGAGCTGGTCCGAGATCCCGGGGACCTGCTCGGCGAGCTTGTCCTCGATCTTGCCCAGCTGTTCGGTGGAGAGCAGGGCGGCACCGACCGCCGCGCCCACCGCGATGAGCGGGAAGAGCGCGAGGAAGCTGAGGAAGGTGATCGCCGCGGCGAGCCTGGCCCAGTGGGCCCGCTCCAACGTCTCGTAGGAGCGCCAGGCGTGCGTCTCCATCAGCCGTGCGACGAGCGGCCCGATGACGGGAAGTCTCTTCAGCCAGTCCATGACGTACGCGTACCCTTCCGGGCCCCGAAAACCGACGTCCGGCGCTTCCCGACTCGCTGATCACCCATTTCGGTGAGTGTTGTAACAAATCCCTCAAATGGGTTTTCCCGGGCTATACGGTCACGTCATGTCTGTCGACACGGTGTCCATGACCGGCTGGGGCCGCACCGCCCCGACGACCGCGCTGCGGTTCCGCCCCCGCACGTACGAAGAGGCCGTGGTCGCCGTGCGCGGCTGCGGGCCGCGCGGGGTGGTCGCGCGTGGGCTGGGCCGCGCCCACGGCGACGCCGCGCAGAACGCGGGCGGTTCGGTGGTCGACATGACCGCGCTGGACCGGATCCGGTCGGTCGACGCCGTCACGGGCACGGTCGTCTGCGACGCGGGGGTGAGCCTGCACCGCCTGATGGGGGTGCTGCTGCCGCTCGGCTGGTTCCTCCCCGTCACGCCGGCCACCCGCTATGTCACCGTCGGCGGGGCGATCGGCTCCGACATCCACGGCAGGAACCACCTGAGCGCGGGCTCCTTCGCCCGCCACGTGCGGGCCCTGGAGCTGCTGACCGCCGGGGGTGAGGTGCGTACGGTGCTGCCGGGCACCGATCTGTTCGACGCGACGGCGGGCGGTCTGGGGCTGACCGGGGTCATCCTCTCCGCCACCCTCGCCCTCCGGCCCGTGGCCACCACACTGATGTCGGTGGACACCGAGCGGGTGGCCGATCTGGACGAGGCGATGGCCCGTCTCACCGCGACCGCCAGCAGCGCGCCGTACGCGGCGGCCCGGGTCGATCTGCTCGCGCGGGGAAGGGCCACGGGACGTGCCGTACTCACCCGGGGGGAGCACGCACCCCTGAACGCGCTCCCCGCGCACGCCCGGCGCACACCGCTCGCGTTCCGTCCCCTCCAGCTGCCGGCCACTCCCGCGTTCCTGCCGCGGGGGCTGCTCGGACGTGCCTCCGCGACGCTCCTCAACGAGCTCCGTCATCGCAGCGCTCCCGCGTCCCGCACCGGGGAGCTCCAGAGGATCTCCTCGTTCTTCCACCCCATGGACGCCCTCGCGCACTGGAACCGCGTCTACGGCCGGGAGGGCTTCGTGCGGTACCAGTTCGCCGTCGGGGACAGGCACGGGGAGACGCTGTACCGCATCGTCCGACAGCTCTCCGTGCGTCGCTGCCCGGCCGTGCACGCCGTGCTCAAACGGTTCGGCGAGGGCGGTACTGGCTGGCTCTCGTTCCCCACGCCCGGCTGGACCCTCTCCTTCGGGCTGCCCGCCGGACTGCCCGGTCTGGCACGGCTGCTGGACGGTCTCGACGAGGAGGTGGCCGCGGCCGGCGGCCGGGTCTGCCTGGCGAAGGACGCCCGGCTGCGGCCCGACGTACTCGCCACGATGTACCCGCGGCTGCCCGACTTCCGTGCCCTGCGCCGGGAGCTGGACCCCGCCGGGGCCTTCCGGTCCGACCTGTCCCGCCGCCTCTCGCTCTGAACCCGCACCCCCGCTCTGTCATCGTCACTAGGAGTTCCCCTGTGAAGGACGCCTTCGGTGCCCCGCAGTCCCTGCTCGTCCTCGGCGGCACCTCGGAGATCGGACTGGCCACCGCGCGCCGGCTGATCGCCCGCCGCACGCGCACGGTCCGGCTGGCCGGGCGGCCCTCCCCCGCCCTGGACCGGGCCGCCGCCGAGCTGCGCGGGCTGGGCGCCGACGTCCGCACCGTCACCTTCGACGCGCTGGACTCCGCGTCGCACGAGGAGGTGCTCGGGAAACTCTTCACCGAGGGCGACATCGACATGGTGCTGCTGGCCTTCGGCATCCTGGGCGACCAGGCGCGCGACGAGGAGGAACCGCTCTCCGCGGTCCGGGTCGCCCAGACCAACTACACGGGGGCGGTCTCCGCCGGGCTCGTGTGCGCCGGCGCACTCCAGGCGCAGGGTCATGGATCGCTGGTGGTGCTCTCCTCGGTGGCCGGGGAGCGCGCGCGCCGGGCCGACTTCATCTACGGCTCCAGCAAGGCGGGCCTGGACGCCTTCGCCCAGGGGCTCGGGGACGCGCTGCACGGCACGGGGGTGCACGTCATGGTCGTGCGCCCCGGCTTCGTACGGTCGAGGATGACGACCGGGCGCGAGGAGGCGCCGCTCGCGACGACCCCGGGCGCGGTCGCGGACGCGATCGTGACGGGCCTGCGGCGGCGCTCGGAGACGGTGTGGGTGCCCGGCGCCCTGCGGGTGGTGATGTCGGCCCTGCGGCACGTGCCGCGTCCGCTGTTCCGGCGGCTTCCGGTGCGGTAGGGCCGGGGCCGCACGGGGGTCAGGACCGCAGGGACGGCTGGTCGACGGAGCAGCCGCCCTGGACGGGTACGGCGGGTGTGCCGCCGCCCGCCCGGAACGGGAACTCGTTGATCTTGCGCCAGACGCTGTCCGCGCCCTGCTCGTACAGCGCGAAGGATCCGCAGGTCCAGGCCGCCTCGTAGGAGGAGAGCTCCTCGTAGGCGCGGTCCATCGCCTCCTCGGCGATACCGTGCGCCACGGTCACGTGCGGGTGGTACGGGAACTGGAGCTCGCGGACCAGGGGCCCGGAGGCCTCCCGGACCCGCTTCTGGAGCCAGGAACAGGCCGAGGCGCCCTCGACGACCTGGACGAAGACGACCGGCGACAGCGGCCGGAAGGTGCCCGTCCCGGACAGCCGCATCGGGAAGGGGCGGCCGGCCGTGGCGATCTGGGCGAGGTGCGCCTCGATCGCCGGCAGCGCGGCCGCCTCGGCCTCGGTCGGCGGGAGAAGGGTGACATGGGTGGGAATGCCGTACGCGGCAGGGTCCCCGAAGCTCGCGCGCCGCTCCTGGAGCAGGCTCCCGTAGGGCTCCGGGACCGCGATCGAAACGCCAAGCGTTACGGTCCCCACATCGTTCTCCTCAATCGTCGACGGTCGGTTTTCGGTCGTGCCGACACGCGTGCCGACGCCAGTGTGACCCCTGGGGCCATGATCTCGCCAGGGTCCTTGGACTCAGTGCTTCGCGGGCAGAAGTCCCATGCGGTCGTAGGTCTGCGCCAGCGTCTCCGCGGCGACGGCCCTGGCCTTCTCCGCCCCCTTGGCCAGGAGCGAGTCGAGCGTCTCCGGGTCGTCCAGGTATTCCTGCGTACGGGTGCGGAACGGGGTGACGAACTCCACCATGACCTCGGCGAGGTCGGTCTTGAGCGCACCGTAGCCCTGGCCCTCGTACTTCTGTTCCAGATCCGTGATCGCCAAGCCGGTGAGCGTGGAGTAGATGCCCAGGAGGTTGCTGACGCCGGGCTTCTTCTCCGCGTCGAAGCGGATCACGGTGTCCGTGTCGGTGACCGCGCTCCTGACCTTCTTGGCGGTGGCCTTCGGGTCGTCCAGGAGGTTGACGAGACCCTTCGGCGTGGACGCCGACTTGCTCATCTTGACCGCCGGGTCCTGGAGGTCGAAGATCTTGCCCGTCTCCTTGAGGATGTACGGCGCCGGGACGGTGAACGTCTGTCCGTAGCGGCCGTTGAAGCGCTCGGCGAGGTCACGCGTGAGCTCGATGTGCTGGCGCTGGTCCTCGCCCACCGGGACCTGGTCGGCCTGGTACAGCAGGATGTCGGCGACCTGCAGCACCGGGTAGGTGAAGAGGCCGACGGTCGCGCGGTCGGCGCCCTGCTTGGCGGACTTGTCCTTGAACTGCGTCATGCGGGACGCCTCGCCGAAACCGGTGAGGCAGTTCATGATCCAGCCGAGCTGGGCGTGTTCGGGGACATGACTCTGGACGAACAGCGTGCAGCGCTCGGGGTCGAGACCCGCCGCCAGCAGCTGGGCGACGGCGAGCCGGGTGTTCGCGCGCAGCTCCGCGGGGTCCTGCGGGACGGTGATCGCGTGCAGGTCCACCACCATGTAGAAGGCGTCGTGGGACTCCTGCAGCGCCACCCACTGGCGCACCGCGCCGAGGTAGTTGCCGAGGTGGAACGAGCCTGCGGTGGGCTGGATTCCGGAGAGCACACGGGGTCGATCAGAGGCCATGGACCCATTGTCTCAGGTACGGCGGGGATCTCCGGCAGCCGGTGCGGCGAGAACCGGGGGCGCACGGATGCCCGCCGGCGGCGGAACGCGGCGGGCGGGACGGAAAACACGACAGGGGCGCACGAGGGGGCGCGCCGCGCTGCGGAGGTTTCCTCGTCCCCGATGCGACCGACGATACAAAGTGGGCACACCCCGCCCACGCCGCACGACGAACGGAGATCCCGTGTCGACCACGGAGAACGCCATCGCCTCCGCCGAGGCGCACAGTGCGCACAACTACCACCCCCTGCCGGTCGTCGTCGCCTCGGCGGACGGCGCCTGGATGACCGATGTCGAGGGCCGCCGCTACCTGGACATGCTCGCCGGCTACTCGGCGCTCAATTTCGGCCATGGCAACCGGCGTCTCATCGACGCCGCCAAGGCCCAGCTGGAGCGTGTGACGCTGACCTCGCGCGCCTTCCACCACGACCGGTTCGCCGACTTCTGTACGCAGCTCGCGGAGCTGTGCGGCATGGAGATGGTCCTGCCCATGAACACCGGGGCGGAGGCCGTGGAGACGGCGGTGAAGACCGCCCGGAAGTGGGGTTACCGCGTCAAGGGCGTCCCGGACGGCATGGCCAAGATCATCGTGGCCGCCGACAACTTCCACGGCCGGACGACCACGATCATCAGCTTCTCCACGGACCCGGAGGCGCGGGCCGACTTCGGCCCGTACACGCCCGGGTTCGAGATCGTGCCGTACGGGGACCTGACCGCGCTCGCCGCCGCGATGACGGAGAACACCGTGGCGGTCCTGATGGAGCCGATCCAGGGCGAGGCGGGGGTACTGGTGCCGCCGGCGGGTTATCTCGCCGGGGTACGGGAGCTGACCCGGGAGCGGAACGTGCTGTTCGTCGCGGACGAGATCCAGTCGGGGCTCGGCCGGACCGGCAGGACCTTCGCGCTGGAGCACGAGGGCGTCGTGCCCGACATGTACGTGCTGGGCAAGGCGCTGGGCGGCGGTGTCGTGCCGGTGTCGGCCGTGGTCTCGTCGGCCGCCGTGCTGGGAGTCCACCGCCCCGGCGAGCACGGGTCCACGTTCGGCGGGAATCCGCTGGCGTGCGCCGTGGCGCTCGAGGTGATCGCGATGCTGCGCACCGGTGAGTTCCAGCAGCGGGCGGCGGAGCTGGGCGACCATCTCCACCGCGAGCTGGGGCTGCTGACCGGCGGGGGCGCCGTCCGGGCCGTACGGGGCCGGGGGCTGTGGGCCGGGGTCGACATCGCCCCGGAGCTCGGGACGGGCCGGGAGATCTCGGAGAAGCTGATGGACCGCGGTGTGCTGGTGAAGGACACCCATGGCTCCACGATCCGGATCGCGCCGCCGCTGGTGATCAGCAAGGAGGACCTGGACTGGGGCCTGGACCAGCTGCGCGGAGTTCTGGAGGGCTGAGGCTCTCCGTCGGGGCCGGGCCTGGCCTGCGTGGTCCGGCCCGGGCGCGTACGGTCGGCCGGGCCCGTGCGGTCAGTACGGCCCGCCCGGCCCGCCCGGCCCGTGCGGTCAGAGGATGACGTGGGGCAGGAAGCGGGCGTACTCGTCCGTGACCGGGCCGGCCGATTCCCTGATGCCGAGCCCGGCGGCCTCGTTCTCGACCACCCAGGCGCCGAGCACGACCCGGTTGCCCGCGAAGTCGGGGAGCGGCGCCAGCTCCTGGTAGCAGCAGGGTTCGTCGCGGGGCACCGGTGCGCTGCCCGGTTCGTGGAGCACGACCCCGGCGCCCTCGCGGCCGAGCAGGGGCTTGGACACGTAGCCCGGTCCACCCTCGGCGGCCAGTTCCCTGGGGCCGTCGAGGTAGGCGGGCAGCAGGTTGGGGTGCCCGGGGTACAGCTCCCACAGGATCGCCAGCAGCGCCTTGTTGGACAGGAGCATCTTCCAGGCGGGCTCTATCCAGCAGGTGGTGCCGGTGCCGCCCCCGTTGTCGAGGGTGTCCAGGACGTGCGGACCGAAGCGGTCGGTCGTCAGCCACTCCCACGGGTAGAGCTTGAAGCAGCTGCGGATGAAGCGGAGTTTCTCGTCGACGAACCGGCCGGTCAGCCGGTCCCAGCCGATCTTCTCGACGGACAGTGCCTCGGTGTCGATCCCGGCCTGTGCCGCGGTCTCGCGGAGGTAGGCGACCGTCATCAGGTCCTCGCCCAGCTCGTCGCCGTCGGAGTGGGCGAAGTGCAGGGGGCCCGGCGGCAGCAGCGGCGCCTGCCGCTTCCAGGCGGCGACGAGGCGTTCGTGCAGGGAGTTCCACTGGTCGGCGCCGGGGAAGCGCTCCTCCATCCAGAACCACTGAGCACTGGCGGCCTCCACCAGCGAGGTGGGGGTGTCGGCGTTGTACTCCAGCATCCTCGCCGGGCCGCCGCCGTCGTAGCGCAGGTCGAAACGGCCGTACAGGGAGGGGAGTTCGTCGCGGCGGCGCCAGGACTCGGTGATCAGTCCCGCAAGCCTGGGTTCGGTGATGCCCAGGTCGGCGAAGCGGTCGTGCTCGACGATGTGCGCGGCCGCGGCCAGGCACATGGTGTGGAGCTCCTCCACGACCTCCTCCAGCGCCTCGACCTCGGGCAGCGAGAAGACGTAGTAGGCGCTCTCGTCCCAGTACGGGCGCAGCGATCCGTCCGGGTAGCGGGTCAGGGGGTAGATGAGCCCCTGTTCCTCGACGGTCTCCTGCCAGCCGGGACGCGGCTCGACGGTGCGGCGCTCCACGATGTCTCAGCCGCCGCTGGACGTGGAGGAACCGAATCCGCCGCTCTCGACCGCGGACTTGTTGAAACTGCCGCCGGAGACCCGGTTGTTGGAGCTGCTGCCGCCGTAGTAGTACGACCCGCTGCCGCTGCTGTCACTGCACTCGTAGCTCGGCAGGATCTCCTGGGTGACCGGGTCCACGCACCGCCTGTCCGGTTCGGAGCCGCAGGCGGTGAGCGTCGCCGCGAGTACTCCCATGCCGCCGAGCAGCACGGTGCCCGACCTGAACCTGCGCCTGTCCATGTTCTCCCCCGTCGTGCTCCGTGCTGCCGTTCAGCCACCGGACTCGCAGTCAGATTAGATGCCCGCCCATCCTGGCTGAAACCCGGTGTGCCCGTCACTGCGCGCGCGTACGGGCGTCCGCGCCTACGGCAGCACCCGGCAGAGCGCGTCCAGGGCCCCCGCCCACCCGCTCTCGGACGGAGATCCGTAGCCGATCACCAGACCGTTACGGCCGTCCGCGTCGGGATGCCGGAAGCGGGTGAGCCCCTGCAGGGCGAGTCCCTGCCAGGCCGCCGCCTGGACGACCGCCTGTTCGGTGCCCTCGGGGAGTTCGAGCACGGCGTGCAGCCCGGCCGCGATGCCGCTCACCCGGAAGCCCGGCGCCCGCTCGGCGAGGGCCTCGACGAGCTGGTCGCGGCGGCGCCGGTAGCGCAGCCGCATCGAACGCACATGGCGGTCGTACGCCCCCGAAGCGATGAACTCCGCGAGCGTCAGCTGGTCCAGCACCCCGGACATCCAGTCGGTACCGCCCTTCGCCGCGTTCACCTCCCCGACCAGGTCCTGCGGCAGCACCATCCAGCCCAGCCGCAGCGCCGGAGCCAGCGACTTGCTTGTCGTCCCCAGGTAGACGACCCGTTCCGGATCGAGCGCCTGGAGCGCGCCCACCGGCTGCCGGTCGTAGCGGAACTCCCCGTCGTAGTCGTCCTCCAGGACCAGCCCCTGTGCCGACCGCGCCCAGTCGATCACCGCGGTCCGCCGCCCGGGGTGGAGCGGGACACCGGTCGGGAACTGGTGCGCGGGGGTCAGCAGCACCGCGCCCACACCCCGCATCCCGCCCAGCTCCCCGGTGACGGCCCCGAGCCCGTCGACGGGCAGGCACGGGGTCCCGAGCCCCGTCCCGGCCAGCAGGTCCCGGTGGATGTCGAGACCGTACGACTCGACGGCCGCCTCCCGCACCCGGCGCCGCCGCAGCACCTTCCCCATCAGCGTCAGCCCGTGGACGAACCCGGAGCAGATCACGATGTGCCCGGGGTCGGCGTACACCCCGCGCGCCCGCGCCAGGTACTCCGCCAGCACGGTGCGCAACTCGATCCGGCCCTGTGGATCGGCGTAGCCGAAGGACTCGTCGGGGGCGGCGGTGAGGGCACGCCTGGCGGCCTTGAGCCACTCCGCGCGCGGGAAGGACGAGAGGTCCGGCGATCCGGGCACGAGGGAGTGGGCGGGCCCCCGCGCCTGCCTGGACGAGGGTGTCCGCGCGGCGGGCGCGGCCACGGCCGCGCGCTCGGCGACCCTGGTCCCCGAGCCCTGCCGCGCGGTGAGCCAGCCCTCGGCGACCAGCTCGGCGTAGGCGTCGGCGACGGTGTTGCGGGCGACCCCGAGGTCGGCGGCGAGCGTCCGCGACGAGGGCAGCCCGGTGCCGGGGGCCAGCCTTCCCGTACGGACGGCCTCCCTCAGCGCGTCCGTCAGCCCGCTGCGCAGCCCCGTTCCGACGGGTTCGAGATGCAGATCGGCACCGAAAGCGGCCCAGGAATCCGTCATGGAAATGGACCATACCGGTGCGCCACCCGCGCCGTAGCGTCGTAGGCATGACGACCCACGAACACCCGCCCGCGCCTTCCGGCCACGCCCCCGAACACCCCGCCCGTCTCGCGTGGGCGCAGCTCGCCCCCGATGTCTACAAGGCCATGGTCCGGCTGGACGCGGCCTCCCGTAAGGGTCTCGACCCGACGCTGCTCGAACTGGTGAAGGTCCGTGCCTCGCAGATCAACCGCTGCGCGCTCTGCCTGGACATGCACAGCAAGGACGCGCTCGCCGCGGGCGAGTCCGTCGAACGGATCGTCCAGCTCAGCGCCTGGGAGGAGTCGCGGCACTTCTACACGGAGCGGGAGCTGGCGGCGATCGAGCTGACGGAGGCCGTGACCGTGCTGACCGACGGTTTCGTGCCGGACGAGGTGTACGCGAAGGCCGCGGAGCACTTCGAGGAGGCGGAGCTCGCCCAGCTGATCGCCGCCATCACGGTGATCAACGCGTGGAACCGGTTCGGGGTGGCCACCCGTCAGGTACCCGGCCACCACACGCCCGGCGACATCAAGCACTGAGTCTCCGCGCATGCCCTCACACCCCGGAGCACCGATGAACGAGCCCGCGTCCGTCTTCCGCGCGTTGCATCACGGCCGCCCTCCCGGCGACCCGCTGGTCCTGCCCGGCCCGTGGGACGCGGCGAGTGCCCGCGCCTTCGAGGACGCCGGATTCCCCGCGCTGGCGACGCCGAGCGCCGGGGTCGCGGCCTCCCTCGGCCATGAGGACGGGCACACGCCCGCCGCCGCGATGTTCGCGGCGGTGGCCAGGATCGCGCGTGCCGTGTCCGTGCCCGTGTCGGCCGACGTCGAGGGCGGGTACGGGCTGGCCCCGGAGGAGCTCGTGGAGCGCCTTCTGGAGGCGGGGGCGGTGGGCTGCAATCTGGAGGACTCGGCCGACGGGGTCCTCGTCGAACCACACCGGCAGGCCGACCGGCTCGCCGCGGTGCGCGCGGCCGCGGGCGGGCGCCTCTTCGTCAACGCCCGCGTCGACACGTACATCCGGGGCGTCCCGGCCGGCACGGACGTCGTCGGCGAGACGATCGCCCGCGGCCGGCTCTACGCGGCGGCGGGCGCGGACTGCGTCTACCCGATCACGGCCCCGGCCACCGATCTGCCCCGGCTGTCCGCCGCCCTGCCGGTCCCGCTCAACGCCAACGGCACACCCGACGGCCCGTCCGACGCCCGCCGCCTCGGCGGGCTGGGCGCGGCCCGGGTCACCTTCGGACCGCTGCTGCAGCGCAGGGCCGCGGACGCCGTGCGTGGGCTCGCCCAACGGCTGCGCGGCGACTGAGCCCGTACGCCCGAAGGGGCGCCCCCTGCGGCGTGTGCCGCGCGGGGGCGCCCCTTCGGGCGTGTCGGATCAGATCAGGCCGAGCTCGCGGACCGCGTCGCGCTCCTCGGTGAGCTCCTGCACCGACGCGTCGATGCGCGCACGGGAGAAGGCGTTGATGTCCAGGCCCTGGACGATCTCGTACGTGCCGTCCTTCGTGGTGACCGGGAAGGAGGAGATGATGCCCTCGGGGACGCCGTAGGAGCCGTCCGACGGGATACCCATCGAGGTCCAGTCGCCCTCGGCGGTGCCGTTGACCCAGGTGTGCACGTGGTCGATGGCGGCGTTGGCGGCCGAGGCCGCCGACGAGGCGCCACGGGCCTCGATGATCGCGGCGCCGCGCTTGGCGACGGTCGGGATGAAGGTGTCGGCCAGCCATGCCTCGTCGTCGACGAGCTCGGCGGCGTTCTTCCCGGCGATCTCCGCGTGGAAGATGTCCGGGTACTGGGTCGCCGAGTGGTTGCCCCAGATGGTCAGCCGCTTGATGTCGGAGACGGCGGCCCCGGTCTTGGCGGCCAGCTGCGAGATCGCGCGGTTGTGGTCCAGGCGGGTCATCGCGGTGAAGCGCTCGGCCGGTACGTCCGGGGCGGCGGCCTGCGCGATGAGCGCGTTGGTGTTGGCCGGGTTGCCGACGACGAGGACCTTGATGTCGTCCGCGGCGTTGTCGTTGATGGCCTTGCCCTGCGGCTTGAAGATGCCACCGTTGGCGGAGAGCAGGTCACCGCGCTCCATGCCCTTCGTGCGCGGGCGTGCGCCGACCAGGAGGGCGACGTTCGCGCCGGCGAAGCCCACGTTGGCGTCGGCCGTGATCTCGATGTCGCGCAGCAGCGGGAAGGCGCAGTCGTCGAGCTCCATCGCGGTGCCCTCGGCGGCCTTCAGGCCCTGCGGGATCTCGAGGAGTCGCAGGTTGACCGGCACGTCCGGGCCGAGCAGGTGGCCGGAGGCGATGCGGAAGAGCAGCGCGTAGCCGATCTGGCCGGCTGCGCCGGTCACGGTGACATTCACGGGAGTGCGGGTCATGGCGATCTCCGTTAGACAGCTGGCGGTGGGGGTTTCCTGCCCCTGGTGTGGGATACCTCTGAATCTTGACGTGAAGAGATATCCAGCGGTCAGGCTATCCGACCCGCACGTTCCCGGCCGCCCGCCCCCCCTGTGGGACCGCGCACAGCCGGTCACGCACCGCGTTCCTGACCGTCCCCTCACCCCGCCGTGGTGCGGCCGGTCGTCCCGGCGGCGAGTGTCGCGCGGGCCTTCGCGTCGGACGCCTCCCGCACCGCGGCCATCGGGGTGTACGTGTCCGCGTCGGCGTCCACCGTGCCGTCCTGCCCGGGCTCTCCTCCCGCACCGATCCGTACGGGGTCCGCACCGCTCCGTACGGGGTCGCCCGGGGCGGCCTGGGTGCTGCGCGCCCGTGCGGCCCCGCGGGTAACGCCTTCCGGCGAGGCATTGCCTCCCCGATTGTCTCCCCCGGCTGTGTTGTGTCCCGTGGTGGCCGTGCACGGCCAGGACTACCCGGAAGAATGCACGGAGGCAGGGGTCAGTTCCGGACAAAGTGGCGCACAGGGACATTCGGTGCGTACCACGCGCGCCGCGCGCGCCGGTCGTCGCACATCGTCGCCAGGCGATCACACGGTGGCGGAATGGTCACTTCCGTGCCACAGGCGCCAGGCATACCTTGATCCAGGTACCGCATGTACATGACGCTGGAGGCAGGACGGGGCAAGGCCGCTCACGTCGCCTCGTCACGGTGCTTCTGGCACCGGGACGCGCCGTCCGGTGTCCGTCCCTTCTCGGGGGAGGGGACGGACACCACCGCGACCCGCCGCGTGGGGCCGGGTCCTAGCGGATCGTGAAGTGGACGACGTCCTGAAGGATCGGGACATGCAGCCACGGCTTGGGCTGCGCCATCAGCGCGAGCAGCACGATCAGCACGCCCATGAGGCCGTACGTGACGAGATCGGTGAACCGGGACCGCACGGCCAGCATGCCGACGGAGGGGACGATCCAGCGCAGCACGGCTCCCACGAGGAGGGCCACACCGATCAGCATCGCCCCGATCCGGAAGGCCTCGGTGAAGGGGTCGGTACCCACGATCAGCAGCCCGGCCCCGGCGGTGCAGAGCACCGTGAGCAGCGGCCACTGCCGTGCGGGGGCGGGCGCGTCGCCCGGTGCCGCCCGGCCGCCGCCCTCGGGGCGGGCGGTGTCGTGGGTCAGTGAGAAACGGCGCGACCGGGCCCTGGTGGAGCCGCTGCCCGCACCTTCCCCGCTCGGCCCGTCGGACGTGGCATCGGGCTCACCGGCCGTGGCGTCGGGCTCACCGGCCGTGGACGTAGCCGTGGCGGCCTTCTCCTCGGACCCCGTGGCGGGTCCGGCGTCCTCTGTCGCACCGGGGGCGGGCGAACCGTCCGCCGGACTCGTGCCAGCACCCATCGTGTTCCTTCCGGTCCCGGTCAGCCGGCCGCTGGGGCGGAGGCCTCGGCGGCGAGCTCGGCCGCCTCGACGACGTTGACCAGCAGCTGGGCGCGGGTCATGGGGCCGACGCCCCCCGGGTTCGGTGCGACCCAGGCGGCCACCTCGGCCACACCGGGGTGCACATCACCGACGATCTTGCCGTTCTCGTCCCGGCTGACGCCGACGTCGAGCACCGCAGCGCCCGGCTTCACGTCCTCGGGCTTGATCAGGTGGGCGACACCGGCGGCGGCCACGATGATGTCGGCCTGGCGCAGGTGCGCGGAGAGGTCACGGGTGCCGGTGTGGCACTGGGTGACGGTGGCGTTCTCGGACTTGCGGGTGAGCAGCAGCGGGAGCGGCCGGCCGATGGTGACGCCGCGGCCGACGACGACGACGTGCGCGCCGTTGATCTCCACACCGTGGCGGCGGAGCAGGGTGACGACGCCCTGCGGGGTGCAGGGCAGCGGGCCGGCCTCGTTCAGCACGAGCTTGCCCAGGCTCATCGGGTGCAGCCCGTCGGCGTCCTTCGCCGGGTCCATCAGTGCCAGGACGCGGTTGGTGTCGATCCCCTTGGGAAGGGGAAGCTGCACGATGTAACCCGTGCACTCGGGGTTGGCGTTGAGCTCCCGTACGACGTCCTCGATCTCCTCCTGGGTGGCGGTGGCGGGGAGTTCGCGCTGGATGGAACCCATCCCGACCTCGGCACAGTCGCGGTGCTTGCCGTTCACGTACCACCGGCTGCCCGGGTCGTCGCCGACGAGCAGGGTCCCCAGGCCGGGCGTGACTCCCCGCTCCTTGAGGGCCGCCACGCGGACGGTCAGATCGGACTTGATCGCAGCTGCGGTGGCCTTGCCATCGAGAATCTGGGCAGTCATGACACCCATCCTCGCGGATGACCCCGCCCGCATACCAATTCCGGCTTGCCACATGGACGCTTGGTTGCACTTGCACAACACTCTCGGCAATCGGCTGGACAGAAAGCCGAAGTCAGAGCAACGATGAGGCGCGCAACATCGCGGACAGTGTCGGGGGGACCAACCGTTCAGATTGCGCAGCATTCCTCCGCCAGGGCCGCGTCGTCCCCACACGTGCAGACGGAGGAAATTCGCCATGAGCTTCGGCGACCCCAACAACCCCTACGGCCAGCAGCCGGGCGGGCAGCAGCCGGGCGGGCAGCAGCCGGGCTACGGCTATCCGCAGCAGGCACCGCAGGGTGTCCCGCCGCAGGGTTACGGCTACCCGCAGGCCCCGCCCGTCCAGGGTGGTTACGGCTACCCGGGCGCCCCGGTCGAGATGCCGGGCGGTGTGAAGGCCGCCCGGATCATGCTCTACGTCCTCGGTGGTTTCCAGGTGATCGGCGCGATCATCATGGTCATCGGTGGTGCCTGGCTGAGTGACGAGCTGTCCAAGTCCGGGGCCTACGGCAGCTCCACCGACCAGGACATGGCCGCGATCGGCCTCGGCGTCTTCGTCGTCTTCGGCATCCTGACCCTCGGCATCGCCCTCTGGGCCATCCTGACCGCGGCGAAGTTCCGGTCCGGCGGCAACGGTATCCGTATCTCGGCGATCGTCTACGGCTCGCTCGTGACGCTCTTCAGCGTCATCAGCCTGCTGACGACCAACGTCTTCGCCATCATCAGCATCGCGCTGGGCATCATGATCATCGTCTTCTGCGCCAGGCAGGACGGCGCCGCCTGGTTCCAGCGTCCGCGTTACTGAGACGCCCCCGGGCGGGCGCGACCGGCACGCGCCGTGACCGCACGAAGGCCGTGACACCCGCGACTGCGCGGGTGTGCGGCCTTCAGCCTTTTCCGGGTGCCGGGGTCGTCCGTTCCATCACGACGAAGGACCCCGCCCGGTGCTTGAGCCGGTAGCGCGCCTCGGGGTGGAGCTGTTCGGCGTACCGCACCGGGTCGTCGATCGGCCGCGACCAGCCGAAGTCCAGGTTGATCGCGACGACATCGGGCGCGGTGCCCGGGGCCCCGCCGATCCAGTAGACCGTGCGGTCGCCGGTCAGGTGTGCCATGAGCGTGATGTCGGTCTCGACGCGCGCACCCACGGGGATGGCGTCCAGCGCCTCCTCGGCCGCCTCGGTGCGGGCGTCGGCGCTGTACGTCTCCGGGCGCAGCAGTTCGCGCAGCGGGAGGTGCTGGGTGAGGGCCACGGCGACGGCGGTGGCGACGGGGACGGCGACGTTCGCGTACGAGACGAGCCAGGGCCGTTCCGAGGAGCGGCTGCGGCGGATGCCGTCGGCCATGGCCAGGAAGACCACGGGCATGAGGATCGCGCTGTAGTGCCAGACCATGCCCCAGTGGTTGGAGTCCTGGGAGAGCAGGCGCCAGCCGATGGTGGGAACGACGAGCAGGAGCAGCGGGGAGCGCAGTGCCATGAAGGCGGTGATGCCGACCAGGAAGACCAGCATCTCGATCTTGACGGAGGAGCCGAGCGCGCCCAGGACGGAGTCGAGCAGGGAGACCTCCTGCTCACCGTTCTTGTCGATCTTCTTCCAGTAGTCGTACGTCCCCGCGCTGCTGGCGGCGGGTATGAGGACGAGGACCGTGAGTGCGAACGCGAACACTCCGAAGGCCGCGAGCAGGAAGCCCTGGACGCGCCGTCCGCGTAGGGCGAGGAGGGCGCCGACGACCGCGACGGTGACGCCGAGGTCCTCCTTGACCAGGACCAGCGGGAGCGCCCAGAGGACGACGGCCCGCCACCGCTCCATGAGCAGGGCCCGGCAGACGAGGGCGATCAGCGGTACGGCGAACGCTATCTCGTGGAAGTCGGCCTTCACCGCCTCCTGGAGGCCCCAGGAGAGCCCGTACGCGACGGTGACGCAGAGGCCGCAACGACCGCCGAGGAGCTGCTGGACGGTACGCCCGACGATGACGGCGGAGGCGGCGAACAGGGCGGCCTGCGCGAAGAGCAGGGCGACGGCGGACGGCCAGATCCAGTAGAGCGGGACCAGGAGCGCGACCAGGGGGCTGAAGTGGTCGCCGAGGATCAGATAGCCGGGACCCTTGATGTCGACGACCGGGGCGTTCAGCCCGGCGTAGGCGCGGACCTCCTGCTCGAAGATCCCCAGGTCCCAGGAGGGCGACTGGAAGTGGCTGTAGCGCAGGTAGGCGTACAGGAAGTAGAGCGCGCACAGGAGGACGGCGACGACCAGGTACGGACGCAGCGGTGCCGGGTGCACAAGGCCGGCGGCCGTCCCCGGCTGCGCGTCCTCGCCCCTGTTCCCGTCTTCGCTCGCGTTCCCGTCCCCGGGACCGTCACCGGACCCGCCGACCGTCTCGCTCTGGTTCAGCTCAAGCAACGATGCCCCCGCAACACAATTCCCTCACTGGTCACTGCCGGGCCGCACCGGTCCCGCAGGCCGCGGCCCGGCAAAGGCCATTCATTAGAACAGAGGGGCGACGGATTTCCGTACGGTGGGGCGCGGGGGCGGCCGACGCGCCACGGGCCGGAGTACCACGGGCAGACGCGCCGCGGGCCGCACCCGGAGTGGGTGCGGCCCGCGGCGGACCACTGCGGATGCTCAGTGGAAGAAGTGGCGCGTACCGGTGAAGTACATGGTCACGCCCGCCTTCTTCGCGGCCTCGACGACGAGCTCGTCGCGGACCGAGCCGCCCGGCTGGGCCACGGCCTTGATACCGGCCGCGGTGAGGATCTCCAGGCCGTCGGGGAACGGGAAGAAGGCGTCCGACGCGGCGTACGCCCCGCGTGCCCGCTCCTCACCGGCCCGCTCGACGGCGAGCTTGGCGGAGTCGACCCGGTTGACCTGGCCCATGCCGACGCCGACGGAGGCGCCGTCCTTGGCGAGCAGGATCGCGTTGGACTTGACCGCGCGGCAGGCCTTCCACGCGAAGGCGAGCTCCTTGAGCTCTTCCGCGGAGAGCGCCTCACCGGTGGCGAGGGTCCAGTTGGCCGGGTCGTCGCCGTCGGCCTGGAGCCGGTCGGTGACCTGGAGGAGCGCACCGCCGTCGATCGGCTTGACCTCGACCGTGGAGGCCGGGGCGTCGGGGCAGCGCAGCACCCGGATGTTCTTCTTGCGGGCGAGGACCTCGACCGCGCCGTCCTCGTACGCCGGGGCGACGATGACCTCGGTGAAGATCTCCGCGACCTGCTCGGCCATCTCGACGGTCACCGGACGGTTGACGGCGATGACTCCGCCGAAGGCCGACAGCGGGTCGCAGGCGTGCGCGTTGCGGTGCGCCGTCGCGACGTCGTCCGCGATCGCGATGCCGCACGGGTTGGCGTGCTTGATGATCGCGACGCAGGGCTCGGCGTGGTCGTAGGCGGCACGGCGCGCGGCGTCGGTGTCCGTGTAGTTGTTGTAGGACATCTCCTTGCCGTGCAGCTGCTCGGCCTCGGCGAGGCCGCCCGCGCCGGAGGTGTAGAGGGCCGCGGGCTGGTGCGGGTTCTCGCCGTAGCGCAGGACGTTCTTGCGCGCGAAGGTCGCACCGGAGAAGTCGGGGAAGCCCGAGTCGTCGGCGGGGGCGTAGCCGTCCGCGAACCAGGAGGCGACGGCCACGTCGTACGCGGCGGTGTGCTGGAAGGCCTCGGCGGCGAGCCGCTTGCGGGCGGTCAGGTCGAAACCGCCGACCGTGACCGCGGCCAGGACGTCGGCGTAACGCTCCGGGCTCGTCACGACGGCCACGGACGGGTGGTTCTTGGCGGCGGCGCGGACCATCGAGGGGCCGCCGATGTCGATCTGCTCCACGCACTCGTCGTCGGAGGCGCCGGAGGCGACGGTCTCCTTGAACGGGTACAGGTTGACGACCACGAGGTCGAACGGCTCCACGCCGAGCTCGGCGAGCTGCTCGCGGTGTGCGTCCAGGCGCAGGTCGGCGAGGATGCCGGCGTGCACCCGGGGGTGAAGCGTCTTGACACGGCCGTCGAGGCACTCGGGGAAGCCGGTGAGCTCCTCGACCTTGGTGACCGGCACCCCGGCGGCGGCGATCCTCCCGGCGGTGGAGCCGGTGGAGACCAGCTCGACACCCGCCTCGTGCAGACCGCGGGCGAGGTCTTCGAGCCCCGTCTTGTCGTAGACACTGACCAGGGCGCGGCGGATGGGCTTATTCACCGACATGACCGAGATGAACCTTTCGTCCCTCAATGCGATAGCCGTCGCGGGCGAGCCGCCCTACGGCCTCGACGAGCAGCTTGCGCTCGACTTTCTTGATGCGTTCGTGGAGAGCGGCTTCGCCCTCCGCCGTGTCCTCTTCGGTCACCTTGACCACGCCCTGCGCGATGATCGGACCGGTGTCGACGCCGTCGTCGACGAAGTGGACGGTGCACCCGGTGACCTTCACGCCGTACGCGAGCGCGTCGCGCACCCCGTGGGCACCGGGAAAGCTGGGCAGCAGGGCGGGGTGGGTGTTGACGATCCGGCCGCCGAACCCCGCGAGGAAGTCCTTGCCCACGATCTTCATGAATCCCGCGGACACGACGAGGTCCGGGCGGTGCTCCGCCACGGCGGCGGTGAGCGCGGCGTCCCACTCGGCGCGGCTCGCGTGGGCGCCGAGCTTGCACACGAAGGTGGGAAGCCCGGCACGCTCGGCGCGCTGGAGTCCGACGGTGCCGTCGCGGTCGGCGCCGACCGCGACGACCTGGGCGCCGTAGCTCTCGGGATCGTCACCGATCGCGTCGAGCAGCGCTTGCAGATTCGTGCCGGAGCCGGATACCAGCACGACCAGACGGGCCGGAGCGGCGGAGGGGGGCGAGGCCACAGCAGGGCCCTTTCTCGCGTGGTAAGGCAGGTGCGTCGTACCGAAGATGCGTTTGTATGGTCGTACGAAAGACGCTCGCCCCCGGATACGGGGAACTCTACGAACGGGCCGACCGTCAGCAACGATACCGGCACACCCGGCGGCCCCCACGGGACGGGGGCGCGGCCGGGAGGTAGCGTCAGGTGACAGGCAACCGTCCTCAGGGCGGACATGACGAGATGGGGAAGACGTTCACCACATGCCGGACCGCCTCCGCACCGCCTTTGGCCACCCGCTGCCCGAGCGGACTTCCGCGCTGATGCGGGAACGCCGGCCCTCGTCGCCGGACTCCTCCCCTTCGGGTTCCACCCCGTCACCGGACTCCTCCTCGGCACCCGACTCCTCTCCGGCCACACCGGACTCCTCCGCGCCCTCGGACGACAATCCGTTCGCCGCGCCGCCCGAGGACCGGCCCGACCAGCCCTGGCAGCCCCGCCACCCGTCCCCGGGGGCGGGGAACCAGGGCGACGGCGGTCAGGGCGGCCCGCCCGACGACCGGCCCGCCTGGGGCAGCCGGTGGAGCGACAAGCAGCCGGGCCGGCAGAACGGCGGCTTCGGCAGCCGTCCCGGGGGTACCGGGGGGCAGGGCGGCAAGGGCGGCCCCGACGGCAGTCCCGGCGGGGTGCGCTGGGATCCCACCGACCCCGCTCAGCGGCGCGCGCGCTACGCGGTGCTGGGCGGCATGTGGGCGTTCTTCTTCGCCCTCTTCGACTTCCCCGAGATCGCGCTGCTCCTCGGCGCCCTCGCCGTGTACTGGTCGATCAGCGCGCTGCGTACGGGACCGCGGAAGGCCGGGACGCCTGACGCCACAGGGTCCGGCGGGGCCCCGGACCGTACGCCCGCCGCCACCGCGCCGTCCGGGACCGCTCCGGGAGCCGCCCCCGGCGGAGCTTCCGGGGCCGCTCCCGCCACCGGGCAGATCAGCGGCCGGCAGCAGACCACGGCGGCCGTGAGCGGGCTGGTGACCGCTCTGCTCGCGCTGACGATCGTCGCCACGAGCTTCACGGTCCAGCTGGTCTACCGCGACTACTACACGTGCGTGAACGACGCGCTCACCAAGTCCGGCGCCCTGACCTGCAACGACCTGCTGCCCGACCCGCTGGAGCCCTTCTTCGGCGTGAAGAAGTAGTTCCGGAGCGGCCGTCAGGCCTCGTTCTTCCCGGCCGGGTTGCGGTGCCCCTGGGCATCCGGAACCCGGCCGGACCACGTTCCGGGGCCCGGAGGGCTTCCGTCCGCCGGTGGGCCTCCACCCGTCGGTTCGCTTCCGGGGCCCTGATCCGTTCCGTCGTCACCGTCCGCCGCGAAGTCCGCCATCAGTCCGCCGGATGCCTTCCGGAGCGTGGCCCAGCGGGCCTTCCTCGCGCCCTCCTCGTGCCAGGAGTCGGCCGACAGGAATTCGTACGGTTCGGCGTCCACACCCGGCGCCTGCTTCTCCGGAGCCGCCCGGTCCTTCTCCCGGGCCCGCTTCTGGGCCTTCTGCGCCTTCTCCGTCCTCCTCCGCTCCTTCCTCTCCGCCCTGCTCTCCGTCCCGCTCTCCGTCCCGCTCTCCGCCTTCTCCCCCGCATCCCCCGCTGGCTGATTCCCCGTGAGGTCCCGCCGCCAGCCCCATCGGGTCTCCCGCAGCCGCCACGCCCTGAGCAACAGCGCCACGGGGACACCGATCACGGCCGTCCAGGCGAGCGCGGCAGGACCCACCAGCCACCACACCGGTCCGAACTTCGCCAGCGCCCCCGTCCCCAGCGGGCCGCCCGACGCGGCCGCGAGCACCGCCGCGCCCACGCCGCAGCCGACCGCCGCGAGTGCCGCCACCAGCGCCGTACCCCCGACGCCCCAGGCCTCGTCCCGCTCCCCACGGACGGGAGCGGCCCCACGGGCGGCGAAGCGGGCCACGGTCAGCCCGGCGACGACCGGCACCGCCACGGCCGCCCAGTTGGCCACCGTCCCCGGGCCCTGGGACGGGACCGCGTGGAGCAGCGGGAAGTCCGGCAGTGCCGGCTGTCCGGCGAAGGCCAGCGGGGTGACCGTGGAGGCCGTACCGAGGGAGAAGCCGGGCCCGAGCCCGTAGGCGGCGCCCCACATCGCCGCGTTCGGCACGAGCGCCAGTGCCAGCAGCAGTACGGAGATCCGGCCCGCCCAGTGGCCCGACAGCGCCAGGAACGACTCCCGGGCCGGCCCGGCGTGCCAGACGAGTGCCACGGCGACGAGGAGCGCCCCGCCGCCGAGCAGCACCGTCACCCCGGCCACCGCCGACCGCAGGGCCGTCTGCGCCCCGGCCCTGAACCGGGCGCGGGCGGCGGCCTCCTGCAGCGCGAGTGGTGCCCAGGCCAGCAGCGGGCCCGGCGGGCGCCCGCGCGCCGTCCACACCCCGGCCGCCGCCGCGCCGGTCACCACGGCGGCGAGCGGAAAGGCGAGCGTGGTGCGCTCGGCAGGCAGCCCGCCGCCCTGCGCGTACGCCGCCGTGGCCATCACCACCAGCAGGTATCCGGCGCTCACCGCGCAGCACGCCCCGACCGCCGAGTGCCTGCCCACGAGGTCCTCGTCGGTCTCCGCGGAATCCCGGGCGGCTCGGTGCACCAGCCACACCGGCAGGACGACGAGCAGCAGTGGGACGGTGGCCACGGGGGCCGGGTGCCCGCCGAGGGTGTCGGATCTCACGAGCTCGGCGCCGTGCGCGAGGAGCCAGAGCCCGGCCGCGACGTGCAGGGCGCCGCCCGGGCCGCTGTCGGGGTACGGGGAGCTGATCCACAGCAGCATGACCAGCACGGCGAGCGAGCCGAGCCCGAGCCCCGCCGCGATCGTCCCGCGTACGAAGGCGGAGGCCAGCACGGCGGACCTGCTCCGCTCGGCCGGCAACATCGGGCTGCGCTCGGTCACTTGGGTCACCGGGCCATGCTCCCAACGACACGCGCTTATTTCGTGTAACGGGCGAATGGCCGCTGTGTCGCTCAATATACGCTTATGTACTTTTTCACCCAGTGCAGTGCCGCCGGGGGCCGCACATGACACGGAGCGCCACCGGTCCGCCCTCCGCCGCCCCGCTGCCCTCTCCCAAGGAGCGCCGCAGGCTGCGCGAGGCCCGGGCACTGAGTGAGGAACAGGTCGCGGCGGCCGTGGGCGTGACCCCCGCCACCGTCCGCGCCTGGGAAACAGGGCGCACCAGCCCGCGGGGGCGCCGCCGCACGGCGTACGCCAGGCTGATCGGCTCCGCCACGTCCCGCACGGCGGTGCCGGACGCGGCAACCCCCTCCGTCGAAGCCACCGGGAGCACCACGATGTCCCCGACCGAGCCCGGCACCGGCGCCACCCCAGGCGCCGGGACCACCACCCCCGTACCGGCCGAGCCCGTCCCCGCCGGTACCACCTCCGTACCGGCCGAGCCCGTCCCCGCCGGTACCACCTCCGTACCGGTCGAGCCCGTTTCCGTACCGGTCGGGCCCGTCCCCGTACCGGCCGGTTCCGGTTCCGCGTCCTCACCTGCCGGGCCTGGCGGGACCGCCCCGGCGGCACCCGCCGCTCCGGCCCCCGGCGGTCCGACGGCCGAGGAGGCGTTCGACGCCCTGTACGCGCGCACCGCGCCCGGTCTCGTCGGCCAGACCTATCTGCTGACCGGGCGTCCGCAACTGTCCCGGGAAGCCGTCGACCACGCCTTCCAGCTCGCCTGGCACCGCTGGCCCGAGGTCGCAAGGGACCGTGACCCGGCGGGCTGGGTGCGGGCGGCGGCGTACGAGTACGCGATGTCGCCCTGGCACCGGCTGCGCCGCACGCACCGCCGTGCCGATCCGCGTCCCGACGATCCGGGGCGCGGCGCGCTCCTCGACGCACTGCTGGACCTGCCACCCTCGTACCGCCGGACCCTGCTGCTCTACGACGGTGTGGGGCTGGACCTGCCGGAGACGGCGGCGGAGACCGAGGCGAGCACTCCCGCCGCGGCGAGCAGGCTGATGAACGCCCGGGCCGCGCTCGCCGAGCGGATCCCCGAGTTGGCGGGACCCGCGTCGCCCGGCGAGCAGTCAGCGCTGATCCACGAACGGCTGGGCTCCCTCGCCCTCGCCGGTACCGAACAGGTGCCCGCACCGCCTCCGGCAGGGGCGGTCCGCCGGGGCAGCGAGCGAAAGGCGGAGCTCTGGACCCGGGCGGCGATCTGCTTCTGCGTGATGCTGATCGGCACGACGGCCTTCACCCTGAAGACGGCCCCCACCCAGTACGAACAGCCGCTCGCACCCGCCGAACGGGTGGGCGGCGTGCCCCCTCGGGGCGGCCCGCAGAAGCTCACGACGCAGGACCTGAAGCTGCAGAAGGCGCTGCGCGGCGAGTTCGCGCACGGTCCGGAACGCCTGGTACCGCGCATCCCCTGACCGGCCACGCGAACGGCGCGGGCCCGCACCCCTTCGATGAGGGGTGCGGGCCCGCGCCGTCGCTACGGGTGACGCGGTGCCGCGGCGGACGGGCCGCCACGGCGCACGGTCAGCCGCCGAGGATCTCGCGCGCCAGCTTGGCGGTCTCGGTCGGCGTCTTGCCGACCTTCACGCCGGCGGCCTCGAGGGCCTCCTTCTTGGCGGCGGCGGTGCCGGAGGAGCCTGAGACGATGGCGCCCGCGTGGCCCATGGTCTTGCCCTCGGGGGCGGTGAAGCCCGCGACGTAACCGACGACCGGCTTCGTGACGTTCTTCGCGATGTAGTCGGCCGCACGCTCCTCGGCGTCGCCGCCGATCTCGCCGATCATCACGATGAGGTCGGTCTCGGGGTCGGCCTCGAACGCCGCGAGGGCGTCGATGTGCGTCGTACCGATGACCGGGTCGCCACCGATGCCGACGGCGGACGAGAAGCCGATGTCACGGAGCTCGTACATCATCTGGTAGGTCAGCGTGCCGGACTTGGACACGAGACCGATGCGGCCGGGCTTCGTGATGTCGCCCGGGATGATACCGGCGTTGGACTGGCCGGGGGTGATCAGGCCGGGGCAGTTCGGGCCGATGATCCGGGTCTTGTTGCCCTTCGAACCGGCGTACGCCCAGAAGGCTGCCGAGTCGTGGACGGCGATGCCCTCGGTGATGACGACGGCCAGCGGGATCTCGGCGTCGATCGCCTCGACGACGGCGGCCTTCGCGAAGGCCGGCGGCACGAAGAGGACGGACACGTCGGCGCCGGTCTTCTCGATCGCCTCGGCGACGGAGCCGAACACGGGTACCTCGGTGCCGTCGAAGTCGACGGACGTGCCCGCCTTGCGCGGGTTCACGCCGCCGACGATGTTGGTGCCGTCGGCCAGCATGAGCTTGGTGTGCTTCATGCCCGTGGCGCCGGTCATCCCCTGGACGATGACCTTGCTGTCCTTGGTGAGGAAGATAGCCATGGTGTTGGAGTCCCTTAGTCCCTTGTCGTGTCGGAGACGCGCAACGTCACAGCGCAGCCGCGGCGAGCTCGGCGGCCTTGTCGGCCGCGCCGTCCATGGTGTCCACGCGCTGGACCAGCGGGTGGTTGGCGTCGGAGAGGATCTTGCGGCCCAGCTCCGCGTTGTTGCCGTCGAGGCGCACGACCAGCGGCTTGGTGACTGCTTCGCCCTTGGACTTGAGCAGTTCCAGGGCCTGGACGATGCCGTTGGCGACCTCGTCGCACGCGGTGATGCCACCGAAGACGTTGACGAAGACGGACTTGACGTCCGGGTCGCCGAGGATGATCTCCAGGCCGTTCGCCATGACCTCCGCGGAGGCGCCGCCACCGATGTCGAGGAAGTTGGCGGGCTTCACGTTGCCGTGGTTCTCACCGGCGTACGCGACGACGTCCAGGGTCGACATGACCAGACCGGCACCGTTACCGATGATGCCGACCTCACCCTCGAGCTTGACGTAGTTGAGGTTCTTGGCCTTGGCGGCGGCCTCGAGCGGGTTGGCCGCGGCCTTGTCCTCGAGGGCCTCGTGGCCGGGCTGACGGAAGTCGGCGTTCTCGTCGAGAGAAACCTTGCCGTCCAGGGCCAGGATCCGGCCGTCCTTGGTCTTCACCAGCGGGTTGACCTCGACGAGGAGGGCGTCCTCGGCGACGAAGGTGTCCCACAGGGTGACCATGGCCTCGGCGACACCCTCGGCCACGTCGGCCGGGAACTTCGCCTGGGCGACGATCTCGCGGGCCTTGACGATGTCGACGCCGTCCACGGCGTTGACCGGGACCTTCGCGAGGGCCTCGGGGGTCTTCTCCGCGACCTCCTCGATGTCCATGCCGCCCTGCACCGAGGCCATGGCCAGGAAGGTGCGGTTGGTGCGGTCGAGGAGGTACGAGACGTAGTACTCCGCCTCGATCTCCGGGGACAGCTCGGCGATCATCACCTTGTGGACCGTGTGGCCCTTGATGTCCATCCCGAGGATGTCGGTCGCACGCGCGACCGCCTCGTCGGGGTCGGCCGCCAGCTTCACGCCACCGGCCTTGCCCCGTCCACCGACCTTCACCTGCGCCTTGACGACTGACTTGCCGCCCAGCCGCTCGGTCGCCTCGCGGGCTGCCTCAGGCGTGTCGATGACTTCACCGGCCAGCACCGGTACACCGTGCTTGGCGAAGAGGTCCCTCGCCTGGTACTCGAACAGGTCCACGCGCGTCCGTCCCTATTTAGTGGTCTCGCGGTTCGTTTTCTGCGTGGGCGTGCCGCGAGGGCAACGTGACTGCGCAGTCACTAGGGAGGCGCACACGGTGTCCGGGTACGCGGCATGTCCATCCGGCAGGTTATCCCCGTGCTCGGCCGGACCCTAAATTGCGGATCACACCTGCGCGGTGATAACGGTCACAGACCGCGCTGGTGGCCGGGGTGCAAGGGACAAAACGGCGTGCGTGCCGGGCTCGTACGGCGGGTCCGGGGGCGGGGAGGGCGGGGTCCGGGGCCGCGAGGTCCGGGTACTCCGGAACGGTGACGTGCCGCCCGCGTCGCCTCAGCCCCTGTCCGGTATCGGCAGGGGCCTCTTCTCGATCGCGGCGGCCATGATCTCCGGGAAGAGGTCCGGGGTGCACGCGAAGGCGGGCGCGCCGAGCGCCCCCAGCGCGGCCGCGTGTTCCCGGTCGTAGGCGGGCGCGCCCTCGTCCGAGAGGGCGAGCAGGGCCACGAACTGGATACCGGAGGCCTTCATCGCGGCGACCCGCTTGAGCATCTCGTCCCGGATGCCGCCCTCGTAGAGATCGCTGATGAGGACGACGACGGTGTCGGCGGGACGGGTGATCTTCGACTGGCAGTAGGCGAGGGCGCGGTTGATGTCCGTACCGCCGCCGAGCCGGGTTCCGAACAGCACGTCGACCGGGTCGTCCAGCTGGTCGGTGAGGTCGGCCACGGCCGTGTCGAAGACGACCAGCCTGGTCGCCAGGGTGCGCATGGACGCGAGCACCGCGCCGAAGACCGAGGCGTGGACGACGGACGCCGCCATGGACCCCGACTGGTCGATGCAGAGGATGACGTCCTTCCGTACGCCCCGGTCGGCGCGCCCGTGTCCGACGAGGCGCTCGGGAACGACCGTGCGGTGGGCGGGCAGGTAGTTCTTGAGGTTGGCGCGGATGGTGCGGTCCCAGTCGATGTCCCGGTGGCGCGGCCTGCTGATGCGGGCCGAACGGTCCAGGGCTCCGGTGAGTGTCGCCCTGGTGCGGGTGGCCAGGCGCTTCTCCAGGTCCTCGACGACCTTGCGCACGACGGCCCGCGCGGTCTCCTTCGTCGTCTCGGGCATGGCCTTGCCGAGCGAGAGCAGCGTGCCGACGAGATGGACGTCGGGCTCCACGGCCTCCAGCATCTCGGGCTCCAGCAGCAGGGCGGACAGCCCGAGGCGGTCGATCGCGTCGCGCTGCATGACCTGGACGACGGAGCTCGGGAAGTACGTACGGATGTCGCCGAGCCAGCGGGCGACGGACGGGGCGGACGCTCCGAGCCCGGCGGTACGGTCGCTGCCGCCCCGGCCGCCCGGCTTCTTCCCTCCGCCGTACAGCGCGGTCAGGGCGCCGTCCATGGGGACGTCACGGCCGGTGAGCGTGTGCCCGGTGCTCTCGGCGCCGTCCGCGCCGAGCACCATGCGCCAGCGCCGCAGCCGCTCGTCGTCGGCCGGCGGTCCGGCAGGGGCCGCTGTCATCGTCGCCTTCTCCTGTCCCGTCGTGTCCGCCCGGTCCGTGGTGTCCGTGGCCGTCCTCGTATCCGTGGTGTCCTTCGTGTCCGCCCGGCCCTTCGTCATCGGGTTTCCGCTCCCGTCGTCATCGGGGTGCCGTCCGTCGCCTCGTGGTCGAGCCCGAGCAGCAGTCGGAGCATCGGGGTCACCGCGTCCGCGCGCTCCTCGTCGAGGCCGGCTCCGAACCCGGGCGCACCGGCCGTGTCCATGCCGTGCGCCGCCTCCGGGGCCGGGCCGCGGCGGACGAGCTCGCCGAGGGTGCGCCGTACGCCTGGTTCGTAGGCCGAGAACGTGCGGCGGAGGAGGGGCAGCACATCGGTGAACAGGTCGGCCGGTACGCCGGTGAGCCAGGCGTCGACGAGGCCGAGGAGCCGATCGTCGTGGACGAGCAGCATGCCGCCGCCCGCCGCGCCGCCGACGAAGCCCTCGATCCAGGCGGCGGCGTCGGCCGGTGGTGTGCCGGGTGAGAGCGCGAGGCCCATCAGCCGTGCCGCCTCCTCCTCGGCGAGCCGCCCGTCGTCCAGGAGGAGTCGGGTGGCACGGCCTCGGATCACTCCCGCGACGGTGTCCCTGGCGGACAGCTTGCGCAGGACGTCACCCCAGCGCTCCCGGAGTCTCTCCGCGGGGACGGCACCGGCCAGCAGCCCGATCGCGGTGTGCACCGCGTCCAGCCGGTGCCGCAGCTCCGCGGCTCCGTCCGCGTCGAGGCCGGTGCAGGCGGGTGGCAGGCCGACGCAGATCCGCTCGGCGAGGCCGACGGCGACCTCGCCCAGGGCAGCCGTGCCGGTGCCCCGCACGTCCCCGTACCGCAGGGAGCGGGCCAGGGCGGGCAGCGCGTCGGCGAGATGGCCGACGTCCGTGTCGAGGGCGGCCCGGTCGGCGAGGGCCTTCATGACGACGGGCAGCGCCTCGGTCAGTCCGGCCAGGAGACAGTGCTCGGCGAGCGCGGTGACGTCGGCGAGCGCGGTCGCCGCGACGGCGTCCGACTCCGCCCTGGCGGTCGCGGCGGAGAGCACCGTGGTGCCCCAGACGCCTGCTTCCGCGATCCGGACGGACAGCTCCGGCTCCCAGCGCAGCCGCCAGCTCTCGCGGAACGTCCCGGTGCTGCCCCGGCCGGCCGCGGGCTCGCCCCAGCCGACGCCCAGGAGCCGCAGCCGGTGCAGCAGTCTGCTGCGGGCCGCGTCGGTGTCCTTACGGAGGTCGAGCCCCAGCTCCCGCTCCTGTGCCTCGGGCTTGAGCCTCAGGGTGCGCTGCTGCCGGGTCAGGTCACGCCGGAGGGGGACGGCGGGTGCGGTGTCGGGCACCTCGCCGAGGGTCTCGCCGACGACGAGCCGGGCGTGGACGAGGGCCAGCGGCACGTCGGACCCCTCGCACATGACGGCCCGGACGGCGTCGGTGGCCTCGGCAAGGCCGGGGAATGGACGGTCCCGCACGGCGGCCAGCGTCGTGGCGAGCCGGACGGCCTCGATGACATGGGCGGAGGAGACGGGCCGGTCCTCCTCGCGCAGCATTCCCGCGACCTTCGTCATCCAGCGTTCGACGGGCCGGTCGGTCGCGGCGAAGAGGTGCCCGTACCAGCCGGGCGAGTCGATCCCGGCGCCGTATCCGCTGTGCCGGGCGAGCCGGCGGTGCGTCCAGGGCACCCAGGTCAGTTCCGCCTTCACCCTGGGGATCCCTCTGAGGAGGGCCCGGTCGGCGGCGAGTGTCGTCCGGGCGGCGAGCGCGGGGACGTGCCAGGCGCCGCAGACGACGGCGATGTCGTCGCCGAACTCCTTGCGGGCGGTGCGCAGCTGGATGCGCATATGGGCTTCCCGTACGGCGTCCCGTGGGTGCCCGCCGTCCCCGTACGCCTCGCGCAGCGCCGTCATCGCCTCGGCCAGGGCGGCGAACGGTGCCCGTGGGTCGGCCGGTGCGCCGTCCGGGGCCCGGTGCTCGACGACGTCCTCCCACCAGCGCTCGGGGTCGTCGTAGCCCGCGGTCGCCGCGAGGACACCGATCGGGTCGACGGCCGTGTCCTCCGGCCGGCCCGCCGACTGCTCCGTCATGGCCAGGGAGTGCGCGGCGGGCAGGTCCACGAAGCGCACCGGGACCTCGTGCGCCAGCGCCCAGCGGATCGCCACCCACTCGGGCGAGAACTCGGCCAGCGGCCAGAAGGCGGCGCGCCCCGGGTCGTCCACCGCGTGGGCGAGCAGCGCGACGGGAGGCCGCATCTGCTCGTCGGCGGCGAGCGGCAGGAGGGCGTCGCCCTCGGGCGGTCCTTCGACGAGCACGGCACGCGGCCGTACGGAATCCAGGGCGGCCAGGACCGCGCGGGCGGATCCCGGGCCGTGGTGGCGCACCCCGAGCAGCAGCGGCCCCCCGGACGCGGCCGGGACCGTCGGACGGACCGTCATGCGGAGACCTCGCGGCAGGCGCGGTAGAAGTCCTTCCAGCCGTCCCGCTCGCGGACCACGGTCTCCAGATACTCCTGCCACACCACCCGGTCGGCCGCCGGGTCGCGGACGACCGCGCCGAGGATGCCGGCCGCGACGTCGCCCGACCGCAGCACGCCGTCGCCGAAGTGGGCGGCGAGCGCGAGACCGCTGGTGACGACGGAGATGGCCTCGGCCGTGGACAGCGTCCCGGACGGCGACTTGAGCTTGGTGCGGCCGTCCGTGGTGATGCCGTCGCGCAGCTCCCGGAAGACCGTGACGACGCGCCGGATCTCGGCCATGCCGTCGGGGGCCGCGGGCAGGTCGAGGGAGCGTCCGATCTGGTCGACGCGCCGGGACACGATGTCCACCTCCGCCTCGGGGGTCTCGGGCAGCGGCAGCACGACGGTGTTGAAGCGGCGGCGCAGGGCGCTGGAGAGCTCGTTGACCCCGCGATCGCGGTCGTTCGCCGTGGCGATGAGGTTGAAGCCGCGCACGGCCTGGACCTCCTGGCCCAGCTCGGGGACGGGAAGCGTCTTCTCCGACAGGATCGTGATGAGCGCGTCCTGCACATCGGCGGGGATGCGGGTGAGTTCCTCGACCCGGGCGGTCATGCCCTCGGACATGGCACGCATGACCGGGCTCGGCACGAGCGCCTCGCGGCTGGGGCCGTGGGCCAGCAGCCGCGCGTAGTTCCACCCGTAGCGGACGGCTTCCTCGGGGGTTCCCGCGGTGCCCTGGACGAGCAGGGTCGAGTCTCCGCTGACGGCTGCGGCGAGGTGCTCGGACACCCAGGTCTTGGCGGTGCCGGGCACGCCGAGGAGGAGCAGGGCCCGGTCGGTGGCGAGCGTGGTCACGGCGACTTCGACGAGGCGGCGCGGGCCCACGTACTTAGGTGTGATCACCGTGCCGTCCGGGAGCGCTCCGCCGAGGAGGTAGGTGGCGACGGCCCACGGCGAGAGCTTCCAACGGACGGGCCTGGGGCGGTCGTCGGCGGCCGCGAGCGCCTTGAGCTCGTCGGCGAAGGCGTTCTCGGCGTGCGGCCTCAGGACCTCGCCGCCGCTGTCTGCGGCTGCGGTGTGCACGGATACGGACGTGGTCATGGATCCCCCTCCAGATCGTTCGACCCGATGTGGATCCACCGTGCACCATGCCACTGACAATCGGTCCCGACCGCGCCCCCGAACAGGGAAAAGGCCTGGTGGGAAGCCGAGTTCGGAGGCGGGGTCAGGAGGGGTCCGGAGGTGGAGCCCGGAGGTGGCGCGTCCGGGAGGTCAGCCGACGGCGGATGAGACGGCGACGCAGCCGCCGCTCGTCAGGAGCGCCTCGCCCTCCGACTCCGTGATGACCTCGCCCTTGTACGTGATCGTGCAGGTGACGTCGTCCGACTCCGGTGCGAACGGCATGACCGCGGGCGGCATGATGCCGCGCGGGGTGACGGTCTTCCGCCACGGGAGCGTGGGCGATCGGACCGTCTCCGTCGTCGGCTCCATGGCGTCACCCCCGCCGTCGTGGAACCGGATCTCGTCGACCTTCGTGCCGGTGACTTCGTAGGTCACCTCGTAGGTCTCGTCCACGGCCTCGTCGACGGCCCGGTCGATCGATTCCTCGACCGACTCCCCGTCCGTCGCGGAACAGGCGGTGAGCCCGGGCGCCAGGCCGCCTACGAGAACGGCGCACGCGGCGGACCGGGTGTCGCGTCCACGGCCGTTGGGGTGGGTGAGGCGAGGGATACGGGTGAGGCGATTCATCAGATCCCCCGAAATGGTCTGCCGACCGTTCTCACTTCGCAGGAAAGCGCACGGACCCGCCACGGTCGAGGTGTCGCGGAGCGGGGGAAGTCGCAGGTCGGTGCCGATTGTCAGTGGGGCGGCCTACCGTCGTTCCCATGCTGCTATCTCACGGGGGAGAATCCGCGCGCACCGCCGGTCCGGGGTCGCGCTGGACGGTGGAGCAGGTGCTGGCACTGGCTCCTGACGAGGCATCACGCGAGGCGGGGAGCAGGCTCGGCTCCGCGCGCCCGTGGTCCGCCACGGGCCGCACCGGCGGGGGGACGCTGTGGGGACTGTGCGACGGGAGCGGCGGCACGCCGTACCGCACGGCGGTCGACACGGACGGGCCCGCCTACACGTGCAGTTGCCCGAGCCGGAAGTTCCCGTGCAAGCACGCGCTGGGGCTGCTGCTGCTCTGGGCTTCCGGCGATCCCGCGCTGGGGCGGGGAGGAGCGGCCCCGGACTGGGCCGAGGAGTGGCTGGAGGGCCGCCGCGGACGGGCGGCGGTCCCGGCGGTTGGGGGCCATGCCTCGGGTCCGGCCGGCCCCGAGGCGGCCAGGAGGCGTGCGGAACGCCGGGCCGAGCGCATCACGGGAGGTGCGCAGGAGCTGGAGCAGCGGCTCGCCGACCTGGTGCGCGGCGGACTGGCGGCGGCCGACCGTCCGGAGTACGGCCAGTGGGAGGAGACCGCGGCCCGCATGGTCGACGCACAGGCTCCAGGGCTCGCCGGGCGGGTGCGGGAGCTGGGCTCGATCCCGGCGTCGGGCCCGGGCTGGCCGGTGCGGCTGCTGGAGGAGTGCGCGCTGCTGCATCTCCTCGACTCGGCGTGGCTGGGGCTCGACCGGCTGCCCGGTCCGCTGGCGGCGACGGTGCGGACGCGGGTCGGGCTGACGGTGCCCGCCGAGGGCCCGCCGGTCCGTGACCGGTGGCTGGTCCTCGCGCAGTACGACATACCGGACGGCAAGATCGTCACCCGTCGCGTCTGGCTGTACGGGAGGGAGTCGGGGCGCACGGCGCTGCTGCTGTCGTTCGGGGCGGCCGGGCGCTCCCCCGGGCCGGCGCTGCCGGTGGGGGTGACGATCGACGCCGAGGTGACGTTTTATCCGGGCGGCGGGCGGCTGCGGGCCGAGCTGGGTGAGCGGTTCGGCACGCCCGTCGCCGCTACCGCACCGCCGCCGGGCGGCACGACGGCCGACGCCGCCGCCGCGTACGGGCGTGCCCTGCTGGACGACCCGTGGCTGGACGCGTGGCCGGCCACCCTGCGCGAGGTCATACCGGTGCCGTCCGGGGACGGCTGGCAGCTGGTGGACGCGTCGGACGGCTCCGCCCTGCCGCTCTCCTCCCCGGCGGTGTCCCGGCCCGGCCTGTGGAAGCTCGTGGCACTGTCCGGGGGTGGCCCCGTGACGGTGTTCGGAGAGTCCGGGCACCGGGGCTTCGACCCGCTCGCGGCCTGGTGCCCCGAGTCCGTCGACGACATGGGGGCGGGCGCGACCGTGGCGCTCCTCTGACGCGACCGTATCTCTCGATCCGCGACTCCTGGACAACCGGAGGGGACCGATGACCACCACCAACTCGACGACCACCGTGCCGGTGAACACCCCGTGGGAGGAGCTTGTCACCTCCGCCCTGCTCGGCACCGACCGGCGTCCGTTGCGGCGCACGGCTGCTGCGGGACCCGCGGACGGCGCGGCAGCCCTGCTGGACGCGGCGGCGCTCCATACCGTGCGGCGCCGCGCCGCGCTGCTCCCGGCCGCCGGGGCACCCGCGCCCGAGCCCGCGCCCGCCGACCCCCGGCCGCCGCTTCCCGCAGCCGCCCGGCACCGGCTGGCGCAGCTGCTCGCCGACCGGTCCGCCCCCTCGGGCGGCGGGCGGAGGGGTACGGCCCCCGATCTCACCGAGCTCATCCCCCAGTGGCTGGCCACCGCCGGAGCACGCGGATTCCGCGCTCCGGCCGAGCTGCTGCCCGCCCTGCTGGACGCGGCCAGGGCGCGCACGGACCTGCGACCGCACGCGCTGGCGTTCGCGGGCCCGCGCGGGCTCTGGCTGGCTGGGCTGAATCCGGAGTGGCGGTTCGCGCTGCGGGCCTCACCCGGCGGTGCGCACCGGCCCGGCACCGGGGATCCGGATGCGGTGCGCCGGATGTGGGAGGAGGGGCTGTTCGCGGAACGGGTCGCGCTCCTGGGGGCCGTACGGGCGGAGGATCCCGCCGCGGCACGGGCCCTGCTCGCGGCCACCTGGTCCACGGAACGCGCCGAGGACCGGCTGATGTTCCTCGACTCGCTGCGGACGGGCCTGTGCGGCGACGACGAGGCGTTCCTGGAGGATGCGTTGTCGGACCGCAGCCGCAATGTCCGTGCCACGGCCGCGGAACTGCTGTCCGCGCTGACGGATTCGGCGCTCGCACGGCGGATGGCGGACCGGGCCACGTCCTGTGTGAACCCCGATCGTACGGGCGGCGCCGTGTCCGTCGCCGTGGAGGCCCCGCACGAGTGCGACGCCGCGATGCAGCGTGACGGGGTGGTGCCGGTCCCACCGTCCGGCCGGGGTGAACGCTCGTGGTGGCTTGGACAGTTGGTGGAGGCTTCCCCGCTGACCGTCTGGCGGGAGAGGTTCGGCGGCCGTACCGCTCGGGAGATCGTCGCGCTGCCCGTCGCCGACGGGTGGGCGCCCGAGCTGCATGCCGCGTGGTGCCGGGCGGCGGTGCGGCAGCGGGATCCCGAGTGGGCGCGGGCGCTGCTCGGTACCCCGTCGACGCCTCCGGCGAACGGCCCCGGGACGGCGTCCCTGGCGGAGCGTTCCCAGCTCCTCGCCACCCTGCCCGCCGCCGAACGGGCGCTCTGGGTGGCCGACTTCATAGCGGCACACGGTCTGTCCGAGGCGTTCCAGCTGCTCGGCGTCTGCACCGTCCCCTGGTCCGAGCCGCTCGGCCGGTCGGTGGTCGACGCGCTGGACATCGCCCGGGACGCGGGGAGTTACCCGTGGAGTTTCAGCGGGGTGATGGGCCTGGCCGAGCGCTGCCTCGACCCTGCGGAGGCGGACCGGCTGGAGGTGCTGACCACCACCCCCGACGAGCCGGAGGGCGCGTCACCTGGAGCGGGTGGCTACTGGTCGGAGGCGTTCCAGCGCCTGGTCTCCACGCTGCGCCTGCGCGCGGCCATGGACGCGGAACTGACACCGGACGCCGGGTGCGCGAGCACCCCGGACCGGGACGCCCCGGCGCGGTCGGGCGCCGGCTGACCGGGCCGGAAGAGCAGGGCCGGCCGCGTGCCACGGTCGGCGGGCCGCGCCGGACCGGCTCGGGCTCCGCTGACCGGCTCGGATTCCGCGGACCGGCTCGGGCTCGCGGGGGCCGGCGCGGGGCTCAGGCTCGCTCGGGCTCGCGGGGGAGGCTAAGGCCCTGAGCGGGCACGGCTCGCCCCCGGCAGGCCTCGGCAGGCGCGGGCCCAGGAAGGACGACCCCAGGCCGCGTCGAGCACCGGCGGCTCGCTCCGGGCAGGACCCCGCGCGGCCCACGCAAGCACCGGGCAGGCTCCTGCACCGACCGCGCGGGCCCAGGCGGCGGGCAGGCATCAACGGGCCCCGTCGGGTCCAGGCCCCGCCGAGCAGGCGCAAGCCCTGACCGACGCCGGTCCTGACCGGCGCGATCCAGGACCCAGACCGACCGCCCCGGAAGAAACCACCACCCCGGGAGCCGGGAAGGCGCGGCACCGGCAGGTGTAGCGGTCCGGATGCCCCGCCAGCCCGCCCGGATGCCCTACAAGCCCGTCCGCATGTCCCGCGAGCCGAGCGGTCAGGCCTCCGCGGACTGGCGTACGTGGGCGTTCACCCAGTCGACGATCGACGCGGTCGTCGCGCCGGGGGTGAAGATCTCCGCCACGCCCTGCTCCTTCAGCGGAGCGATGTCCGCCTCGGGGATGATGCCACCGCCGAACACCTTGATGTCCTCCGCCTCGCGTTCCTTCAGGAGCGCGATGACCTTGGCGAAGAGCGTGTTGTGCGCACCGGAGAGGATCGAGAGACCGATCGCGTCGGCGTCCTCCTGGATCGCCGTGTCCACGATCTGTTCCGGGGTCTGGTGGAGGCCCGTGTAGATGACCTCCATCCCCGCGTCCCGCAGCGCCCGCGCGATCACCTTCGCCCCGCGGTCGTGGCCGTCGAGGCCCGGCTTGGCCACCACCACACGGATCGGACCGGTCACACCCATCACTGCCTCCACATGCGTCTCCCGTGCCGGAAGGGCCGGGGATGTGAACGAACGTTATCCACAGCATCCCGTACCGCGTCGTTTCGCGGTGGACCGGGAGGGGGAAATCACACATGGGACATGTTCGCCGAGCGGCGCTCCCTGCGTCAGGCGGCCCACCGGCCGTGCAGGGACCGCCGCAAGGGGAGCCGCAGCGAGGTCGTCGTACCACCGTGCCGCCAGCCGCACGGCACGGTGGTACGGCCCCCGGCCGGCAGGGCCGTCGTCACCTCCACCGCGGCACCCCGTGAGGGCGTACGGGGCAGGGAGCCGCCTCCCCCGCATGCCAGTGCAGGAGGTCCGGCCATGAAGGCCCTGTCCTTCCTACCCCTACTGCTGCGCGGCCCGTGGCCGCGCCCCTGCCGCCTGCCATCCGCGCTGGTGAGAGCCACCGCCCTGGAGCTGGCGATCCTCGCGGGGCATGTGCTCATCTACCCCTCGGGCATCACGCCCGAGCGCAGGGCCCGCACCGCTCCGCCCGGCCGGGGCACCGCCCCCGAGCCGCAGGTCACTCCCACCGACACCGACAGGGCGGCGGCAACCGGGCCCGCCGTCACCGATGAGACGAGGGGCAGCGCCTCACCGCTCGGCCCTCCGCCCGCCGACGACCGCCCTCCCGTGGTCCTCCTGCACGGTTTCATCGACAACCGTTCCGTCTTCGTCCTGCTCCGCCGTTCCCTGTCCCGGCACGGCTGGCATCACCTGGAGTCGCTCAACTACTCGCCGCTGACCTGCGACATCCGCACGGCGGCGGAACTGCTCGGCCGGCATGTCGAGGAGATCTGCGCCCGCACCGGGCACCGCGAGGTCGACATCGTCGGGCACAGCCTCGGCGGCCTGATCGCGCGGTACTACGTGCAGCGGCTCGGCGGCGACCGGCGGGTGCGCACGCTCGTCACCCTCGGCACGCCGCACTGCGGCACGGCCGTCGCCCCCGTCGCGGGCGCGCACCCCATCGTCCGCCAGATGCGCGGCGGCTCGGACCTGATCGAGGAGCTGCGCCACCCGGCCCCCGGCTGCCGGACCCGGTTCATCAGCTTCTGGAGCGAGTTGGACCGGATGATGGTCCCGGTCGAGGCGGCGTGCGTCGACCACCCCGACCTGGACGCGGTCAACGTGCGCGTCACCGGTATCGGCCATCTCGCGCTCCCCGTGCACCCCGCGGTCGCCGCCGCGATCCGGCAGGCACTCGAATCGGACGATTCGGTCGACCTCAGTACTCCAGGGGCCACTTCCGTGGCCTGAGCCGACCCGAAGAAATAGAACTAATTTCGAACATAGGGCCAAGCCTGCTTCCACAGTCCGCCGAAAGGCGGCCGATTGCCCGTTTCCTACGGTGCCGGGACCCGTCGAAGATTGTCGTCGTCACGTACTGCCGGGTACAGTCGCGGCCACTGCTCACCCTGGGATTCCCCACCGGACCCAGAACAGGTTCTGCTGCCGAGGCGAGAGAGAAGTTGGTGAACGACCAGCACCCCCACGCCGGGTACGCCGGATTCGACAGCCGGTCCACCGGAGGTTTCGACACCGACCCGCTCTTCGGGTCCCTGCCGGACCATCAGGACGGCAGTCACGAGACGGCGTACGGCAGCGGTTACACCGCCGCGTACGACGGTTCCTACGGCGGCTACGACACCGCTCACGCGGCCGAGCCCCAGGGCCAGTACGACACCGGCCAGTACGACACCGCGCAGTACGGCAACCAGTGGGACACCGGAGCGCACCAGCAGACCTCGTACGACGGCTACGGCGCGCAGCCCCAGCAAGCCCAGCAGACGCACGACACCACCGCCACCTGGATGCCCGAGGCGGGGATCCCCGCGCAGGCGGCACACACCGGAACCGGAGCCCCGGGCGCGACGGGCCAGTGGGACACCACCGGCTGGGGCCACACGGGCCAGGCCGACCAGTGGGCCACGGGCGACACCGGCGCCTTCCCCACCACCACCTTCAGCAGCACGTCCTACGCCACGGGCACGTACACGGCCCCGGTCTTCGAGACCTCCGGCTACGAGACGGCCGACACGGGCGCCTATGACGCCACCGCCTGGAACACCGGCGCCACGCCCGAGACCACGGCGTACGCACCCGAACACATGTCGTATCCCGCATACGAACACCAGGCCGCTCCCTACGAGTCGTACGAGACGGCCGAGTTCGTAGCCCAGGAACACATGGACGGGGCCGACGCCGGGACCACCGTCGCGGAGGCGGAGTCCGACGCGCAGGCGGAAGCCGCCGCGTACGACGCGGCCGATCCGTACGCCCCGTACAACCCGGACCTCGGGCACGGCCCGGCCGACGTGCACGACGCGGTCACCGAGATCGCGCACGTCATCGACGTGACCGCGCCCCACACCCCCTCCGGGGCCCACCCCGTGGGCCGTTCCGCCCAGCGCGGCGGCAGCCGCGGCCGGCGTCGCACTCCGGCGAAGCGCTCCGCGCTCCTCACCGTCGCCGTTCCCTCCGCCTGCGTGATGAGCGTCGCGGGCATCGCGGCGGCTTCCGTGAGCGGCGTCGGCGCCGCCGAGCAGAAGAAGGACGACACCACGTCCATGGCGGCCGCGGACACGGTCAAGCCGGCCGTGGCGAACAACGAGCTGGACACCCAGCTCGCCGCCCTCAGCGCCGATGCCGAGAACTTCGCCGACCGTGCCAGCCGCACCCAGGAGCGCATCGACCTGAAGGAACGTCAGGCCGTCGAGAAGAAGAAGCGCGAGGAGGAGGCCGCACGCCGCGAGGCGGCACGCCCCAAGTTCGCCCTGCCGGTCAACCAGCACGGTCTCAGCGCCTACTACGGCCAGGCGGGCGTGAACTGGATGTCCGCCCACACCGGCATCGACTTCCCCGTGGGTCTCGGCACCCCGGTGATGGCGGCGACCGACGGCACCGTCCGCACGCAGCTGAACAGCGCCTACGGGAACATGGTGATCGTCACCGCGGCCGACGGCACCGAGACCTGGTACTGCCACCTCAGCGCCGCGAAGATCCGTTCCGGCACGGTCAAGGCCGGTGACGTCATCGCGTACTCGGGGGACTCGGGCAACTCCACCGGCCCGCACCTGCACTTCGAGGTACGGCCCGGCGGCGGCGCGTCGATCGACCCGCTGGCGTGGCTCCGCAGCCACGGCCTCAACCCGAACTGAGCCCTGAGATCGATCGAGGGCCCGGGCGCGAACCCGGGCCCTCGAGTCGCGCCCTGAACGATCCGGGGCCTTGAACGATCCGCAGCCCTGGACGATCCGAGCTTCGAACGATCCGCAGGCGTACCCGTACCCGCGCCCGGTCGACGAGAAAGCCCGGGCCCCATCCGGACCCGGGCGACAGGCCCTACAGCTTCTCGACCGGCGCGTACCGCAGCAGCAGCTTCTTCGGGCGTTCGTCGCCGAAGTCGACCGTGGCCTTCGCCTGGTCGCCGAAGCCCTCGACGGCCGTCACCGTTCCCAGGCCGAACTGGTCGTGCGTGACCCGGTCCCCCGCCACCAGGGTGACCACCGGCTTGTCCGCCGTCCGCCGGGTCGCGAAGCCCGAGGGCCCCGACCTGGCGCGCGACGAGGACAGCGACGAGGTGATCCCCGACGTCGGTCCCGCCGGAGCCGCCATCGGGCCCTTGCGCTTCCACTCCAGGTGCTGGTCCGGGATCTCCTCCAGGAACCGCGACGGCGGGTTGTACGAGGGCTGTCCCCAGGCGCTGCGCATGGAGGCCCGGGTCAGGTACAGCCGCTCGCGGGCACGGGTGATGCCCACGTAGGCGAGCCGACGCTCCTCCTCCAGCTCCTTCACCTGACCCAGCGCGCGCATGTGCGGGAAGACGCCGTCCTCCATGCCGGTCAGGAACACCACCGGGAATTCGAGGCCCTTGGCGGTGTGCAGCGTCATCAGGGTGACGACACCGGAACCGTCCTCGTCCTCGTCGGGAATCTGGTCGGCGTCGGCGACGAGCGCGACCTTCTCCAGGAACTCGGCGAGCGTGCCCGTGCCCTCCTCCTCAGCACGCTCCTGCTCGAACTCGAGGGCGACGGCCGCGAGCTCCTGAAGGTTCTCGACGCGGGTCTCGTCCTGCGGGTCGGTGGACGCCTGGAGTTCGGCGAGATAACCGGTCCGCTCCATGACGGCCTCCAGCACGACCGCCGGGCCGGCGCCGGACTCCACGATCGTGCGGAGCTCCTCCATCAGCGTGTTGAACCGCTTCACGGCGTTCGACGAACGGGCCGCCATGCCGTACGCCTCGTCGACGCGGCGCAGCGCCTGCGGGAAGGAGATCTTCTCGCGCAGCGACAGGGCGTCGATCATCGCCTCGGCCCGGTCGCCGATGCCCCGCTTCGGCACGTTGAGGATGCGGCGCAGCGGGACGGTGTCCTCGGGGTTGGAGAGGACCCGGAGGTAGGCCAGGACGTCCCTGACCTCCTTGCGCTCGTAGAAGCGCACTCCGCCGACGACCTTGTAGGGCAGCCCGACGCGGATGAAGATCTCTTCGAAGACGCGGGACTGGGCGTTCGTGCGGTAGAAGACGGCGACATCGCCCGCCTTCGCGTCCCCGGCGTCCGTCAGCCGGTCGATCTCGTCGGCGACGAACTGCGCCTCGTCGTGCTCGGTGTCGGCGACGTAGCCGGTGATCCGGGTGCCGGCGCCGGCGTTCGTCCAGAGGTTCTTGGGACGGCGGCTCTCGTTGCGCTCGATGACGGCGTTGGCCGCGGACAGGATCGTCTGCGTGGAGCGGTAGTTCTGCTCCAGCATGATCGTCTTCGCGTCCGGGTAGTCCTCCTCGAACTGGAGGATGTTGCGGATGGTCGCGCCGCGGAAGGCGTAGATCGACTGGTCCGCGTCACCGACGACGCACAGCTCGCCGGGGGCGTCGGCCTCTCCCGCCGGGCCCACCAGCTCGCGTACGAGGGTGTACTGCGCGTGGTTGGTGTCCTGGTACTCGTCGACCATGACGTGCCGGAAGCGGCGGCGGTAGTGCTCGGCGACGTCGGGGAACGCCTGGAGCAGGTGGACCGTCGTCATGATGATGTCGTCGAAGTCCAGGGCGTTGGCCTCGCGGAGCCGTGCCTGGTAGAGCGCGTAGGCCTGCGCCAGCGTCTTCTCGAAACCGTCGCTCGCCTGACCGGCGAAGGTCTCCTCGTCGATCAGCTCGTTCTTCAGGTTCGAGACCTTCGCCGTGAACGACTTCGGCGGGTAGCGCTTCGGGTCGAGGTCCAGATCACGGCAGACCAGCGCCATCAGCCGCTTGGAGTCGGCGGCGTCGTAGATCGAGAACGACGAGGTGAAGCCGAGGAGCTTGGACTCGCGGCGCAGGATCCGCACGCACGCGCTGTGGAAGGTCATGACCCACATGGCGTTGGCGCGCGGCCCGACGAGCTGCTCGACGCGCTCCTTCATCTCACCGGCGGCCTTGTTGGTGAAGGTGATCGCCAGGATCTGCCCCGGGTGCACCCCGCGCTCGGCCAGCAGGTGGGCGATCCGGTGGGTCAGCACGCGGGTCTTGCCCGAGCCCGCCCCGGCGACGATGAGCAGCGGAGAGCCCGCGTGCACGACGGCGGCGCGCTGCTCGGTGTTCAGCCCGTCGAGCAGCGCGGCGGAGTCGACGACCGGGCGCGGGGCGCCGTCGCGGTAGTACGCGTCACGCGGCGGCGGGGGCGTGTCGAAGACGTCCTCGAACAGCCCCTCCGGCACCGCCTCGGGCGCGTGGCCCTCGGGGGGCGGCGGGGGGCCTTCGTCCGCTTGCTGGAGGCCGGTCAGGAAACTGTCGTCAAAGAGGCTGCTCATCGCTGGTCGAGTCTAGGCCGCCGCACCGACAACCCGGGGCCGCATTCCGAACGAGGACCGAAATCCGTACGCGTACGGAGACGGGCCGCGCACCGTGCGTAGGAATCCGGGGTCCGTCGCCGCCCGGCGGGCAGCCGGTCCGGAAAGGTCACGGAAATGTATCGGGCATATCGAACATCAACCTTCACAGGGACACCACGGGTTGGCTAGCGTGCTCGGCGGGTGACCCGTCACCGCTTCGAGGCGACCCACGCCACGCGGGCACCCCCGCCGAATCCGTGCCGCCCTCGCGGGAGCCGGAACCGGGGACCCACACGCAGCACCGGGGTGAATCGGTCCGTTCCCCAGGACCGTAGGGCAGCCTTCCGTTCCGCCCGAACCCGACAGCTAACCCGGTAGGCGGTCCACGGAAGGAGATGCCTGCCTTGGCATCGCATCGCAAGCCGCGCCCGCGGGTACGCACCACCACCCCGGCCGTCGGCCTCACGACGGCGGCGCTGGCCTCCGTCACCCTGCTCTCGACGCAGAGCGCGACGGCCGCCCCGGCGGAGCCCAGGCCCAGCATCGAGGAAGTGCGGAAGAAGGTCGACGACCTGTACCGCCAGGCGGGCACGGCGACGCAGGAGTACAACAAGGCGAAGACCGCGTCCACGCAGCAGCGCTCCAAGGTCGACGCGCTGCTGGAGGCCGCGGCCGAGCGGGCCGACAGGCTCAACGAGACGCGCCGGGAGCTGGGCCACTACGCGGCTGCGCAGTACCGAGGCGGTGCGATCGCCCCGACGGCGACGTTCTTCCTCGCGGACGACCCGCAGGCGTACTTCGACCAGGACCAGCTGATGGCGCGGATGACCAGCCGGCAGCAGAAGGCGGTCGCCGACTTCCGTACGCAGCAGAGCGAGGCCGCGGCGAAGCGGGTCGAGGCGACGAAGAGCCTGGAGACGCTCACCGAGTCGCAGGCCACTCTGCGCACCAGCAAGCAGCAGGTGCGGAACAAGCTGACCGAGGCCCGCTCGCTGCTGTCGGAGCTGACCGCCGAGGAGAAGGCGCGCCTCGCGGAGCTGGAGCGCGAGAAGGAGGCGGAGGCCGAGCGCAAGGCGAAGGAGCTCGCCCGCCGGCAGGCCGCCGCGAAGGCGGAGGCCGACCGGGCGGCCGAGGAGGCGGCCTCGAAGGAGGAGGAGGCGGGCTCCGGCACCGGAACGGGCGGCGACACGGGCTCCGGCACGGGCTCCGAGACGGGCTCGGACAGCGGCTACGCGGCCAAGGCCGACAAGGTCCTCGCCTTCGCCCGGGCCCAGATCGGCAAGCCGTACGTCTGGGGGGCGACGGGCCCGGCCTCGTACGACTGCTCGGGCCTCACCCAGGCCGCCTGGAAGGCCGCGGGCGTCACCCTGCCCCGGACGACCTGGGACCAGGTGGAGGCCGGCACCCGGGTGGCCACGGCGGATCTGCAGCCCGGTGACCTGGTCTTCTTCTACGACGACATCAGCCACGTCGGCGTCTACAAGGGCGACGGCATGATGATCCACGCGCCGAAGCCCGGTGCGAACGTCCGCGAGGAGTCGATCTACTCCATGCCGATCTACGGCAGCGTGCGCCCGGCGTGACACGCGGGCGCGCGAAGGGCGGGCATACGAGTCGTACGCCCGCCCCGCCCGCGACACAGCCGCACCGCCCACGACAGCGGCCGGCTCAGGCCCGGAGGCCGGCTCAGGCCCGGAGGCCGGCTCAGGCCCGGAGGCCGGCTCAGGCCCGGAGGCCGGCTCAGGTCCAGAGCGTGGCGATGAAGATGTTGGCGACCGTCAGCCCGCCGACCGCGGCGAAGGCGCCCTTGCCGACCCTCTCCTCGTCCCGCTTCACGTACACGAGCGCCAGGATCACGATCAGGACCAGCAGCTTGACGCCGATCTTGACGTTGTTCACCGCCTGGTCGTCGGCCTGGTTGAGCCCGACGAGGGCGATGCCCGTCACCAGCATGGTCAGCGCTCCGTGCAGCATGGCCGGCACGAAGCGGGCGGTGCCCGCCCCCATGGCCTTCATCTGGGTCAGGAAGCCGCCCAGCAGGGAGGCGATACCGATGATGTGCAGGGCCACGAAGACATTGATGAGTACGTCCATGGCCGCAGCCTAGCCGCGGGCATATCACCACTCTTCGGCCAGGTAGGACTTCCTTACGAATTCGTTCACACCTGGTGCGAATTGCCGGACTGCGGTTGATTTTTCCAGTCATTCGACGAGACCGAAACGTCACATCGCGCCAATAACTGTCATTACGACTCTTCCCCGTGCCTCGGGTTTAGCGTCCCTCCCAGGTGACCGATTCCTCACCGCCGACCCGTACCGGGGCGGCACCCCGGTCACCCCGCCAGGAGATCCGGCGGCGGGCCACTCCCCCTTTTCCAGGTGGCCCGCCGCCGCACTCCCGGCGGGCCCGCAGGTATCCCCCGGCGGGCAGTCGAACGGAAGGACCCACGCCCCCGTGGCCGCCCATCGCAAAGCCGCTCACCGCAAGCCCAAGCAGCGCCTGTTCACCGGGCCTGCTGCCCGCACCGCGGCCACCCTCGCCTTCGCCGGGGCGGCGACCGCCACCGCCCTGGAAGGCGCCGCCCAGGCCGAGCCCCAGCTCTCCCCGGCCCAGGTCAAGGCCAAGGTCGACCGGCTGTACCACGACGCCGAGGTCGCCACCGAGAAGTACAACGGCGCGAAGGAGAAGGCGACCGCCTCCGCGAAGTCCCTCGACGCGCTGCGCGACGAGGCCGCGCGCCGGACCGACCGCCTCAACGCCGCGCGCAACGCCCTCGGTTCGTTCGCCGCGGCGCAGTACCGCAGCGGCGGCATCGACCCCGCCGTCCGGCTGGCGCTCTCCTCCGACCCCGACGAGTACCTGGAGCGGGCCTCCTACCTGGACCGGGCCGGTGACCGGCAGGCCGGCGCGATCAACGGCGTACGCCGGCAGATCGGCGAGGTCGCACAGCTGCGCGCCCGGGCCGAGGACGAGCTAGCCGTCCTCAAATCCCGCCAGGCCGAACTGAGGAAGCACAAGGAGGCGGTCCGCACGAAGCTGGCCGACGCCCAACGGCTCCTGGCCACCCTGACCGAGGCCCAGCGTGCCGACTACGAGCGCTCCGCCGACGCGGGGCACGGCGGCCCGGCCGTGCGCGCCGACCGCGGCACCCCCCGCGGCCCCGTCGCCGCCCCCGACGCCCGCTCGGCGCAGGCGATCGCCTTCGCCTACGGGGCGCTCGGCAAGCCGTACGTCTGGGGCGCCACCGGCCCCTCCTCCTTCGACTGTTCCGGCCTCACCCAGGCCGCCTGGCGTTCCGCGGGCGTCTCGCTGCCGAGGACGACCTACACGCAGATCAACGCGGGCCGACGCGTCGCGCGCTCCGAACTGGCACCCGGGGACCTGGTGTTCTTCTACCCAGGAATCACCCACGTCGGGCTCTACATCGGCGGTGGCCAGATGATCCACGCCCCGCGACCGGGCGCACCGGTCCGTATCGCGCCGATCAGCGAAATGCCTTTCGCGGGGGCGACCCGGGTGGCATAGGCTCCGCGCCGACCGGCCGGACCGACCGGGATCCGCGAGAGAGAGGGCCCCACCGTGCCCGTGGACACCGATGTCCAGAGCTATGCCCGTGCGCTCACCCTCCGCTCCCCCGACCACTACCGGGTGGGCCCGTTCACCGTGCGTCACAACCCGGGCTGGGAGCTGAAGTTCGCCAACTACGCGATTCCGGACCGGGGTGCGGAACCGACCGCACAGGACGTCGCCGACCTCGTCGCGGCGTTCCGCGAGCGGGACCGGCTGCCCCGGCTGGAGTACCTGCCCGCCTGGGCGCCCGCGGTCGAACCGGCGTTGCTGACCGCCGGTTTCACCGTGGAGAACCGTGCCCCGGTGCTCGCCTGCGCCCCGGACGACCTGCTCACGCCGAAGCAGGTGGACGGGCTCCAGGTCGCCGAGCCCGTCACCGACGCGGAGTTCACCGCGGCGGCGGCCGTGCAGCACACGGGATTCGGCGGGGAGGGCGGCCCCGACGGCGGCGAGATCGCCTGGCTGCGCGGGGCCGTGACCGGCGGGGGCGTCGCGGCGCTCGCCGTGCTCGGCTCCGAGCCCGCCGGGGCGGGCGGCTGCTCGGTCCCGGTCGACGGAATATGCGAGCTGGCCGGTCTGGCGGTCGCCGAGGCCTTCCGCCGCCGGGGCGTCGGCGCCGCGCTGTCCGCCTGGCTGACGACGACGGCGTTCGGACGCGGCTGCCACACCGTGTGGCTGGAGCCGGGCAGCCCGGAGGTCGAGCGGATCTACGCGGGCATCGGCTACCGCAGGGTCGGCGAGAAGCTCAACATCTCGCTGGAGGGTCCTGAGGACGGCCCGGAACCCACCCCGGACCGCCTCTGAGACCGCCCGCAGCCGCCCGGCTCTCAGACCAGGCGCCGCGCCGTCGCCCACCGGGTCAGCTCGTGCCGGTTGGACAGCTGGAGCTTGCGGAGCACCGCCGAGACGTGCGACTCGACGGTCTTCACCGAGATGAACAGCTGCTTGGCGATCTCCTTGTACGCGTACCCGCGCGCGATCAGCCGCAGCACCTCGCGCTCGCGCTGCGTCAGCCGGTCCAGGTCCTCGTCGACCGGCGGCGCGTCCGTCGAGGCGAAGGCGTCCAGGACGAAGCCGGCCAGCCGCGGTGAGAACACCGCGTCGCCTTCCTGGACGCGGAATACGGAGTCGACCAGGTCGGTGCCGGTGATGGTCTTGGTGACATAGCCGCGGGCGCCGCCGCGGATGACCCCGATGACGTCCTCCGCGGCGTCCGAGACGGACAGCGCGAGGAAGCGGACCGGGTTCTCCACCTGGCCCATCATCGGGGCGCAGCGTCGCAGCACCTCGACGCCGCCGCCGCCCGGGAGGTGGACGTCGAGGAGGACGACCTCGGGCCGGGTCGCCGTGATCACGGTGACCGCCTGGTCGACGTCGGCGGCCTCGCCGACGACCTCGACCCCGGTCTCCTCGGTGCGGCCGATCTCGGCCTGGACGCCGGTGCGGAACATCCGGTGGTCGTCGACGAGCACGACCCGTACCCGTCGCTCCGGGCCCCCGGTCGCTGCGGTGTTCTCGGTCATTGGCTCGCCCTCTCCATCTCCAGCTCGACTTCCGTGCCCCCGCCGGGCACCGAACGCAGTCGCGCCGTACCGCCGTTGCGCTGCATCCGGCCGATGATTGATTCTCGTACGCCCATCCTGTCGCCAGGGACGGAATCCAGGTCGAATCCCGGCCCCCGGTCCCGTACCGAGACGAAGACCGTGCGGCCCTCGACCTCCGCGAAGACCTGGACGGCGCCGCCCTCGCCACCGTACTTGGCGGCGTTGACCATCGCTTCGCGTGCGGCCTGCATCTGGGCGGCCAGCCTCTCGTCGAGCGGGCAGTCGCCGACGACGACGACCTCCAGGGGCACCCCGTGCTTGTCCTCGACCTCGGCGGCGGCCCGCTTGACGGCCTCGGCGAGGGTCGTGGGCTCGTCGTCCTCGTCCTTGCCGGTGCCCTCCGGGTTGTACAGCCAGTTGCGCAGCTCGCGTTCCTGGGCGCGGGCGAGTCTGCGGACCTCGCCGCCGTCGTCCGCGCTGCGCTGGATCAGGGTGAGGGTGTGCAGGACGGAGTCGTGCACGTGGGCGGCGACCTCGGCCCGCTCCTGGGCCCGGATGCGCATCAGCCGTTCCTCGGAGAGGTCCTGGGTCATGCGCACGAGGTAGGGGCCGGCGAGCAGCGCGATGCCGGTGAGCACGGCGATCGCGGCGGTCAGTACGTTGCCGAGCTGGGCCGCCGAGCCGCGGACCACCATGAAGACGGCCAGGCCGAGGCCGACGAGGGCGACACCGGCCAGTCCGCGGGCCAGTTGCAGCACCCGGCGGCGGCGGCCGACCTCGATCCAGCGGGCCCGGCGCGCGTTGTCGGCCTGGCGCCACACCAGGACGGAGCCCGCCCCGATCAGCAGCGTCGGCCAGATGTAGCGGTCGGCCTCGCTGCCCATGTCGACGTTGCCGACGAAGACCACGGCGCCGACGAGCAGCGCGACCAGGGCGAAGACCTGGCCCTTGTCGGGCTTGCGGAGCCTGCGGCGGCCGTCCGGCGCGGTCTCGAAGACGGACCGGGTGGTCTCCACGCCGCCCACGCCGAGCGGGACGACGATCCAGAACACGGCGTAGAGCAGGGCACCGAGGCCGTCCGCGAAGAACAGTCCGAGGAAGACGAAGCGGACCCAGGCGACGGGCAGTCCCAGATGACCCGCGAGGCCGCGTGCGACACCGCCGAGCATCCGTCCGTCGGCGCTGCGGTACAGCTTGCGCACCGGCGGCTCCTCCACGTCCGGTACGTGGGGGCCCGGGGCTCGGGTCGTGGCGGCTGGCATGGTCCGATCGTCACATGTCCCGGCGGGCCGTGGCATCAGGGTCGGCCCCGGAATCGACCCTGAGAAGTCGCCGGATCCCGGTGCGCCGTGCCGGGACGGCGATCTCGGGGCCCCGGGCGGTCCCTCAGGGGGCGCCCGGGAGCAATATCAGGGATCGGCCAGGGTCGTCGCGGGTCCCACGTGGCCGTACGGACCGTCACCATGGGGAGATGACCGTTCCCCAGGACGCCGCACCCGGCGTCGCGCCGGCCCCCGAGCCGAAACCGCAGCTGCGGCGCAGCCCGCGGCAGAAGATGGTGGCCGGAGTGTGCGGGGGGCTCGGCCGGTACTGCGACGTGGACCCGGTGATCTTCCGGATCGTGCTGGGCGTCCTCTCGGTGACCGGTGGCATCGGCCTGATCTTCTACGGCTTCGCCTGGCTGCTGCTCCCGCTGGAGGGCGAGGAGGAGAACGAGGCGCGCCGGCTGCTGTCGGGCCGGGTCGAGGGCGCGTCGCTGGTCGCGCTGCTGCTCGCGCTGGTGGGCTGCGGGCTGCTCCTGTCGATGCTGCACAACGGCGGGATGCTGGCCTTCGCCGCGATGCTGTCGCTGGCCGTCATCGGTTTCTCCGTGTGGACGCAGCACCGCAGGACGGCCCCCGAGGACCCGCCGGGCGCGGCGGCGCAGACACCGGGGAGTACCCAGGCGGGCCACGGGGCGCCGCCCGAGGTGAAGGCGCCGCCGACGCCGGGCAGCCCGTCCTGGTGGCGGGATCCGATCGTCAAGGACGGCACGACGGGCCCGGTGGGTCCGGGCTATCTGTGGGGCCCCGTGGACGCGGCTCACGACGCGACGGCGCGGGACGGGCGCAGGGCGACTTGGGACGCCCCGTACCGGGCGCCCTACCGTGCGCCGGGGACCCGGGGGCCGCGCTCGATCGGCGGGGCGGTCTTCCTGCTGGCGCTGGTCGCGGGCGGTCTGGGCACGGGGCTGAGCTGGGACGGGCAGCCGCTGGGGACGAGCCTGCAGATCGGGCTCGCCGCCGCGCTCGCCGTGTTCGGCCTCGGCCTGCTGGTGTCCGCCGTCCTCGGCCGGACGGGATTCGGCACGATCCTGCTGGCGGTGATCACGGCGGGTCTGCTGGCGGGGGCCTCGGCCGTGCCGAAGGACATCGGCACCGACTGGGTGCGCGAGGAGTGGCGTCCGGCGTCGGTGGCGGCGGTACAGCCGTGGTACGAGCTGGGGACCGGGGCCGCGGAGCTCGACCTGTCCGGGGTCGTCGTCCCGGAGGGCGACACGCTGCGCACCGGGCTGGGGCTCGGGGTGGGGCGCGCCCACGTCGTCGTACCGCGCGGGGTGACCGTCGAGCTGTACACGGAGGTGGGGCTCGGTGACGTCCGGTTGCCCTCCACGAAGCGCGAGGACGTGGACGTCGCCGCGGACCGGCGGACACGGGAGACGCTCCGCCCGGTGAAGGGGAGCAAGCCGGCCGGCACGGTCGAGCTGCGGATGGAAATCGGCATCGGACAGGTGGAGGTCACCCGTGCTGCGTCATGAGATCCGGCCCGGCCGCGCGGTGGCGGGCCTCGCCATGCTCGCCCTGGCCGGCGGTTACGCGGCGGACGCCGCGGGCGCCTGGAGCGTCCCGTGGACGTTCACCGCCCCGGTGTTCCTCGGCGGGCTCGGGCTGTCGGCCGCGGTGACGTGGCTGAGCTACCTGCTGCGCCGTCGCCGCGACGCGAGGAAGGCGTCGGCGGAGAACTCGGCGGCACCCGCGAGCAGCAGCGGCAGCCAGGCCATGAGGTAGATCAGGTCGTTGCCGTAGTAGTACGGCTCGGTCTGCCAGCTCACGGTCAGCCAGAGGCTCAGCGAGATCAGTACGCCGCCGAGGGCCGCGAGCCGCGCCCACAGCCCGAGGAGGGTCCCCAGGCCGACGGCGAGTTCACCGAAGGCGATGGCGTAGCCGAAGCCCTCGGGGCTCTTCAGCGCGAGGTCGACGAGGCCCGGGATCGCCGAGGTGTCGCGTACGGCGTTCATCATCTCGCCTATGGAACCGGTCCCGCTCGCCGACATGAACGCGCTGTCGGTCAGCTTGTCGAGCCCCGCGTAGACGAAGGTGACGCCGAGGAAGATCCGCAGGGGCAGCAGCGCGTACTGCCTCGCCCGGTCCCGGAGACTTCTCGGCTCGTCCAGTCCGTAGGAACCGCCGCCGTACCCATGCATCACTGCCCCGCCTTCCGTTGGCCCCTCGACAGACCATACGTACGCCGGACGGGCGCGGCTCACCAGGTGTGCGGGCAGGTGGATTCAGTCGGTGACGTCGATCTGGCAGGGGTTGGTCTCCACACCCGCCGCCGTGACGACCTGTACGTCCACGATGCCCGGTTCGACCTCGACCGGGACGGGCACGGTCAGCACCGTGTCGGCCGGGTTGGCGAAGCCCCCGGCGACCGGGATCAGCGGCACGTGGACGTGCACCCGGCCGATCCTGACGACCACCCGCGCCAGCCGGTCCGGGCTGCCCGCGCCGGGGGGTACGAAGCCCGCACCGCGGATCTCGATGTCGTCGCCGGTGCGGATCGGGGCGTCCAGGTCCCCGGCCTCACGGGCCCGTACGACCGACAGGATGACCGGACGGCCGCCCTCCGCGTACTTCCCGGAGAAGTAGGTCGCCGCGGACACGGCCACCAGGAGGGCGAGGCCCCACGGCAGGTCGGGCAGCTGCTCGGGGCGGCGCGCGAGACGGACGGCGGCGAACAGCACGGCGACGGCGCTGACCAGCACGTACTGCACATCCGTGAAGCTGCCGCGCCCGGAGTCGTCGGTGAGCAGGTCGGCGGCCCTCGGCCGGTCGGCGCGCAGCTTCTGCAGGCGCTGCCCCAGGACGCGTACGGTCACCACCCGGCGTACGAGTACGGCGACGGCGCACACCAGCGCGAGCACGGTCAGCACGCCCGCCGAGCGGACCAGGTCCAGGCCCTCGATCAGCTCGTCGCGGTCGGCGTGGTCGGAGGCGCCGGCCAGCTGGAGGGCGAGGACCAGGACGGCGAACACGGCGAGCAGCACCCAGGCGGCGGCGACGGTGCGGGAGGTGGAGAGCCTGTTGTCCTCGCCGATCAGCGGGGCGAGGAGGCCGCCGCGGGCCCGGTGGACCCTGGCCGCGCCGGTCAGCAGGCCCGCGGTGACGAGGCCGGCGATCAGGCCCGCGGTGCGGGCGGTGGACCAGCCTGCGCCGATGGCGGTGGCGGACTCGCCGATGACCAGGAGGGCGACCGCGCCCCAGACGACGACGAGGGTGCGCCGCCAGACCACGTGGAGCCAGGCGTCACCGGCCTCGCGGCTGCGTTCGGCGACCGCGCGGGCCGACTCCGTCAGCTCGTCCGACACCCACTGCCGGGACGCGGAGGCGGACTGGGCGACCCCGGCGGGCAGGCCCTTGCCGGCCGCCAGTTCGTCCCGTTTGGTGAGGAAGGCCGCCACCGCGCGCCGATGTCCTTCGCGTGCTCCGTGCGGGCAGTCGCCGCACGTACAGCCACCGCCGTGCGTACTGCTCGCCCTCGCCTCGTCCAACGCCACGGAGAACGCCGCCCTTTCCCGCCCCGGTAAAACCAACTCACTTGCGATTTCTGCGAATTGTGCCGTACGGAGCGGGACCGTCCCGCACTGGGGCGGGCTGCGCGTACATGTCGTCCACATGTACGAATGTCAGGAGCTGAGTACGAGGTACGCGAGGCCCAGCGTTCCTCGGTACCCGCCGTAGTAACCGGTGCGGCGGGCGTCGACGGCCGCGGTCACCTCGGCGTGCAGCGGATGCCCGGGGTGGGCCAGGGCCCAGCGTTCGCCCCGTCCGATGTTGGCGGCGGATTCGAAGAGGTCCCACTCCCGCTGATCGGCCACGGTGACCTGGAGCACCCGCAGGCCGGCGGCCTCCGCCTGCCGGACCAGGCCGAGGAGCGGGCCGAAGTCGCCCGGCTCCGCGCCGAGCCCCTCCAGCGCGGCCTTCGAGGGCTCCCGCTCCCAGAACCCGTCCCCGAACAGCACCCGTCCGCCGGGCCGGACGGCTGCCCGCAGCGCCTTGAGTGCCTCGGTGGTGCCGCCGGGCCAGGCGTGCGAGGAGCCGATGGAGACGGCCAGGTCGTAGCCGTCGCCCGGATACTCCGCGGCCGGTGCCCCGTGGAACCGCACCCGGTCGGTGAGCCCTCTCGCCGCGGCCAGCAGTCGCCCGCGCGCGACGGCGTCCGGGTCCGTCTCGATGCCGTCCCCGGTGGATCCGGGCGCCGCCTCCACCAGGCGCATCAGCAGTTCGCCCCAGCCACTGCCGAAGTCGGCGATCCGGGCACCGGGGGCGGGGGCGCAGGCGGCGATCAGACAAGCGGCGTGCTCCTCGGAGAGCGGGGTGTTCCACGTGAGGTGGCTGTTCCCCGGGGCGGACATGAGCGCGCGGACTTCATCGGCGGACATAGGCGCGGATCCTGCCACGGCGGCACGGGACCGGGCCAGCGCTTTCCGTCCGGGAGGACCGGGCAGGCGGCGGGGCCCGGAAAGCGGCGACGCCGCCGCCCGGGAGGGCGGCGGCGTCGGCACGGGTCCGTCCGGACGATCCGGTGGGATCGTCGTGGGACTACTCCCACTCGATGGTGCCCGGCGGCTTGCTCGTCACGTCGAGGACGACGCGGTTGACGTCGGCGACCTCGTTGGTGATGCGGGTGGAGATCTTGGCCAGCGTCTCGTACGGCAGGCGCGACCAGTCGGCCGTCATCGCGTCCTCGGAGGAGACCGGGCGCAGCACGATCGGGTGGCCGTAGGTGCGGCCGTCGCCCTGGACGCCGACGCTGCGGACGTCCGCGAGGAGGACCACCGGGCACTGCCAGATGTCGCGGTCCAGGCCGGCCGCGGTCAGCTCCTCACGGGCGATGGCGTCGGCCTCGCGCAGCAGGTCGAGCCGCTCCTTGGTGACGTCGCCGACGATGCGGATCCCGAGGCCGGGGCCCGGGAACGGCTGGCGCTGGACGATCTCCTCCGGCAGGCCGAGCTCCTGGCCGACCATCCGGACCTCGTCCTTGAACAGCTGGCGCAGCGGCTCGACGAGCTGGAACTCGATGTCGTCGGGCAGGCCGCCCACGTTGTGGTGCGACTTGATGTTGGCGGTGCCTGTGCCGCCGCCGGACTCCACGACGTCCGGGTAGAGGGTGCCCTGGACGAGGAAGGCGACCTCGGGGCCGTCCTCCTGGAGGATCTCCAGCTGGGCCTGCTCGAAGACACGGATGAACTCGCGGCCGATGATCTTCCGCTTCTGCTCCGGGTCGGACACCCCGGCCAGGGCGTCCAGGAAGCGCTTCTCGGCGTCGACGACCTTCAGCTTCGCGCCGGTCGCGGCCACGAAGTCCTTCTCGACCTGCTCGGTCTCGCCCTTGCGCATCAGACCGTGGTCGACGTACACACAGGTGAGCTGGGAGCCGATGGCCTTCTGCACGAGGGCCGCGGCGACCGCGGAGTCCACACCGCCGGAGAGGCCGCAGATGGCACGCTTGTCGCCGACCTGCTCGCGGATCAGCGCGATCTGCTCCTCGACGACGTTGGTCGTCGTCCAGGTCGGCTCGATGCCCGCGCCCCGGTAGAGGAAGTGCTCCAGGACCTGCTGGCCGTAGGTCGAGTGCATGACCTCCGGGTGGTACTGGACGCCGTACAGCTTCTTCTCGTCGTTCTCGAAGGCGGCGACCGGTACGACGTCCGTGGACGCGGTGACGGTGAAGCCCTCGGGGGCGGCGGAGCAGGCGTCGCCGTGCGACATCCACACCGGCTGCTCGGTGGGCGTGCCCTCGAAGAGGGTGGAGCCGGCCTTGGAGACGGCGAGCGATGTACGCCCGTACTCGCGGGCGCCGTTGTCGTCGACCGTGCCGCCGAGCGTGGTGGCCATCAGCTGGAAGCCGTAGCACATGCCGAAGACGGGGACCCCGGCCTCGAACAGCGAACGGTCCAGGCTGGGCGCGCCCTCCGCGTACACCGAGGACGGCCCGCCGGACAGGATGATCGCCCGGGGGTTCCTGGCCAGCATCTCGGCCACCGGCATCGTGGACGGGACGATCTCGCTGTAGACCCGGGCCTCACGGACGCGGCGGGCGATGAGCTGGGCGTACTGGGCGCCGAAGTCGACAACCAGGACCACGTCGGTGGTGGTGTCGGGGGCGGCGGGGGGTGCTGCTGGCACGGGGCGGCCTTCCGGCGGTGGAGAGGGGGTCGGTCCTCCAATTCTACCGGCCGTGGGACCGCGCCCTGCCGGACTCCCGTCTCACCATCCGGGCCCGGCGTGGACCCGGCCCCGGGGGCGGGTCCATACTTGCCCCCATGCGTCAGCACACGATCTTCGTCTTTACCTATGGCACCCGGCCCGCCGGCTGCCATGGTCGTGCTGCTTGAGCAACTGACAAGCAACTTCTCCAGGCGCCCCGGGCCGACAGGTCCGGGGCGTTCTGGCGTTCCGGGCCTGTCGCTCCGGGGGGCCGCACCCCACCAGGAGTCACGGATGAACAGCACCGCTCCCACGAAGACCGCCGCCGAGCGGACCGGCGCGCACACCGACGAGGCCGCCTCCCTGATCGGCGGCGCCCGGACACGTATCGACGCGCTCGACGACCGGATCATCGGTCTCGTCCAGGAACGGATGGCCGTCTCCGCGGTCATCCAGGAGGCGAGGATCACGTCCGGCGGCCGTCGGGTGAACCTCTCCCGCGAGATGGACGTCCTCAGCCACTACAGCGACGCCCTGGGCAAGCCGGGCACGGCACTCGCCATGACGCTGCTGGAGCTGTGCCGCGGCCGGGTGTGACGGGCGCCGGGAGCTACGGGCACGGGACGACGGGCGCGGGCGCGGGCGTCGGGAAGGCTGTACGGCCGCACCCGCGTTCGGGCCCGGTCTCACCCGTACGGCGCGTGACCGGGCCCCGGGCGGCTTCGTTGGTCCGTGTGCCCGTGCCAGCCAGGGACGGCAGCGGTGGGAGACCACGTGGCTCCGTCGGGACGTGTGACGTACCGCTGGTACGTCGTGGGACCGCGTTCCGGCGCGTGTGACCGGTCGGCAGGGGACAGCAGCCCGGTCACCCATGTGCGACCGGCCCCGGGGACGCCCGGGACCGGCCGCCCTCGGACGGGCGCGGCGCGGGTGCGGGCCTCAGCCCCGCTCGGCGCGGCGCCGGGTCGTCACGTACAGCACGCCGCCCGCCGCCAGGGCCACGGCCGCCGCTCCGCCGGCCTGCAGCGCGACCGAGCCGGTGGAGGCGAGAGGGCCGTCGGTGCCCCCCGCCGCGGAGCCGGTTCCTCCGGTGGATCCCGAGGTGGAGGACGTACCCGCGGTGCCGGACGTCCCGGACGTGGAGCCCGAGGTGTCACCGCCGGTGGAGCCGCCCGTGCCGGTGGTGCCGTCCGAGGTGCCGCCGGTGTCCTCGGACGGGTCCTCGGCGTTCAGCACCAGCTGTGCGGTGTTGTTGGCCGGCGCGGGGTCGAAGGGCAGTTCGGGGTCGGCGAGCCAGGTGTTCCTGACGGTGACGGCGCCCGTGGCGTCCGGGACCACTTCGTTGATCTTCAGGTCGAACGGGTACCCGGTCTCCGCTCCGTCGCGCACCGTCATGGACGTGTCGCAGACGTAGCGGGGGGCGCCGAGCTGCTTCTCGCGGTATGTGCCTGTGGCCGTCACGCCCTGGCAGGAGTCGGGCTTCCCGGTGACCTCCGCACCCTCGGGGACGGTGAAGTCGACCGTGGCGACGGACTCGCCCGAGCGGATGTAGCCGATCCAGGCCGGCCCGTCGTTGCGGAACCCGACCTCGGCGGTGACGGTCTCCCCGGCGGAGCCCTTCTCCTTGCCTCCGGTCGCCACGAAGTCGGCGGTGTTCTCCGTACGGAAGTCCGCTTCCTGCTGGTTGTCCCAGGGGTCGAGGTCCACGCTGCGGGCGGAGGCCGTGACCTTCTTCAGGGCGAGCTCCGGACCGGTGCCCCGGGTGAAGGCCGCTCCGGCACGCCGGGCGGTGCGCCGGGACGCGCTGTCCTCTTCGATGCGGTAGACGAACGTGTCGTGGTACGCCCGCTCGGTCGTCCCGACCGACAGCGGCACCGCGAGCGTGTAGGTGGCGCCCGGCTCGTACGAGCCCTCGACCGAGCACAGCGCGGTGGACCAGGCGAAACCCTCCTGGAGCCCCTCCCCGTCGGTGTACTCGCAGTTGGCGTACCGCTCGGGGATCTCCAGGCCGCGGGTGTACATCAGGGTCAGCAGGACCCCGTCGGCGGCCGTCGTGCCCTTGTTGGTGAAGGTGATCGGGGCCGGCTGTACGTCACCCGGCTCGGTCGCCCGGTCGAACGGGAGCCGCTTCATGACCAGGTCGGGACCGCCGATGGTCACCTCGGTGGAGAGCGGGGTGAAGGTCACGCCGTCCGCGGAGCCGGTCACCGCGATGGTGCCGGTCGCGCCCTCCTCGCTGCCCTCGGCCGCCGCGACGTCGAAGTCGGCGATGGAGCTGAGGCCGGCGTGTACACCGTGGTCACGGCAGACGGCCGTGTCCCCGGTGATCTCGCAGTCCCCGCCGGTGTCCTCGGCGACGGTGACGTCGGCGATGCCGGCGACGCCGCTGAGGTCGAGGGTGTAGGTCACCTCGCCCTCGTACCCGTCCTCGCCCTGGGCCGGGTTGCTGACGGTGAGCCCCAGCGAGGACTTCCGCGGGGCGCCGCTCTCCGGGTAGGGGTGCACGGCCGTCACGGCGGGGCCGCCGAGCGTGAAGACCGGGTCGGCGGCCCGCGCCGGAGCGCCGACGGCGAGCGAACCGGCGGCGAGCAGCCCGGCGGCGGCGAGAGCGCCGGCGGAACGGCGCAGCGCGGCTTTCGGGGAAAGGCGTGTCATCGCGAACCTCTGGGGGTCGACAGAAGCTGTGTTACCGCTGTGACGCAGTACGAGTTCGACCTCGCGAAGACACGAAGAGTTGCACGGGACAGGATCACGGATTGGGTACGGGCGGGAGTGTGGCGAGCGCCACATGAGGTTTGCGTGATTCCTGGGGCAACCGTTTGCCGGTTCCACAGGTCATGCATGGCACCGGTGGAAGCCACCGGTCACAAGCCTGAGGGGCTGCACTCGGAGGGGGGTGCAGCCCCTTGGCGTTCTTGTGCTCAGACCCCGGGAGCGGGAGCCTTCGGCGGGACCACGGGTATCGCCAGGAACGGCAGTCTCAGTGCGCCGAACGCCTCCTCGGGCACGGCGGGCGCCTTCGGCTTCACCGCGGCCAGCCGCTCGTACGCCAGCCCCTGGGCCGGACGCGGGTCGGCCTCGCCCTTGTTGGGCCAGAAGGACATCGCGCGTTCCGCCTGCGCGGTGATGGTCAGCGACGGGTTGACGCCCAGGTTCGCGGAGACCGCCGAGCCGTCGACGACGGAGATCCCCGGGTGTCCGTACACACGGTGGTAGGGGTCTATGACGCCGTCCTCGGGGCTCGCCCCGATCGGACAGCCGCCGAGGAAGTGCGCGGTGAGCGGCGTGCCCATCAGCTCCCCGACGTTCGAACCGGCGAAGCCGTTGATCTCCTGGGCCAGCAGCGTCGCGCCCCGCGTGGCCTCGGCGATCTGCGTCGGGTTGGGCGCTCCGTGCCCCTGCCGGGCGGTGAGCAGGCCTTTTCCTATGCCGCCGGGCTTGCGGTAGGCGATCAGTGAGTTGTCCAGGGACTGCATGACGAGCCCGATGATGGTCCGCTCCGACCACCGCCGGTTGGACAGCGAACGCGCGGCGAGCACCGGATGCCGGGCCACGCTGCCGAACCAGCTCAGTACCCGGTGCGTGCTGTAGGGGACCTGGAGGATGGTGAGCGCGCCCATCGCGTTGGATCCCTTGCCGTAGCGCACCGGCTCGATGTGGGTGTTCTCGTCGGGGTGGATCGACGAGGTGATGGCGACGCCCCGGGTGAAGTCGGCCTTCGCGGTGCCGTGCTTCTTGCGGTAGCGGCGGTCGCTGGTCTGCGCGCCGACCAGGCCCTCGGAGTTCGTCCGGGTCAGCTCGCCGAGCTTCGCCGGGATCCGTGGCAGCAGCCCCCGGTCCTTCATGGTGTGCAGCAGGGTCTGCGTCCCGTACGTCCCCGCCGCGACGACGACCTTCCGGGCCCGCAGCACGGCTGGTTCCGCCTTCCTGCGGCGGTTCGTGGGGACGGTCGACACGCGGTAGCCGCCGTCCGGGTGGTCCGTCACCGCGACGACTGATGTCATCGGGTGGATGACGGCTCCGGCCTTCTCCGCGAGGTACAGGTAGTTCTCGTTGAGGGTGTTCTTCGCTCCGTGGCGGCAGCCCGTCATGCATTCGCCGCATTCGGAACAGGCCTTGCGGGCGGGGCCCGCACCGCCGAAGTACGGGTCGGCGACCGAGGCACCGGGTTTCGCCCTGGACGTCCCGTCGGCGTCCTTGCCGTCCCCGAAGAAGACTCCGACCGGGGCGAAGTGGAAGGTGTCGCCGACTCCCATCGCCTCGGCGGCCGCCTTGAGGTGGACGTCGGCCGGAGTCATGGTCGGGTTGAGCCGGACCCCGAGCATCCGCTTGGCCTGGTCGTAGTACGGCGCGAGTTCGTCCCGCCAGTCGGTGATGCCGGCCCACTGGTGGTCCTCGAAGAACGGCGCGGGCGGTACGTACAGCGTGTTGGCGTAGTTGAGGGACCCTCCCCCGACCCCCGCGCCGGCCAGGACCATCACCTTGCCGAGCAGGTGGACGCGCTGGATGCCGAACAGCCCGAGGGCGGGGGCCCACAGGTAGTTCCTGATGTCCCAGGAGTTCTTGGGGAGGGTCGCGGCCGTGAAGCGGCGGCCCGCCTCCAGGACACCGACGCGGTACCCCTTCTCGCTCAGCCGCAGGGCCGAGACCGCGCCGCCGAAACCCGACCCGACGACGAGGACGTCGTAGTCGTACGCGGCGTCGGCGTCGGGTCCTTCGGCGGCCGGGTCCTGCTTCTGGGCAGCGCTGTCCTGGGACATGGCTCTCCTCGGTACGAAAGGGAAGGAAAGGCAGGAAAGGGGGTGCCTGGTGGTCGGCGCGGCCGAGGGGCCGGCGCGGCCCGGGGGCTCAGCGCAGCCGGAAGGCCTTCATCGCCTTCAGCCCGAAGCTCATCACCGCCGCGTACTTCTCGTCGTCCATCCCGAAGGCCGGTCCGAGCGGAACCAGCCGCTGCTGGGCGACGGTCTGGGCCTCGGTGTACTTGAGGATGCCCTCGGAGCCGTGGCGCCGCCCCAGACCGGAATCCTTCATGCCGCCCATCGGGGACTGCACACTGCCGTAGGCGGGCGCGTAGCCCTCGTTGATGTTGACGGTGCCCGCCCGCAGCCGGGCGGCGATCCGGTGGCCGCGCCGGCCGTCCTTGGTCCAGACGCTGGCGTTGAGACCGTACGGCGTGGCGTTGGCGAGGGAGACGGCCTCGTCCTCGTCGGTGAAGCGGTAGATCGAGACGACGGGGCCGAAGGTCTCCTGGGTGCAGACGGCCATCGGCTCCTGGACGTCGTCGAGGATGGTCGGCTCGTAGAACAGCGGGCCGACGTCCGGGCGGGCGGTGCCGCCCGCGACGAGCGTGGCGCCCTTCTCGACGGCTTCGGCGACGTGCCGGGTGACGGTCTCCAGCTGCCGTTCGCCGACCAGGGATCCCATGTCGGCGCCGTACGCGAGGGAGTTGCCGAGGCGCATCGCCTTCGTACGGGCGGCGAAGTGCGCCACGAACTCGTCCGCGACGGACTCGTGGACGTACAGGCGCTCGATGGAGATGCAGAGCTGTCCGGCGGAGGAGAAGCAGGCCCGGACGGCACCCGCGGCGGCCTTCTCCAGGTCGGCGTCGGCCAGCACGAGCATGGGGTTCTTGCCACCGAGCTCCAGCGAGACGCCGACGAGCCGGGCGGCGGCGCGCTGGGCGACGTCACGGCCCGTGGCGGTCGAGCCGGTGAAGGAGACGTAGTCGGCGCGTTCGACGACCTCGGGGCCGACGACGGGGCCTTCCCCGATGACGATCTGGAACACCCCGGCGGGCAGCCCGGCCTCGATCAGCAGGTCGCGGGCCCACAGCGCGGTCAGCGCGGTCTCCGTGTCGGGCTTCATCACGACGGCGTTGCCGGCCACGAAGGCGGGCAGCGCGTCACCGACGGAGAGTTCGAGCGGATAGTTCCAGGGGGCGATCTGGCCGACGACCCCGCGCGGCTGCCGCAGCTCGGTGACCTTCGTGAGGGCGGGGACGACGCCGGTGTGCCGCTTCGGCTTCAGATAGGCGGCGGCCCTGCGCCCGTAGTGGCGGGCCGAGACGGCGACGGCCAGCACTTCCTCGTGGGCGTGCAGCCGGGCCTTGCCGGTCTCCAGCTGGATGAGGTCGAGGACCTCGGACTGACGCTGCAGCACCAGGTCGTGGAAGCGCAGCAGCACCGCGGCCCGGGCGCGGATCGAGGTCGCGGCCCAGGCGGGCTGGGCGGCGCGGGCGCGCTCGAAGGCGGTCGCCACGTCCTCGGGCGTGGACTCGGGCAGGTCGGCCAGCTTGTCCCCGGTGAACGGCATGTGGTTGGCCGTGCGGCCGGAGCCGACGACACCACGGGTCAGCTGGGCGATCACCTCGGGTGTGACCACGTCGGCCGCGGTGCGCACGCCCACGGGGGCGGCAGCCACCGGGTTGGTGCCGACGCGGGTGCCGGGGGCGGCGGTCGTGGAGGCCTGCGAGTCCGTCATGAGGGCGAGAGTATGTCCGGCGCAACACTTTGGGTACCCGTCGGTAACAGCTTTTCACAGTCCCTGCGCCTGCCCTCGGCCCCGACCGTTGACACAGCCAGTGATCACTGGCGACATAACCGCTGATCAGGAGCTATCTTCCGACGGCGCGGCGAATCGTGAAGGTTCTGGTGCCCCATGACCCGGGCATGAATCTTTTCACCCACGTGCACGGATCGACGCGTCACGGACCCGGGTCTCCGCCGCCCGCCCGTCCAGGGCGTCCTCAGCCGTCCTGCTCCGGGGGCTGCCAGCTGCGCAGCATCGTCTCGAAGCGCTCCTTGCTCTCGTCCCGGTCCTCCTCGGGCCCCGTCATGTAGAGCGCGTACTCCGGGCCGCCCCTCTCGCCGAAGTACATCTGGTCGATCCCGTGGCGCGCGCCCGGATGGTCCTTGGACTCGACCCAGGTGAACTCCCACAGGGAGCCCGGCCGGTCACGGAAGGTGTTCGAGTGCAGGGTGAGCCGCTCGTAGCCGGGCAGCCGTTCGGCGAGGTCCTTCTCGATGCTCAGCATGTGCGTGTACGAGTTGTCGAAGTCGGGCTCCGGATCGAGGCTGATCCGGATGCGGTGCGCGCCGTTGTCCGGGGTGTAGTCGATCTGGCCGTCGTTCTTCTGCCGTGTCCAGCCGTCGGGGACGACGAGGCTGAAGCCCTCGGGGTCCTCGACCCGGTGCCAGCCGTCGGGTATCTCCGCCTGCGAGGACGCCGGGCCGTCCTTGTCCCCGTCCTTCCCGCTCTCAGCGTCCGACACGGACGGGGACGGGCCGGTGCTCTCCGGGCCTGCGGTGCTCCGTTCCCCCGCGCCGCCGCTTCCGTGGCCGCCGAACTTCATCACGGCCAGGCCCACGGCCCCGCCCAGCAGCGCGGCCACGGCGACGACGAGCAGGGCGGTGTGCCACCGGCCCCTGCCGCTCCGTGTGGCGGCGGCGGGCGCCGGGGCGTACGCGGGCGCGACCGGTTCGGGCACCGGCTGCGCGAGATGGGCCGTCGATCCTTCGGGGACCGAGGAGGCACGCAGGTCCTCGTCGGAGATCCGCTGCGTCGGCACGTGCGCCTGCGCCGCGCGGGGCCTGCGGCCCTCCATCGCGTCCAGCAGCATGCGCTCCGCCTCCTCGGCCGTCGGCCGGTCGGCGGGGTCCTTGCGCAGCAGCGCCGTGATCACGGGGGCCAGCGCACCGCCCCGCAGCGGTGGCGGCGGTTCCTCCGCGACGACGGCCTGCATGGTGGAGATCGGGGACGTACGGCGGAAGGGCGAGCGCCCCTCGACGGCCGTGTAGAGCGTGGCGCCCAGCGACCAGAGGTCGGACGCCGGGCCCGGGTCGCGGCCGCGCACCCGCTCGGGTGCCAGATAGTCGATGGAGCCGACCAGTTCACCGGTCCTGGTGATCGTGGAGTCGCCCTCGATCGCGGCGATCCCGAAGTCGGTCAGCAGCACCTGCCCGTCACGCGCGAGCAGTACGTTGCCGGGCTTGACGTCCCGGTGCAGCACCCCGGCGCCGTGCGCGGCCCGCAGGGCACTCAGCACGTGCAGCCCGATCCTGGCGGCCTCGCGCGGATCGACCTCGCCCGTCTCCTTCGTGGCGTCGGCGAGGGACGGCCCGTCGACGTACCGCATGACGATCCAGGGGCGCTGGTCGTACTCGATGACGTCGTGGACGGTGACGACCCCGGGATGCGTGATCCGGGCGGCGGCACGCGCCTCCTTCTGCGTACGGGCGTGGAGCACCGCCCGGTCCGCCTCGGACACGTACAGCCCGGCCGTCAACTCCTTGACTGCGACGGTCCGGTGGAGCACCTCGTCGTGGGCCCGCCACACCTTGCCCATGCCGCCACGGCCCAGGACGTCACCGAGCCGGTACCGCCCCGCCAGTACGATTCCCGCGTCCGTGCCCTGTGCATGTTCCACGTGTGCCCCCGCCCCATTCCTTCGAACGACAGGTTACGGACGGGAGGCACTACGGCGTAACCGCACCTCGCCCACGAGACCGCACTGTGATGCTCGTGGCGTGTGCCGACGCGTGGTCAGGAACTGACGCGGTAGGAGGAGATGGCCTGTTCGTAGATGTCGGAGACCCTGTCGCGCTCGTCCTCCGGACCGATGACCTGGACGATGTGGTACCTGCCGTCCACGATCATCGCGAGGTTGCGGACGTAGACTTCGCGCCCGCCGCTCTCCTGCCAGGTGAACTGGCCCTCGGCCATGGCCTGTCGGCCCACGTCGACCCGGCGCAGGCCGCTGGACGTCGCCCAGCTGGACTCCCGGAACGGCTGCAGCTCGGGCTCGGCGCTGCGCTGGTAGTCCAGCGGGTCGGCGCCGTTGGCCTTGACGGTGTCCCGGCCGGGAACGACCAGCACCGTGAACCCGTCGCTGCCGTAGAGGATCTGACGGTCCGCGTTGGCCGGGCTGCGCTGGAAGTCCTTCGGCACACCGACCTCGAACCCCTCCGCGTCCTTGCGCAGGACGTAGCCCGAGGCGAGCGCCACCGCGGAGCGGCTGGTCTGCGGCTGCTCCGAGCCGGACCTGTCCGGCTCCTCGGCGGAGGGGCTGGGTTCCGGACCCGGCTCCGCCGGAGCGGCGGAACCGGACGGCTGCTGCCGCGCCCCCGTGTCCGTACCCGATTCGGATCCGGCCTTGGGCATGAACATGAACGCGTACGCCACGGCGGCGGCCATCGCCAGGAGTATCAGCACCAGCAGCAGCCGGCCGAGCCGGCGCGGCGCACGGGCACCGGGCTGCCGGCCGGGCGGCGGCTGACGCAGCACCTTGGGGCCCTTGGGCTCACGGGGTGCGCGCGGTGGCTTCTCGTACCGCGGCTGCTTCTCGTACCGCTGGGACTTCTGCTGGCGGTGCCGGCCCTGCGCGGCGCCACGGCTCCGGCGCCTGCGCACCAGCTCGCCCCGGCGGCGCACGACGGGCAGCCGGGTGGCGTCGGTGGGCGGCAGCCGCACGACGTCGGTGCCTGCCTCGGGCTCGGGTGCGGAGCGCACGAGGGAGCGCAGCCAGCCGCGCAGCTCCTCGAAGTCCGGGCGCTCCGTCGGGTCCTGACGCAGCAACGACTCGACGACGGGCCGCAGCGGGCCGCACTCCTCCGCGAAGGCCGGCGGTTCGCCGCAGACCATCTGGACGAGCTCGGCGGCGTTCTCCTCCGGGTACGGGGCGTGGCCCTGGACCGCGCGGTAGAGCAGGGCGCCGAGCGCCCAGAGGTCGGTGGAGGGGCCGATGGGCGGGGCCAGTTGCCAGTTGTCGTGGACCGGTCCCGCCTGCTCGGGCGCCCAGCGCTCGGTGACGGCGCCGACGACGGCGATACGGGCCTGCCGGGCGCGTTCGGCGGCGAGCGGGGTGGCGGGGCCGCGATAGGCGGGGGTGTCGCCTCCGCCCGCGACGACCTCGTCCCAGCCGCCGGAGGGGGTCCGTGCGGCCACCGACCGGGGCAGGCGCTCCTGCCGTTCCGCCGGGCCGCTGCCGAGGCGCCGTGAGTCGGCGCGCAGCGCGTCCTCGCCGGAGCCGCCCGATCCTCCGGAGCCGCCCGCGGGTACGGGGCGGCCTGAGCCGTGCCCGTCGCCCCAGGTGCCGGCGAGGTGGACGCGCCGGGGGCCCGCGCCGGGTCCGCCGTCGCCTTCGTCGTCCTCGTCGCCTTCGTCGTCCTCGTCGCCTTCGTCGTCGTAGGGGTCGCCGTAGGGATCGTCGGCCGCGCGGCTCCAGGTGCCGGGCAGCAGCGGGTGTCCGGTCGCCGAGCCGGGGGCTTCCTCGTGCCCGGCGGCATCGGTGCCGTCGTCACCCTCACGCGGCTGGTCCCCGGTTTCGCGGGCCTGCCGGTCCCCGGTTTCGCGGGCCTGCTGGTCCTCGGTGACACGGGCCTGCTGGTCCTCGGTGACACGGGCCTGCTGGTCCTCGGTGACACGGGCCGCGGCGCGGGCACCCGCCCGGTAGGCGGCGATCGCGCCGGCGCGGTCGGCGCGCAGCTGGGCCGGGCTTCCCGCCCCGGGTTCCGCCACGGGGACGGCGGGGTGCGCGGGCCTCGGGACCAGCTCCTGGCCGTCCCGGTCCACGGCGTCGCCCGACACGGGCAAAGCCGCCTCGATCTCCATGGGGCCGCGCGAGGCGGGCACCCCGGCGGAGGGCGTCTCCGCAGCGGTCTCCACCTCGAAGGGCGGCTCGTACGGACCGGTGGGGCCCGACTCGACCGCCGGGGGCCCGTAGTCGTCCGCCTCCTCGGGCCGCGGCACGGGGACGTACCCGCACAGCGCCTCCTCGGCCGCGCCCGCCGCCAGGCCGGTCAGGACGACCCGGCCGTCGTCACAGACGAGCACCGTGCGGACGGTGATGTTGCGGTGGGTCCAGCCGTGCGCGTGCAGCACCCGCAGGGCCGTGAGCACGTCGGAGCCGATCTCGGCGGCCCGGTAGGGGTTGAGCGGTCGCTCCGCGAGGAGCGCGGCGAGCGGCCGGGCCGCGATCAGTTCGCTCACTATCCAGAGCGAGCCCGCCTCGGCGAACACGTCGAAGACCTGGTCCAGGCGCGGGTGGTCGGGCACCTGGGCGGCCGCCTGCGCGGCCTCGATGGCCCGGCGGACCGCAGGGTCCGTGGGCCGCCGCACGGTGCGTCCGGTGGTACGCCTGGCCGCCGAGGTCAGCCCGTCGGCGTCGAGCACCTCCGCGTCCACGACCTCGGGCAACGGGACCTGCCGGACGAGGACTTCCTGACCGCTGTAGGTGTCGAACGCCCGGGTCTCGACCAGTTCGTACGCTTCGGACGGGGGCAGCGGAAGGCGGTAGCGGTCGGCAAGGACCCGACCCGCATAGTCGTCCACAACGCCTCCCCAGAGCGCACTGTCCCCCGGTCACGGAGACCGCAAGAATCCGTCCGTTGCGGTCACTTGCTGTGCAACCTACCCATGATCCCGGCTGCGTACGGTCCATGGCCTCTCACGATACGTGGCAAGTGGCGACGGTGCGGCCGGGTCGGGGCAACCCGGCCGTTCCGTTCGGTCCGGCCGGGTTTGCCGTCCCGTCAGTCGGTGGGCGCGAACGTGGCGAACGCCGTCTCGCGCAGCGTGGTGCACTCCTCGCCGTCCCACTCGCTCGCCTTGCAGCTGATCATGATCGAGTAGCCGTGGGTGGCGTCGACCTTGAAGCCCCGGTTGAGGACCCTGACCCGCATCCCCTGCTGGTTGCGCGTGAACTCCCAGTCGGCGACGGTCGGGTAGCCGTTGTACTCGACCTTCTTGATGCCGATGTGCTTGTAGCCGTTGCTGCTTCCGGCGACAGCTCCCATGAGGCCGCGCCATGCGGCGGCGGCATCGTCACCGGGCGAGCTGTTGTAGTCGACCTGGACGCGCGGGAAGCCGCCGCCGTCGTTGTAGATGCCGCCCGAATTGCTTCCCGCTATGTCGTTGCGCTCGAAGCTCCCGGGCATCGCCATCGCGAAGTGGAACCGCTTGTCGGTGACCTTCCCGTACCCGGCGGGCAGGGCGTTCGGGCCCGGGGCCGCCGGTTCGCCGGACTCCGGGGTGGGCGAGGGGTCGGTGGACGCCTCGCCCTTGTCCTCGCCCTGGCCGTCCTTGCCGTTCCCGTCGTCGGTTCCGGTGCCGGTGTCCTTGCCCGGGTCGGTGTCGCCACCGGCCGCCGCTCCGGCCGACGTCGCGGTGTCGCCCTTGCCCGCACCGGCGTCGCCGTCGTCGCCGAGGGTGAGCGCGAGGACCGTACCGAGGACGGCCAGCACGACGACACCGGCGATGACCGCCAGGGTGCGGCGCGGTACGACATCCGTGATCGACGCACGCGGCGGAGCCGGCGGGCCCGCCGGACGTGCGGCCGGTCCGGAGGCCGAGGCGGTGGTGGCCACCGCCGGGGTCTTCGCGTTCCGCACGGACCGCAGCGCGCCGCGCAGCCGTTCCTTCGTGCTCTCACCGGTGCCGGAAGCCGCACCGGCCCCCGGCCCGGTCGCGGATCCCGTGGCCGCACCGGCCCCGGAGACACTGCCCGAAGCGCCCGCGGCCGGGCCCGCGCCGGACGCGGAACCGCTTCCCGGCCCGGCCGCCGAAGCAGGACCGGCCGTGGACGCGGCTGCCGCGGTCGCGGCGGCTGCCGCCGCCTTCTTCTTGCCGCCGCTCTTCGAACCGGCGATCCCGGGCAGCGCCATGACCTGGGTGGAGTCGGCAGGCGGCGCGACGGGCGGTTCGGGCTGCTCGGGAGCGTTGATCACCTTGTTGAGGAGGACGCGCGCCCCCGCGTCGTCCAGCCGCTGCTCGGGGTCCCTGACCAGCAGGCCGTAGATGACCTCCTCCAGCGGACCCGCGTTCTTCGGCGGATCGACCGGCTCCGTCATCACGGCCGTCAGCGTGGCGATGGCCGAACCCTTGTCGTACGGCGGGCAGCCCTCGACGCTCGCGTACAGCAGTCCGCCGAGCGACCAGAGGTCGGCGGGCGGACCCGGCTTGTGCCCGCGGGCGCGCTCCGGCGAGATGTACGAGGGGGCGCCGACGAGCATGCCCGTCGAGGTGACCGAGGGGTCGCCCTCGACCTGGGCGATGCCGAAGTCGGTCAAAACGACCCGGCCGTCCTCGGAGATCAGCACGTTGGACGGCTTCACGTCGCGGTGCAGGATGCCCTCGCGGTGCGCCGAGCGCAGCACGTCGAGGATGGCGAGGCCGACCTCGGCCGCGCGCCTCGGCGTCAGTGTCCCGTCCTCACGGATCGCCTCGGCGAGTGACTTGCCCTCGATGAGCTCCATGACGATCCACGGCCGGTCGTCCTCGTCGACCACGTCGTAGACCGTCACCGCGCTGTTGTTGCGGATCCTCGCGATCGCCTTCGCCTCACGCAGGGTGCGCGTGATCAGCCGGCGCTTCTCGTCCTCGTCGATGGCCGAGGGGAACCGCAGTTCCTTGACGGCGACCGTGCGGCCCAGTGTCTCGTCGGCGGCACGCCAGACCGTGCCCATGCCGCCCCGGCCGAGCACCTCCCCGAGCCGGTACCGCCCCGCGAGGAGACGTCCGTCCTTGTCCCGTTGGGGCTCCTGTGCCTGCTCCGCCTCCGACATGCGTCCCCTCTGCGATCAACCCGCCCTGGCAGAGCGTTCATTGTCCCTCACCCCGGGACCGGTCATGGTGCCGGGTCCGCGGTCGGCCATGATGTGGCCGGAGGAAGGAGACCTCTGCCGTGCCGATACCCAGGGCGCTGCTCGCCGCCCCGGTGGTGCTGGCCCTGCTCGCGCCGGGAACCGTGAGCCTGCCCAGCGAACCACACCTCACGCCCGCATCGTCCTACCTTCCCCGGCTCGTCGTCGAGGGCGACGCCCCGGCGGCGGCCTTCCTGGCGGGCCCCAGCACCTCGGCGCCGTACGGCACATACGGCTCGGCGGGGCCCGGGATCGGGCCCGGCGACCGCTTCCGGGCGGGCAGCGTCACCAAGACGTTCGTCGCGACCGTGGTCCTGCAGCTCGCCGCCGAGGGCCGGCTGCGGCTGTCGGACAGCGTCGAGGCGTATCTGCCGGGTCTGATACACGGTCACGGCAACGACGGCGCGCACATCACGCTGCGCTCCCTGCTCACTCACACCAGTGGCCTCAACGACTACCTGGACGCGCTGCCCGCCACCGATCCCGCCGTCACAGGCGCCGCCGGCCCGTCCGCGCAGCCGCTGACGCCCGGCACCGCGATCCGCACGGCCCTGGCCCGCTCCCCGGCGAGGACGCCCGGCGCCTTCACGTACTCCAACACCAACTACGTCCTGCTCGGTCTGGTCGTCCAGCGCGTCACCGGGCGTCCGTACGCCACCGGGATACAGGACCGCGTGCTCACCCCCCTCCACCTGTCCGGCACCTCCCTCCCGGGCGCCCGCAGCGTCCTGCCCGATCCGCACTCCCACGGCTACCACCGCTCCGCCGACGACGGTGCCCTGCGTGACGTCACGGCCATCGACCCGCGGGTCGCGGGCGCGGCCGGGGAGCTGGTGTCCACGCTCGCCGACCTCAACCGCTTCTACGCGGCCCTGCTGGGCGGCCGTCTGCTGCCCCCCGCCCAGCTGGCCACGCTGCTCGACACCCGGGCGGCGGGGGGCTTTTACGGCATGGGCGTCTATCCGCAGAAGCTTGTCTGCGGGACCACCGTCTGGGGGCACAACGGGCACATCACCGGGAGTTACGTGCGGACCGCCGCGACCGCGGACGGCCGGCATGTCTTCACCTTCCGGGTCAACACGGACGCGGCGCCCGACCCGGACCTCGAAACGGCCCTCCTGGAGGCCGAGTTCTGCCCCTCGGCCTCCTGATCCACGGTGTCAGAGGGGCACGATGTCCGGTGCCCCCAGCCTCGCCGCGTCCGCCGTCAGGTCGTCCGGCTGCCGCTGCGACTCGCGCTCCGCCTCCACGCGCTTGCGGTAGTGCTCGACCTCCCGCTCGACCTGGCCGGTGTCCCAGCCGAGCACCGGCGCCATCAGGTCGGCGCACTCACGCGCACAGCGGGTGCCCCGGTCGAACGTCTCGATGGAGATCCGGGTGCGTCGCGTCAGTACGTCGTCGAGGTGACGGGCGCCCTCGTGCGAGGCGGCGTAGACGACCTCGGCCCGCAGATAGTCCTCCGCGCCCGCCAGCGGATCGCCCAGCGACGCGTCACCGGCGACCAGCTCCAGCAGTTCCTCGGTCATGGAGCCGTAGCGGTTGAGCAGATGCTCCACCCGGGCGACGTGCAGCCCGGTCCGGGCCGCGATCCTGGCGCGGGCGTTCCACAGGGCCCGGTAGCCCTCGGCGCCCAGCAGCGGGATGTCCTCGGTGACGCAGTCCGCGACCCGCTGGTCCAGCCCGCGCACGGCCTCGTCCACCGCGTCCTTCGCCATCACCCGGTACGTCGTGTACTTGCCGCCCGCGACGACGACGAGTCCGGGCGCCGGATGGGCCACCGTGTGCTCGCGCGAGAGCTTGCTCGTGGCGTCCGACTCGCCGGCCAGCAACGGCCGCAGCCCCGCGTACACCCCCTGGACGTCGTCCCTGCTCAGCGGGGTGTTGAGCACCGAGTTGACGTGTTCGAGCAGATAGTCGATGTCGGCGCTGGAGGCGGCCGGATGGGCTTTGTCCAGGTCCCAGTCGGTGTCCGTGGTTCCGATGATCCAGTGGCGGCCCCACGGGATCACGAACAGGACGGACTTCTCCGTCCGCAGGATCAGGCCGGTCGAGGAGTGGATGCGGTCCTTGGGTACGACGAGGTGGATGCCCTTCGACGCCCGTACGTGGAACTGTCCGCGCTCGCCGATGAGCGCCTGGGTGTCGTCCGTCCACACACCGGTGGCGTTGACCACCTGCTTGGCCCTGACCTCGTACTCCCCGCCACCCTCGACGTCCTGCACCCGGGCGCCGACGACGCGCTCGCCCTCGCGCAGGAAACCTATGACGCGCGCCCTGTTCGCCACGTGCGCGCCGTAGCTCGCGGCCGTGCGCACCAGGGCCTGGACATAGCGGGCGTCGTCCATCTGGGCGTCGTAGTACTGCAGGGCGCCGACCAGGGCGTCCTTCTTGAGCGCGGGCGCGATCCGCAGGGCGCGGCGGCGCGAGAGGTGGCGGTGCACGGGCAGACCGCGGCCGTGGCCGGAGGACACCGACATCGCGTCGTACAGCGCGACGCCCGAGCCGGCGTACAGCCGCTCCCAGCCCTTGTGCCGCAAGGGGTAGAGGAAGGGGACGGGCTTCACCAGATGCGGGGCCAGCCGCTCCAGCAGCAGTCCGCGCTCCTTCAGCGCCTCCCGTACGAGCGCGAAGTCCAGCATCTCCAGATAGCGCAGTCCGCCGTGGATCAGCTTGCTCGACCGGCTGGACGTCCCGGACGCCCAGTCACGCGCCTCGACCAGTCCGGTGGAAAGTCCTCTGGTGACCGCGTCCAGCGCCGTCCCGGCGCCGACCACGCCCGCTCCCACGACCAGCACGTCCAGTTCACGCTCGGCCATCGCGGCGAGCGCCTGGGTGCGCTGCGCCGGTCCCAGTGTCGCTGTCCTCACTGCTGCCTCCCGGTAGTGCCGGTACTCCGGTGGATCAGGGTGGTACGGCACGGGAGGGGGACCGGCCGAGAGGCCGGGCGCCCGTGCCCACCACTCGATTCTGTCCGCGGTCCGCGACTTCAGCCACCGCCTGTGGACAACACTCGGTCGACCAGAGCCACAGAATGCGACATATAGGTCATATTTACGCCTAGTCTGACATTGCGCTGTCCCCAGCAGTTGCGCTTTCTGTCTTCTTGGTCTTAGGGAAGGACGGCCCTCGACATGCCCGCAGACCTCGCTGTCATCGGACTCGGTCACCTCGGCCTGCCCCTCGCCCAAGCAGCCGTCGCCGCCGGGATCCACACCGTCGGCTACGACACCGACCCACGCCCGTACGCCGAACTCTCCGCGGGGCGTACGCCGGTCGAGGGATCCCTCAGCGCCTCCGACATCCGCCGGATGCTCTCGGGAGGGTTCCGCCCCACCGCCGACCCGGCCGAGCTCGGCCGGGTGCGCACCGCCGCGATCTGCGCCCCCACCCCCCTCGGCCCCGACCGCACCCTGGACCTCTCCGCCGTCACCGACGCCGCCCGCGCCCTCGCCGCCCGGCTGCGCCCGCACACCACCGTCCTGGTGGAATCGGCCGTGCCTCCCGGCACCACGGAGAACCTCGTGCGTCCGCTCCTGGAGGAGGGATCGGGCCTGCGCGCCGGACGCGACTTCCACCTCGCCCACTCCCCCGGCCGCCTCGACCCCGGCAACCGCACCCACGTCTTCGCCAACACCCCCAAGGTCATCGGTGGCCTGACCCCGGCCTGCACCGAGTCGGCCGCCGCGTTCTACGGCCGGCTCACCGACAAGGTCGTCCGGGCCCGCGGACCCCGGGAGGCCGAGATGACGAAGGTCCTGGAAACCAACTTCCGGCATGTCAACATCGCCCTGGTCAACGAGATGGCCGTCCTCTGCCACGACCTCGGCGTCGACCTCTGGGACGTCATCCGGTGCGCCGAGACCAAACCGTTCGGCTTCCAGCCCTTCCGCCCCGGCCCCGGAGTCGGCGGCCACGGCGCCCCCGTCGACCCCGGCTTCCTCCCGTACAACAGCCGCACCCCCGGCCACCCGCTGCGCATGGTCTCGCTGGCCAAGGAGATCAACGACCGGATGCCCGGCTACGTCATCCAGCGCTGTGCCACCCTGCTCAACGAGCACGGCAAGTCCGTCCGCGGTGCCAGGGTGCTGCTGCTCGGCGTCACCTACAAGCCGGACCTGGCCGACCAGGAGGCCTCCCCCGCCCGCGAGATCGCGACCCGGCTGATGGACATGGGTGCCCAGATCGGCTACCACGACCCGCATGTCCTGGACTGGCGCGTGCGCGAACTGCCCGTCCCACGCGCCGACTCGCTGTACGAGGCCGCCGCCGGGGCCGACCTGACCGTGCTGCTCCAGCACCACCGCACGTACGACCTCCAGGGGCTCGCCGTGAAGGCCCAACTCCTCCTGGACACCCGGGGAGCCACCCCTGCGGGAGCCGCGCACCGGCTCTAGGGAAGGCCCCTCCGACCGGTCCCCGCAAGGATTCCGGTGGGTCCTGTCGGTACGGACTGCTAGCCTGCGGCGTCGCATCTCGCACAGTCGTGCGCATCCGTCCCAGGGGGAACATCCGTCATGAGCCAGCCCGTGCAGCCGCCCAACCCGCCGCAGCAGCCCCAGGGCGGCCGACCCGCCGCCGGCAACCCGTACGCGGCGGCGCCGCAGCCCGGTGCCCCGGCGGACAACAACCCGTACGCGGGTGCCCCGACGGGGAACCCGTACGGCCAGCAGCAGGGCGCGCCCACGGGCAACCCGTTCGCCGGCCGGCAGCCCGGACAGTTCGGCGAGGGCGCCCCGTTCGCGCCCGCCCCGCCCGCCGGCAACGGCTCCGGGCTCGGCCTCGGCATCCTGGCCGCGCTCGGCACGGCGATCGTCGCGGCGATCCTGTACGGCGTCATAGCGGGCTCCATCGAGCGCGAGGTCGGCTACGCGGCCGTCGGTGTCGGCTTCCTCGTCGGCTTCGTGGCGGGCAAGGTCGGCGGATCCAACCCGGCCGTCGCCGTCGCGGGTGCCGTCTTCTCCCTGGGCGCCGTCTTCCTGGGCCAGCTCGTCGCCATGTCGATGATCCTGGCCGACGGGCTCGGCGTCGGCTTCACCGAGGTCTTCTTCGACCACTTCGGTGACGTCATGGACATCTGGAAGGAGGAGGCCGACTTCATGACCTACCTCTTCCTCGCCCTGGGTCCGGTCGCAGCCTTCGGTGGCGCCAAGAGGGCCGGCTGACCCACAGCGCACACGCGGGAGGGCCCGGACCACAGGTGGTCCGGGCCCTCCCGCGTGTGTCGGGCGGTTCGTCAGCGGCTGTGCTGCGAGTCCGCCACGGTCACCTCGACGCGCTGGAACTCCTTGAGGTCGCTGTAGCCCGTGGTGGCCATCGCCCGGCGCAGCGCGCCGAAGATGTTCATCGAGCCGTCGGGGTTGTGCGAGGGCCCGGTCAGGACCTCCTCCGTCGTGCCGACGGAGCCCAGGTCGACCAGCTTGCCGCGCGGCACGTCCTCGTGGACGGCCTCCATGCCCCAGTGCCGGCCGCGGCCGGGCGCGTCCGTGGCACGGGCCAGCGGGGAGCCAATCATCACGGCGTCCGCACCGCAGGCGATCGCCTTGGGCAGGTCGCCGGACCAGCCGACCCCGCCGTCCGCGATCACGTGCACGTACCGGCCGCCGGACTCGTCCATGTAGTCACGGCGGGCCCCGGCCACGTCGGCGACCGCGGTCGCCATCGGGACCTGGATGCCGAAGACGTTGCGCGTGGTGTGCGCGGCGCCGCCGCCGAAGCCGACGAGGACACCGGCCGCGCCGGTGCGCATCAGGTGCAGGGCCGCGGTGTACGTGGCACAGCCGCCGACGATCACCGGGACGTCCAGCTCGTAGATGAACTGCTTCAGGTTGAGCGGCTCGGCGGCGCCGGAGACGTGCTCGGCGGAGACCGTCGTACCGCGGATGACGAAGATGTCCACGCCCGCGTCGACGACGGCCTTGGAGAACTGCGCGGTGCGCTGCGGGGAGAGCGCGGCGGCGGTGACGACACCGGAGTCGCGCACCTCCTTGAGGCGCTGCCCGATCAGCTCCTCCTGGATGGGGGCGGAGTAGATCTCCTGGAGCCGCGGGGTCGCGGTCTCGACGGGCATCTCGGCGATCTCGTCGAGGAGCGGCTGCGGGTCGGCGTGCCGGGTCCACAGCCCCTCGAGGTTGAGGACACCGAGGCCGCCCAGCTCACCGATGCGGATGGCGGTCTGCGGGGAGACCACCGAGTCCATGGGGGCGGCCAGGAAGGGCAGCTCGAAACGGTAGGCGTCGATCTGCCAGGCGATCGAGACCTCCTTCGGGTCACGGGTACGACGGCTCGGCACGACAGCGATGTCGTCGAACGCGTATGCCCGCCGACCGCGCTTTCCGCGCCCGATCTCGATCTCAGTCACGATGATGTGGCCTTTCCTCTACGTCTGCGCTGACCAGTATCCCCGACACACACATGAGGGGCGGTCCCGGGAACCCCGGTCCGCCCCTCACCTGCGCTTATGACTTACTTCCTGCTGTAGTTCGGCGCTTCGACCGTCATCTGGATGTCGTGCGGGTGGCTCTCCTTGAGCCCCGCCGAGGTGATCCGGACGAAGCGGCCGTTGGCCTGGAGCTCCGGGACCGTCCGGCCGCCGACGTAGAACATCGACTGGCGCAGACCACCGGTGAGCTGGTGCACGACCGCGGACAGCGGACCGCGGTACGGGACCTGGCCCTCGATGCCCTCGGGGACCAGCTTCTCGTCGGAGGCGACGCCCTCCTGGAAGTAGCGGTCCTTGGAGTACGAGCGCTGGTCGCCCCGGGTCTGCATCGCGGCGAGCGAGCCCATGCCGCGGTACGACTTGAACTGCTTGCCGTTGATGAACAGCAGCTCGCCCGGGGACTCCTCGCAGCCCGCGAGGAGCGAGCCGAGCATCACGGTGTCGGCGCCGGCCACCAGGGCCTTGGCGATGTCGCCGGAGTACTGCAGGCCGCCGTCGCCGATGACCGGGACACCGGCCGCCTTCGCGGCGAGCGAGGCCTCGTAGATCGCGGTGACCTGCGGGACGCCGATGCCGGCGACCACGCGGGTCGTACAGATGGAACCGGGTCCGACGCCGACCTTGATGCCGTCGACGCCCGCGTCGATGAGTGCCTGGGCACCGTCACGGGTGGCGATGTTGCCGCCGATGACGTCGACGCCCGAGGCGTTCGACTTGATCTTGGCGACCATGTCGCCGACCAGGCGGGAGTGGCCGTGCGCGGTGTCCACGACGATGAAGTCGACACCGGCCTCGACGAGCGCCTGCGCCCGCTCGAAGGCGTCACCCGCGACACCGACAGCGGCGCCGACGAGCAGCCGGCCTTCCTTGTCCTTGGCGGCGTTCGGGTACTTCTCCGCCTTGACGAAGTCCTTGACGGTGATGAGGCCCTTGAGGACCCCTGCGTCGTCGACCAGCGGAAGCTTCTCGATCTTGTGGCGGCGCAGCAGCTCCATGGCGTCGACGCCGGAGATGCCCACCTTGCCCGTGACGAGCGGCATCGGCGTCATGACCTCGCGCACCTGGCGCGAACGGTCCGGCTCGAAGGCCATGTCACGGTTGGTGACGATGCCGAGGAGCTTGCCCGCCGCGTCGGTGACCGGGACACCGCTGATGCGGAACTTGGCGCACAGGGCGTTGGCCTCGTGCAGTGTCGCGTCCGGGTGGACCGTGATCGGGTCGGTGACCATGCCGGACTCGGAGCGCTTCACCAGGTCGACCTGGTTCGCCTGGTCGGCGATGGAGAGGTTGCGGTGCAGGACGCCCGCGCCGCCCTGCCGCGCCATGGCGATGGCCATGCGCGCCTCGGTGACCTTGTCCATCGCGGCGGAGAGCAGCGGGATGTTCACCCGGACGTTCTTCGAGATGTGCGAGGAGGTATCGATCTGGTCGGGCGCCATGTCGGACGCGCCGGGCAGCAGCAGCACGTCGTCGTATGTCAGCCCGAGCGTCGCGAATTTCTCGGGCACTCCGTCGACGTTTGCAGTCATGACACCTTCCCCAAATGGCCTTGATCGGTGCGGATGTCCATGCTAACGGGCTCGCGGGGTGTCTCATTCCACGAGCAAGATCACTTAGCTGTTTCGTGGCTTCCTGCGGAACGGCGGTACCGCCCTTTCCACGGAACGGCGGTGCCGCTCCTACTGGCCCGCGAGGGCCCGGAGTCTGCTCAGCGCACGGTGCTGGGCGACCCGGACCGCGCCCGGGGACATCCCGAGCATCTGCCCGGTCTCCTCGGCGGTCAGTCCGACCGCGACGCGCAGGACCAGCAGCTCACGCTGGTTCTCCGGAAGGTTGGCGAGCAGCTTCTTGGCCCAGGCCGCATCGCTGCTGAGCAGGGCGCGTTCCTCCGGGCCGAGCGAGTCGTCGGGCCGCTCCGGCATCTCGTCGGAGGGCACGGCCGTCGAGCCGGGGTGCCGCATCGCGGCGCGCTGCAGGTCGGCGACCTTGTGGCCCGCGATCGCGAAGACGAAGGCCTCGAAGGGTCTGCCGGTGTCCTTGTAGCGCGGCAGCGCCATCAGTACCGCGACACAGACCTCCTGTGCGAGGTCCTCCACGAAGTGACGGGCATCACCGGGCAGCCGGTTCAGCCGGGACCTGCAGTAGCGCAGGGCCAGCGGGTGGACATGGGCCAGCAGATCGTGGGTGGCCTGCGCGTCGCCGTCCACGGCACGGTGCACCAGAGCACCGATCGCCGTCGTCTCGTCGTCGCGCATCGGACCATGGTGCCTTGACGCCGTCTGATCCGCGGCATCGAGTCCCGAGTTGTGCACCGAAGCGTTATGAGCGGATGCGCCGGATGTCATCTCCTGCGCCCTCCCCTTCCGCTGGACCGAATCGTTCCCGAGGAACTCCACACCTCAAGGATGCGGCATCGGCCGGGAAGCGTCACATGGCACCGGTGGGAAGGGCCCGGCCGTGGGTCCGCCGCCACCGTCGCCCCGTCCGCCGGTGTGCGGACGGGATCGAACGGCTACCGGCCGCGCCGCTGCATCAGCGGACCAGGCCCCAGCGGAAGCCGAGCGCGACCGCGTGCGCACGGTCCGAGGCCCCCAGCTTCTTGAACAGACGCCTGGCGTGCGTCTTCACCGTGTCCTCGGAGAGGAACAGCTCGCGTCCGATCTCCGCGTTGGAGCGGCCGTGGCTCATGCCTTCGAGCACCTGGATCTCCCGCGCGGTGAGCGTCGGGGCCGCCCCCATCTCGGCGGACCGCAGCCGGCGTGGGGCGAGCCTCCACGTCGGATCGGCCAGCGCCTGGGTGACGGTGGCCCGCAGTTCGGCGCGCGAGGCGTCCTTGTGCAGATAGCCGCGGGCGCCGGCGGCGACCGCGAGCGCGACCCCGTCGAGGTCCTCGGCGACGGTCAGCATGATGATCCTGGCGCCGGGGTCCGCCGAGAGCAGCCGCCGGACCGTCTCCACACCCCCCAGACCGGGCATGCGTACGTCCATCAGAATCAAATCCGAACGGTCGGCTCCCCAGCGGCGGAGGACTTCCTCGCCGTTGGCCGCCGTCGTCACACGCTCGACGCCGGGCACGGTCGCAACCGCGCGACGGAGCGCTTCTCGGGCAAGCGGGGAGTCGTCGCAGACGAGGACGGATGTCATGACCGTCCTCCGCAGCTGATGCGCGTCACCTTGAGCCTCCAGGCTGATACAAGTCGTCACCTGTGCGGTTGACCCCCTCGGACATCTGCCCGAGCTCGCTCTCCGTCAACCGCCTCGCCCTTCTCAACGACGGTCACTCGAAAGAGTTACGGGTCAGAGCTTCCGGTTCGGCACTCTAAGTGAGGGCCCGCGTACGGAGGAGAACGACGCGAGATCATTCACGCGTCAACCGATGTATCACCCATAGGCATGCCCCATTTAGCGGATTTTCTTCCCTTTTGCTGGCGTCTGAGGCTAGATTCACAATCAGTCATATTTACATCTACTAACACCATAGATGTACGGTCGGAACTCCGGCCGCGACGATCACGCCGCCGGTCGACGACGGTCGAGGATGCCGTTTCCGACTCAGCAAGGTTTCGAGGGGACACGCAATGGCAGATTTCTCCCGCCTTCCCGGACCCAACGCAGATCTGTGGGACTGGCAGCTGCTGGCCGCCTGCCGCGGGGTCGACAGCTCCCTGTTCTTCCACCCCGAAGGGGAGCGTGGGGCGGCCCGGAGCGCCCGTGAGACCTCGGCGAAGGAGGTCTGCATGCGCTGCCCGGTGCGCGCCGAGTGCGCGGCGCACGCGCTCGCCGTCCGTGAGCCCTACGGCGTGTGGGGCGGCCTGACCGAGGACGAGCGCGAGGAGCTCATGGGCCGCGCCCGCAACCGTCTGATCTCGGCCCACTCGGGCGCCCCCCAGACCCCCCGCCCCACCTGACACCCCATACGGCCCAGCGAACGCAGAAACGTTTCTTCGCATCGGGTGCGCCCTCCGTCGGACGCGCGCACCGGGTGCGGCGAGGACCTCCCGCTCAGCGCGTGGCGGACGGTGTTCGCCCTCAGCGCGTGGCGGAAAATGTCCGCCCTCAGCGCGTGGCGGCCCGCGCCAGCTGGTCGAGGGTGGCGGCCACGGCCGGGACCCGGGCCAGGTCCGGCAGGGTCAGTGCGACGATCTCCCGCTCCACCGCCGGCTCCACCGTGACGGTACGGGCCCCCTTGGGGCGTACCGACTCGATGGCCAGTGCCGGCAGGACGGCCACCCCGAGACCCGCCCCGACCAGCCCGATCACCGCCGGGTAGTCGTCGGTGGCGAAGTCGATCCGGGGAGTGAATCCGGAGGCCTCGCAGACCTCCACGAGCTGGCGCCTGCAGCGCGGGCAGCCCGCGATCCACGACTCGTCGGCCAGCTCGCCGATGCCCACGGCGTCCGCGTCCGCCAGCCGGTGCCCGTCCGGAACCAGCCCGATCAGCCGGTCCGTGAGCAGCGGGCGCACCACCAGGTCGTCCCATTCGCCGCCGGTCGTCCCGTACCGGAACGCCAGCGCGATGTCGCAGTCCCCGTCGCGCAGCATCTCCACCGAGCGTGGCGGTTCCGCCTCGACGAGCGAGACCTGGGTGCCGGGGTGGGCGGCCCGCAGCGCGGCGAGGGCGCCGGGAACCAGTGTGGAGCTTCCGCTGGGGAACGACACGAGCCGGACCCGCCCGGCGCGCAGCCCGGCGATCGCGGCGACCTCCTCCTCGGCCGCGGTCAGCCCCGCGAGGATGCCGGAGGCGTGGCGCACCAGGGCCTCACCGGCTTCGGTGAGCCGCATCTCGCGTCCCGTACGGACCAGCAGCGGGGTTCCCGCGGAGGCTTCCAGCGCCTTCATCTGCTGGCTGACCGCGGGCTGGGTGCAGCCCAGTTCACGTGCGGCGGCGGAGAACGAACCGGTGGTGGCCACGGCACGCAGGACGCGGAGGTGACGGGCTTCGATCATTCCCCAACCATAAGGCGTGCTTGCAGGGTCGCGCGAATATTCGCGAGCGTCTTTGGGCACGGAGTGGTTAGCGTGTGCGGCATGAAGCTGCTGACCGTGAATCTGGGCCGCGCCGAGGCCACCGCGTACTCCGACGGACCCACCGGGATCGACAAGCGTCCGGCCGACGGTCCCGTGCGGGTCACCGACCCGGGACCCAAGGGCGGCGGCGGCAGCGGGCTGGCCGGGGACTCGGTGTGCGACCTGCGCCACCACGGCGGATCGGACCAGGCGGTGTACGCCTTCGCGCGGGAGGAGCTCGACGACTGGGAGAAGGAGCTCGGACGCCCCCTGCCCAACGGCTCGTTCGGCGAGAACCTCACGACGCTCGGACTCCCGGTGAGTCATGCGCGGATCGGTGAGCGCTGGCGGATCGGCGGCGAGCTGGTCCTGGAGGTGACGGCGGGCCGCATTCCGTGCCGTACGTTCGCGGGTCACCTGGACGAGCGGGGCTGGGTACGGCGGTTCACCCGCGAGGCGGCCACCGGCGCGTACCTGCGGGTGATCGAACCGGGGTCGATCCGTGCCGGGGACCCGGTCGAGATAGTCCACCGTCCCGACCACGAGGTCACCGCCGCCCTCCAGTTCAGGGCCGTCACGACCGAACGGGACCTGCTGCCGCGCCTCCTCGACGCCGGGGACGCGCTGCACCCCGAGGCGCTGCGCAAGGCACGGGAGTACGTGGCGGCCCAGGTTTCGTGACCATCCTCCGGGCGGGTGGGCGGCCCGTGCTCGCGGGGCACTAACGTGCCGCGTATGACGACTGCACTGATTACGGGCGCGACGGCGGGGATCGGGGCCGCCTTCGCAAGGCGGCTCGCGGGTGACGGGCACAACCTGGTGCTGGTGGCCCGTGACACGGAGCGGCTGCGGGTCCAGGCCACGGAGCTGCACGACCGGCACGGCATCGAGGCCGAGGTGCTGACGGCCGACCTGTCGACGGACGCCGGGATCGAGGCGGTCGAAGCACGGCTGGCGGACCGCGTGAGCCCGGTCGACCTGCTGGTGAACAACGCCGGTTTCGGCAACAAGGGGCGCTATCTGGACGTCACCATGGCCGACGAGCTGACGATGCTGAAGGTGCACTGCGAGGCGGTGCTGCGGCTGACCTCGGCCGGGGCCGCCGGCATGCGGGAGCGCGGGCGCGGCGGAGTGATCAACGTGGCCTCGGTGGCGGCCTTCCTGCCGCGTGGGACGTACGGGGCGTCGAAGGCGTGGGTCGTGCAGTTCACCCAGGGCGCGGCGAAGGACCTGGCGGGGTCGGGGGTGCGGCTGATGGCCCTGTGCCCCGGCTTCGTGCGGACCGAGTTCCACGAGCGGGCCGGAATGGGCACGGGCAACATCCCGGACTGGATGTGGCTGGACGCGGACAAGCTGGTCACGGCGGCCCTGGCGGATCTGGCCCGCGGCAGGACGGTGTCCGTGCCGGACGCCCGGTACAAGGCGCTGATGGGCCTGGTGAAGGTGGCGCCCCGGGGCCTGCTCGGCGGAGTGACCTCCCGCGCGGGCCGCACGTACGGCCCGCGGTAGCCGCACGTACGCCGCCCGCGTGACGGCCGAGGCCCGGTGCCCCCGCGACGGGGGTACCGGGCCTCGGCTGCGTACGGTCCGTACCGGTGACGGTCGTACTAGTGGGAGTGACCGTGGCCGTGACCGGCGTCGGCCTCGTCCTCGGCCGGCTTCTCGACGACCAGGGTCTCGGTCGTGAGCAGCAGCGACGCGATGGAAGCGGCGTTCTCCAGGGCGGAGCGGGTGACCTTGACCGGGTCGATGACGCCGGCCTTCACCAGGTCGCCGTACTCGCCGGTCGCGGCGTTGAAGCCCTGACCCTTGTCGAGCTCGGAGACCTTCGAGGTGATGACGTAGCCCTCGAGGCCCGCGTTCTCCGCGATCCAGCGCAGCGGCTCGACGGCGGCGCGGCGCACGACCGCGACACCCGTGGCCTCGTCGCCGGTCTTGCCGAGGTTGCCCTCGAGGACCTTGACGGCGTGGACCAGAGCGGAGCCACCACCGGAGACGATGCCCTCCTCGACCGCGGCGCGGGTCGCGGAGATGGCGTCCTCCAGACGGTGCTTCTTCTCCTTGAGCTCCACCTCGGTGGCGGCACCGACACGGATCACGCACACGCCGCCGGCCAGCTTCGCGAGGCGCTCCTGGAGCTTCTCACGGTCCCAGTCGGAGTCCGTGGACTCGATCTCGGCCTTGATCTGGTTGACGCGGCCCTTGACGTCGGCGGAGTCGCCGCCGCCGTCGACGATGGTCGTGTCGTCCTTGGAGACGGTGACGCGGCGGGCGGTGCCCAGCACGTCGAGACCGGCGCCGTCGAGCTTGAGGCCGACCTCTTCGGCGATGACGGTCGCACCGGTGAGGGTGGCGATGTCACCGAGCATGGCCTTGCGGCGGTCACCGAAGCCCGGGGCCTTCACCGCGACGGCGTTGAAGGTGCCACGGATCTTGTTGACGACGAGGGTGGAGAGCGCCTCGCCCTCGACGTCCTCGGCGATGATCAGGAGCGGCTTGGAGGCGCCGGCCTGGATGACCTTCTCCAGCAGCGGGAGCAGCTCCTGGATGGAGCCGATCTTGCCCTGGTGGATCAGGATGTACGGGTCGTCGAGGACGGCCTCCATACGCTCCTGGTCGGTCACCATGTACGGGGAGAGGTAGCCCTTGTCGAAGGCCATGCCCTCGGTGAACTCGAGGTCCAGACCGAAGGTGTTGGACTCCTCGACGGTGATGACACCGTCCTTGCCGACCTTGTCCATCGCGTCCGCGATGAGCTCGCCGACCTGGCTGTCCTGCGCGGAGAGCGCGGCCACGGCGGCGATGTCGGACTTGTCGTCGATCGGGCGGGCGGTCGCGAGGAGCTCCTCGGACACGGCCTTCACGGCGGCGTCGATGCCCTTCTTCAGGGCGGCCGGGGACGCGCCCGCGGCGACGTTGCGCAGACCCTCGCGGACGAGTGCCTGGGCGAGCACGGTGGCGGTGGTGGTGCCGTCACCCGCTACGTCGTTGGTCTTGGTCGCCACCTCCTTCACCAGCTGCGCACCGAGGTTCTCGAACGGGTCGTCGAGCTCGACCTCGCGCGCGATGGTGACACCGTCGTTGGTGATGGTGGGGGCGCCGAACTTCTTGTCGATGACGACGTTGCGGCCCTTCGGACCGATCGTCACCTTCACCGTGTCGGCAAGCTTGTTGACGCCGCGCTCAAGGGCGCGACGGGCGTCCTCGTCGAACTTCAGGATCTTCGCCATGGGCTGATCTGTCCTCTCAAACGAACTGCGCCCCTCGCCGCCCGGCTAGTTATTTCGCAGGGGGCCAGGGGCGCAGAACAGAAGCAAACGTGGGTGAACTACTTCTCGACGATCGCGAGAACGTCGCGCGCCGAGAGGACGAGGTACTCCTCGCCGTTGTACTTCACCTCGGTGCCGCCGTACTTGCTGTACAGAACGACATCGCCGGTCTTGACGTCGAGCGGAAGGCGCTCGCCGTTCTCGAAGCGGCCCGGGCCCACGGCCAGGACGACGCCCTCCTGGGGCTTCTCCTTGGCGGTGTCCGGAATAACCAGGCCGGAAGCCGTGGTCTGCTCGGCGTCGAGCGGCTGGACCACAATGCGGTCCTCGAGCGGCTTGATCGCAACCTTGGAGCTGGTGGTCGACACGATCCGGTCTCCCCCTTCGGAGATCTCACGGGGTTTAACAGTCTGTGGGTGGCGACCAGGTCGATCCGTCGTCGCGGGTGCCGGACCTGCCGTGTCGCACAGTGGTGCTGGCACTCTCCAGTGGGGAGTGCCAGCACTGAGACTATGGCCGCGATTAGCACTCGGTCAAGCCGAGTGCCAATTCACCACCCCCGCGTGGCGCCCCGGGACCGGCGTACGCCCGGACAGCGCGGGAGAGGGCCGCGGTGTTCCGGGCGCGGCCGGCTCTCAGACGTAGTCCTCCAGCTTGGCCACGGCGTACCCCTTGTCCGTGATCGTCTTCATGACGCGGCGGACCATGTCGGTCATGGATCCCTTCCATTCCCCGGGTCCGCGGAAGTGGGTGAGGATGATGTCGCCAGGGTGCAGGTCCCGGTCCCACTCGCGCCACTCCATGTGGTCGGGGAACGCCTCGGCCGCCCACAGCGGTACGGCCTCGATGCCGCAGGACTTGGCGATGCGCAGGGTGTCGCCGTTGTAGTTGCCGAACGGCGGCCTGAAGAGCGTGGGCCGCTTCCCGAAGTACTTCTCGATCTTGTCCTGCTCGCCGCAGATCTCCCGCCGCTGGTCGGCCTCGGAGAGCCCGGGCAGATAGCGGTGGTTGAGGGTGTGGTTGCTGAGGGTGACGCCGCGCGCCTGCATGTCCTTGAAGTAGCCGTAGTCGTCGCTGACCACGTAGTCGCTGAGGAAGGCGCTGTACGGGATGTCCAGCTCAGTCATCATCCTCAGCAGTTCGGGGTCCTTCTCCGCGCCGTCGTCCATCGTCAGGAAGACGATCCGTTCCTCGGTCGGGACGGTGGTGAAGACCGGGGGCAGCGCGTCCCCGCCCTCGACCTCGAACCCCTCGCGGGTGGTGATGCGCGGCTTCCGCGCGGGCGGCGGCGGGGCCGTCAGCGGGACCTTCGCCAGCCCCCACTTCTTCGCCGCGGCCACCCGCGCGGCCTGCTGCCGTTTCAGCCGCTCGGCGCGGGCCTCCGCCGCCCTGGCCGCGTCGGCGGCTGCCGCCCCGGGACGGCCGACGGCCGGCCGGTCCCGCTGCCCCTGGCCCGCCCCACCGCCGTCCGCCCCTTCGGCGCATGCGGAGGCGAGGGCGGCGACCAGCAGGGCCGCCAGAACCGAGCGGACCGGCTTGTGCCGCTTCATGGCGGATTTTTCGTTTTGTCGTACTGGCTGCATGGCGCCGCATCCTGCCAGCCGGTCGGCGGCCCTCCGCCCCGACACCTCCGGCGGGCCCGGCACGTCCCCCGGCTGGCTCACAATGGACCGGTGAACGCCCACCTCCCTGCGGACCCAGCAGACCCTTCCGACCCGCTCGCCGCATTCGCCGCCCTGCGTACCCCCGAGGGCGCGGCGCTGCTGGCGGAGCTGCGCGACCATGACCCCGCCCAGGAGCTGGCCACGGCGACGCGGCTGCGGCGCACGCACTCGGCCGGACTGGTGTCGGCGGCGCTCGGCCAGGCGCGGCTGCGGCAGCGCGCGGTGGCGAAGTTCGGGGCGGCGGACGCGTACCGCATGTTCTTCACCCCGAACGGCGTGGAGCAGGCGACCCGGACCTCGGTCGCCGCCTACCGCGCCGAGCGGTTCGCCGGACTCGGCGTACGGAGCGTGGCCGACCTGTGCTGCGGGATCGGTGGCGACGCGATCGCGCTGGCCAGGGCGGGCATCTCGGTGCTGGCCGTGGACCGCGACCCGCTGACCGCCGAGGTCGCCCGCGCCAACGCCGCGGCCCTGGGCCTCAAGGACCTCGTCGAGGTGCGCCGCGCGGACGTCACGGAGATCGACACGTCCGGGTACGACGCGGTCTTCGTCGATCCGGCGCGGCGCGGCGGACGCGGCCGGATCTTCGATCCCGAGGCCTACTCGCCCCCGCTCTCCTGGGCGACCGAAGCGGCGCTGAGGGCTCCCCGCGCGGCGCTGAAGATCGCCCCGGGTGTCCCGCACGAGGCGATCGGCCCGCAGGCCGAGGCCGAGTGGATCTCGGACGGCGGTGATGTGAAGGAGGCCGTGCTCTGGTTCGGCGAGGGCTTCACCGCCGGACGTTTCCGGGCCACCCTGCTGCCGTCCCGCGCGACCCTGACCGCCGACGCCCCGCTCCCCGCCCCGCCCGTGGGGCCGGTCGGCCGCTATCTGTACGAGCCCGACGGCGCCGTCATCCGCGCCCATCTGGTCGCCGCCGTCGTGGAGCGGTGCGGGGGCAGGCTGGTCGACGAGACGATCGCGTACGTCACGAACGACGAGCTGTACGTGTCCGACCGCACGACCGCGTACGAGATCACCGACCGGTTGCCGTTCAACATGAAGAAGCTCAAGGCCCTGCTGCGTGAGCGGCGGGTCGGCGTGCTGACCGTCAAGAAGCGCGGCTCCGCCGTCGAACCCGAGGAACTGCGGCGGAAGATGAGACTCCAGGGCCCGCACGCGGCCACCGTCTTCCTGACCCGGGTGGCCGGGGCCCCGACCATGCTGATCGGGCAGCCGGTGAAGCGGCCCTGATCAGCCCCGGAGGGCCCGGCCGGGGCCCACCGTCCGGAGCACCCGGCGCCGGTGCGCGTACGCCCTGCGCAGGCCGGGCAGTCCCGTCGCCCAGGCGATGAGCCCGAGCCCCGTCAGCCAGGCCACCAGCCCGTACGTCTCGTGACCCGCCCTGGCCTTCGCCGGGACGACCACGCACACGAACAGCCCGCCCGCGCACAGCGGGTACGGCAGGAGCGTCCGGGCGAGGCTCGACGCGGGCCTGTGCAGCGGCAGGTCCCCGGCCGGGTCGCGGTCCAGCCCGCCCCAGTCCTCCAGGAGCCGGCGCACCTGTCCGTCCCTGGTGGCGCCGGGGGCGAGGAAGACGCCCGCCGGGATCGTCAGGCACGCGCCGACGGCGATGCGGAGGATCGCGACGAGCACACCGACGGCGTCCGGGGCCCCCTCCGGCATGAGCAGCACGGTGCCGGTCCACGATCAGCCCAACGCGACGGGCCCCGCCCACATCCACGGTTTCCCGGGCCGACCCGGCCCGATGTACATCGTGACCAGTTCGCCGAGGATCACCGCACGGTCCCGGCGCCGGGTGTTCCGGCCGGGCCAGGTGCGGATCTCCTCGGGCGGTACGGGCGGCGGTAGCGGATTACGACGTGACATGGCCCAGACATCACCGACGCGGGCACCACCGGTTCGGGCGGTCAGGCCGGCCCGGGACGGGTCAGGCCGGGTCAGGTCAGCGGGTACGACGTCCGGCCTGACGCCTCGTCGATCTCGTCGTGTGCCTTGGTGAGCAGCTTCATGGCCAGTTCGTTGAGCGCGCGGGCGCCGGCGATCTCCTCGCCGACCCTCGGCTGTTCCGTGTCGGAGGGGTGGCGGCTGGCGTATCCGTGGGCCCGTACCTCGGTCCCGTCACCGAGCCGCACAAGAGCGGCCGCGCGGGTGCGGTGGGTGTCCTCTTCGAATTCCAGCTCGATATGCCATCCGACAGTGGTCTCCATCATGACGGTCACCTCCCAGGATTCCTGTTTCCAGGGTGCGCCCGTTCCCGGGGCGGCGCACGGCGCGGCCGGTTCAGGCGTTGCGGAGGGCCTCGATGTCCAGCTTGCGCATCCCGAGCATCGCCTTCACGGCCCGTTCCGCCCTGGCCGGGTCGGGGCCGCCGAGCAGTTCGGGCAGCACGCGCGGGACGATCTGCCAGGACAGGCCGTACCTGTCCTTCAGCCAGCCGCACATGCTCTCCTCGCCGCCCTCGGTGAGCTTCGCCCACAGGGTGTCGACCTCTTCCTGGTCCGCGCAGTCCACGCTGAGCGAGACGGCCTCGCTGAAGGTGAACTGCGGGCCGCCGTTGAGCGCGATGTACTCCTGGCCGGCGAGCACGAAATTAACGGTCAGCACGGTCCCGGCCTCCCCGGGGGACGCCTCGTCGTAGTAGCTGATGTCGACGACGCGCGAGTCTCCGCCGAAGACGGAGACGTAGAACTCCGCGGCTTCCTGGGCCTTGTCGTCGAACCAAAGGCAGGGCTTGATCTTCTGCATGGTGTCTCTCCTTCACACGGTGTGTGGCGCGACGCTGTGGAAGGTAGACCCGGCCCGCGCCGGAAACTCATCGGGACACGCCCCCTCCGCGCGAGCGGAGGGGGCGTGTCCGCCGGGGAGGTCTCAGCCGTCCGCCGGACCCAGTGACTCGAAGCGCCAGCGGTGCACCGCGCGGGTGATCAGCCCGGGGTCCGGTTCGGGCAGCTCGGGCAGCTCGTCGTCGTAGGCGGCCTCCCACCAGGTGAGGACGAGCACCCGGTCCTGCGGGGCGCGCAGCAGCTCGCTGCGCAGCGGCTCCCGGGCCAGCTCGGCCGTCCTGGCCCGGGCCCACTCCAGGAGCTCGGCGCCCCGGCCCTCGGTGGCGCGGGCCTCCCACATCAGGGCGACGGTCATGAGTAGAGGTTGTCCTTGCTGACCTCGTGCACGTGGTCGTGGGTGTGGCTGTGCGCCCCCGGCACGTGTGGTTCGGTGACCGGCAGCGAGGAGTCCGCGGAGAGCTCCCAGTCCGAGGCCGGGCGGTTGCGGGCGACCATCTCCGCGCCGAGCGCGGCGACCATCGCCCCGTTGTCCGTGCACAGTCCGGGCCTGGGGATGCGCAGCCGGATCCCGGCCCGCTCGCACCGCTCCTGGGCCAGGGCGCGCAGCCGCGTGTTGGCCGCGACACCGCCGCCGATCATCAGGTGGTCGACGCCCTCGTCCTTGCAGGCCCGCACGGCCTTGCGGGTCAGCACGTCCACCACGGCCTCCTGGAAGGACGCGGCGACGTCCCGTACGGGCACGTCCTCGCCGGCCGCGCGCTTCGCCTCGATCCAGCGGGCCACCGACGTCTTGAGCCCGGAGAAGGAGAAGTCGTACGCCGGGTCGCGCGAGCCGCTGAGCCCTCGCGGGAACGCGATCGCCTTCGGGTCACCCTCCTTCGCCAGCCGGTCGATGACCGGGCCGCCGGGGAAGCCGAGCTGCAGCACCCGGGCGATCTTGTCGAAGGCCTCGCCCGCCGCGTCGTCGATCGTGGCGCCCAGCGGGCGTACGTCGCTGGTGATGTCCGGGGCCAGCAGCAGCGAGGAGTGCCCGCCGCTGACCAGCAGGGCCATCGTCGGCTCGGGCAGCGGGCCGTGCTCCAGCTGGTCGACGCAGATGTGCGAGGCGAGGTGGTTCACCCCGTACAACGGCTTGTTCAGCGCGTACGCGTACGCCTTCGCCGCCGACACTCCGACGAGCAGTGCCCCGGCGAGCCCGGGGCCGGCCGTGACCGCGATGCCGTCGAGGTCGCGGGCGCTGATCCCGGCCTCCTTCAGGGCGCGCTCGATGGTGGGGACCATCGACTCCAGATGGGCCCGGGAGGCGATCTCCGGCACGACGCCGCCGAAGCGGGCGTGCGTGTCGACGCTGGACGCGACGGCGTCGGCGAGCAGCGTCGTGCCGCGCACGATGCCCACGCCGGTCTCGTCGCAGGAGGTCTCGATGCCGAGTACGAGCGGTTCGTCAGCCATCAGTCAGGTCTCTGTTCCTTGTACGGTCAGCCGCATGACGAGTGCGTCGATGTTCCCCGGCTGGTAGTAGCCCCGGCGGAAGCCGATGGGTTCGAAGCCGAAGCGTTCGTAGAGCTTCTGCGCGCGGGTGTTGTCGACCCGGACCTCCAGGAGCACCGCGGCGCACTCGAAGGCCGTGGCGTGTCTGAGCAGGTCGGTCAGGAGTTCGGAGCCGAGGCCGCCGCCCCACTGGCCTCGGCTGACGCCGATCGTCTGCACGTCGGCGAGGTCGCCGGCCGAGGCGAGGCCCGCGTAGCCGACGATCCGCCCGTCGACGGGGTCCTCGGCGACGACGTAGCGGTGGGTGGCCCGGGGGCCGCGGGAGCGCACCAGCTCGGACCAGAACATGCCGGCCGACCAGGCGTCCTCGGGGAACAGCTCGTGCTCCAGCTCGAGCACCGGGTCGATGTCCCACCAGCGCATCTCGCGGAGCACCGCGGTCGCGGTCGTCACTTGGGGGTGACCACCTTGTAGTTCCTCGGCACCTGGGCGTCGGGCCTGCGCAGGTAGAGCGGCTGCGGGGGCAGCAGCTCCTCCCCGGCGGCCAGGCGGTCGGCGGCGAGGGCGGCGAGGGCGCCGGCGGAGACGTGTTCCGGCCCCCGGGCGTCCGGGAAGGAGTCGGGGTAGAGCAGGGCGCCCGCGCCGACGACGGGCAGTCCGGCGAGCTGTCCGGCGACGTCGGCGGGCCGGTCGACAGCGGGTTCACCGCTCGTGCGGCCGTCCTCGTAGCGCGCCCAGTAGACCTCCTTGCGGCGCGCGTCCGTCGCGACGGCGAACGGGCCTTCGAGGCCGCCCCGCCGTGCGGCGTACGCGAGGCCGTCGAGGGTGCACAGCCCGTGCACGGGCACGGAGAGGACGGAGCCGAACGTCGCCGCGGTGACCAGACCGACGCGCAGCCCGGTGTAGGGGCCGGGGCCCACGCCGACGACCACGCCGGTCACGGCGTCGAGTGTCACCCCGGCCTCGGCGAGGACACGGTCGACGGCGGGCAGCAGGAGCTCCCCGTGCCTTCGGGCGTCGACCTGGCCGGTCTCGGCGACGACGGAGGTCCCGTCGTGGAGGGCGACGGTGACGGCGGGGGTGGCGGTATCCACGGCGAGCAGGAGCACACGAACAGCCTACGGCTCCGCCGACCCGGTCACGGCAGCCCGTACGGCGTCCCGGTCCGCCCTTCCGCTGCTGGTACCGTCGCCCGGGTACACACGTGTACGACGTAAATGCTTGTACGACATGCGACGGCGGGCGCGCGACGAGGGAGTTCACGGTGGCAAGGGGCAGCTCGGGAATCGTGGCCGCGCTCACCGCCGCGGCGGTGGCCGCGGTCTGTTTCCTCGCCTACCAGGCGTCGGCGAACGCGCCGGAATCGGTGGCCACCCCTTCGGCGGAGGCCTCCGGCAGCGCGTCGGCGAAGCCCAGCGAGAAGCCCGCCGCCCCGAAGGAACCTCTCGCGGTCCCGGCGGACTCCGACTCCGGGGCCCGCGTCGTGTACGCGCTGAAGGACCGGCGGGTGTGGATCGTGGACGCCGGGGAGAAGTCGCTGCGGACGTTCGCCGTCATGCCGAGCTCCGTGAGCCCGCTGCCGGGTGTCTACACGGTGACCTCGCGTTCGGGCACCATCAAGGGCTCGGACGGCGTACTGATCGAACACGTGGTGCGTTTCGCGAACGTCGACGACGTGTCCGTGGGCTTCAGTGCCGCGCAGGACGGCTCCATGGAGAGCCCCGACCCGACGCTGAAGACCGGCGGCGTGCGGATGAAGCGCGCCGACGGCAACGCGCTGTGGGCCTTCGCGACGGTCGGCGCCAAGATCGTCGTCGTCCCGTAGCGCGGTCTGCCGGCCCGGCCCCTGAGACGGGCCGCGGCAAGCCCTTCGTCAGGCCGCGTCGCGCGCCTGGCCGCGATCGTCCTCGACGGAGTCCTCCGCGTCCTCGGGCGCCTCGCGGGGCGGCGTCGAGACCGCCGTCGCCGCGGCGCAGGAGGCCAGCAGGTCCTTCATCGACACCGCGGACACCGGCGGCGGATCCGTCTGCGGCGACTGCGGCTGCACTTCGCGCTCGGGTGTCGGCATGCATGCCTCCTCGGGCTTCGGCGGGAGACGTGGTTAGGCAGACCTAACCAGATCTCACGTCCATGTGACCACGGCCGACGCCCCCGGCGCAACATTTTACCGACGGCCTGTCGGAAAGCGCCCCGGTGTCAGGCTCTCGCCAGGTCCTCCCGTAGCCCGCTCCACCGTGTCCCGATGCCCATGAGGGTCACGGTCCGGCGCTCGTCGTCCGTGTCGCCGACCGCGCGGTGGATCAGGACGCGCAGCCGGTCCTCCGACAGCTCCTCGACCTTTCCGTCGCCCCACTCCACGACGACCACCGACTCCGGCAGCGACACGTCGAGGTCCAGGTCCTCCATCTCGTCGAGCCCGCCGCCCAGGCGGTACGCGTCGACGTGGACCAAGGCGGGGCCCGTGCCCAGCGACGGGTGGACCCGGGCGATCACGAAGGTGGGTGAGGTGACGGCACCCCGTACGCCGAGGCCCTCGCCGAGCCCGCGGGTCAGGGTGGTCTTGCCCGCGCCGAGCTCGCCGGAGAGCATCACCAGGTCGCCGGGGACCAGCACACCGGCGATGAGGCGGCCGAGGTCCAGCATCTGTTCGGGGGACTCCACGGCGAGGTCCAGGGTGACGGTGCCGGGTACGGCGGTGCCGGCCGCAGGGCCGTTCTGCGCTGCTTCCATGTGGGCAACGTTAGAGGATCAGGACACCTCGGCCGGAACCGCTCCGATCCTCACCAGCAGGTCCGCGAGCCGGTCGGTGACCGTCTCCGGGTGCTCCAGCATCACCAGGTGCCCGGCGTCCGGCACGATGACCAGCTCGGCGTCGGGGAGCTGGTCCGCGATGGCCTCACTGTGCGAGCTGGGCGTCACCAGGTCCTTGTCGCCGGCCAGGATCAGCACCGGGACGTCGCGGAACGCGGGCAGCGCCCCGCTCTTGTCGTGCTCGGTGAACGCCGGGTAGAACTCGGCGACCACGTCGATGGGGGTGGCCTCGATGAGCCGCTCCGCGAAGCGGGACACCGCCGGGTCCACGTCCCGCGATCCGAACGAGTACCGCTTGATCAGCCCCGCGAACAGGTCGGCCGTCGCCCGCCTGCCGCGCTCCACCAGCTCCGCCTGTGACCCGAGCGCCTTCAGCACACCGGGCAGCACCCGGCGCACCGCGTTCACCCCCGCCACGGGCAGGCCGAAGTTCACCTCGCCGAGCTTCCCGCTCGACGTGCCGACGAACGCGACCGCGGCCACCCGGTCGCGGATCAGCTCCGGGTAGCGGTCGGCGAGCGCCATCATCGTCATACCGCCCATCGAGTGTCCGACGAGCACCAGCGGGCCTTCGGGGGCCGCCGCGTCGATGACCGCCCTCAGGTCGCGGCCGAGCTGGTCGATGCCGACCGGCACGCCCTCGGCCTGCGCCCTGCCCCGCTCGGAGCGGCCGTGGCTGCGCTGGTCCCAGTGGACGGTACGGACCAGGCCGCGCAGGGCCGCCCGCTGGAAGTGCCAGGAGTCCTGGCTGAGGCAGTAGCCGTGGCTGAAGACGACGGTGACGGGTCCGGGCGCCTTGCGGCCGAAGAGCCTGCGCCGGCGCGACGGGCCGGTGCCGGGGTTCGCGCCGGAGCGGCCCGTGCCGGTGGTGTCCTCGACCTCGTCGACCTCGTAGTACAGCTCGGTCCCGTCGTCGGCGACGGCGTGGCCCGGGATCCCGCGCAGGGAGCCGTACGGGCCGGAGGCGTCCAGGGCGAGCCGGGCCTTCTTGCGCATGCCGCGGCCCACCGTGAGCCGCTCGACGGCGACGCCGGCGGCCGCGCCCGCGGCGATGACACCTATCGCCGCCCCGGCGATACCCGCCCGCCGCCAGCCGGCCGCCACGACGACCGCCGTCGCCGCCACGTCCCCCGCGCTGGTCTCGCTCACCGTGCCGTGCTCCTCACCGTTGTCGTCGCGGTCGTCGGGTCAGCCCCGGTCGGGGGCCTCGTGCAGATGGACGCGGGGTACGCGTCCGCCGATGCGCGTGACGATCTCGTACGCGATCGTGCCGGCCGCCTCCGCCCAGTCCTCGGCGCTCGGCTCGCCCCGGTCCCCCGGCCCGAACAGCACCGCCTCGTCGCCGGGTTCGGGGGTGTCGCCGCCGAGGTCGACCACGAACTGGTCCATCGCGACGCGGCCCGCGACCGTCCGTCGCCGGCCGGCGAGGAGCACGGGGCCACGGCCCGAGGCGTGCCGCGGGATGCCGTCCGCGTAGCCGACCGGCACCAGGGCCAGGGTCGTCTCGGCGGAGGTCGTGTAGTGGTGGCCGTAGCTGATGCCGTGGCCCGGCGGCACCTGCTTGACCAGTGCCACCGAGGCGGCGAGCGTCATCACGGGGCGCAGGCCGAAGTCGGCCGGGGTGCCCAGCTCGGGTGCGGGCGAGAGGCCGTACATGGCGATCCCGGTGCGGACGAGGTCGAAGTGGGACTCCGGCACCGTGAGCAGCGCCGGGGAGTTCGCGATGTGCCGCACCTCCGGCTCGACGCCCTCCTTCTCCGCGTACGCCACCATGTCGCGGAACACGTCCAGTTGGGCGGCGATCGACGGGTGGCCCGGCTCGTCGGCGCAGGCGAGGTGCGACCAGAGGCCGGTGACGCGCAGGGTGCCCGCGGCCTCGGCGGTCCGGGCGGCGGCGACGAGCTCCGGCCAGTCGGCGGGCTGGCAGCCGTTGCGCCCGAGGCCCGTGTCGGCCTTGAGCTGCACCCGGGCCGGGATCCCGGCCTCGGTGGCGGCGGCGACGACCTCGCCGAGCGCCCACATGCCGCTCACCGACACGTCGATGTCGGCCTCGATCGCCTCGCGCCAGGGCCCGCCGGGCGTCCACAGCCAGCACATCACCCGGCCGCCGATCCCGGCGGCGCGCAGTGCGAGCGCCTCCTGCGGGGTCGCGGTGCCCAGCCAGGTCGCGCCCGCCTCCAGCGCGGCCCTGGCGCAGGGCAGCGCCCCGTGCCCGTACGCGTCGGACTTCACCACGGCCATGAGCTGCGCGCCGGACGCCCGCGCACGCAGTGCGCGCACGTTGGCGCGCAGGGCGGCGAGGTCGATCTCGGCACGGGCTCTCAGGGACGCTGTCTCGTTCATATCGCGTCCAGTGTCTCAGAGCCGTACGCCGGTGCCCTCGACCTCCCGGGTGCGGTGAGGCGTCAGCCGTGCCCGAGCCCGTGTTCCAGGTGCTCGACGAGGACCGGGACATGACTGGCCGCGACGTCCCTCACGGCCGTGACGAGGGTGACGGGGCCGCCTTGACGCAGCAGGCCGAGGAGTTCGGCGACGGCCTGCTCGTGGGCCGGGTCGCGGAGCTCGGTGCGGTAGCGGTCGACGAAGTCGTCGTACCGCTTCCCGGAGCGGTCCTGGTGGTACCAGGAGCGGAGCTCGGCCGACGGTGCGGCGTCCTTGGCCCACACGTCGACGGCGGCGTGCTCCTCGGTGATCCCGCGCGGCCGGAGCCGGTCGACGAGGACGCGTGTGCCGTCGTCCTCCTCCGGCGGGTCGTACACCCTGCGTACGCGTACGGCGTCGTCGCTGTCCATGTCCGATCACCCTTTCCGCTGCCGTCCTGGTCCTGCCGGCGTGGATCAGGCCCGCACGTCCCGCCAGGCCGCGGGGATCGCGTCGGCGACGTCCTGCGCGGCGACGGGCGCGCCGTCGGACGCGCGGCGGGCCGCGAGGCCGTGCAGGTAGGCGCCCACGGAGGCCGCGTCGCGCGGGGCCAGTCCGGCGGCGAGCAGTGAGCCGGCCAGTCCGGAGAGCACGTCGCCGCTGCCTGCCGTGGCCAGCCAGGACGTGCCCGTCGGGTTGACCCGGACCGGTGCGTCCCCGGCCTCCGCGACCAGCGTCGTCGGCCCCTTGAGCAGCACCGTCGCGCCGTAGCGCGCGGCCAGTTCGCGTACGGCGGCGAGCCGCCCGGCCTCGACCTCCTCGCGCGGGACGCCGAGCAGCGCGGCGGCCTCCCCGGCGTGCGGGGTGAGCACGGTGGGGGCGGTGCGCGCGCGTACGGTCCCGGCGTCCATCAGCCGCAGCCCGTCCGCGTCGACGAGCACGGGCACGTCCGAGGCCAGCACGTCCAGGACCGCGCCGGCCGCCGCCGAGGAGTCGCCGAGACCGGGCCCGACCACCCAGGCCTGCACCCGTCCGGCCTTCGACGGCGGCCCGGGGTGCACGAGGGTCTCCGGGTGGCGGGCGATCACCGCGTCCGCGCCGGGGCCGGAGTAGCGCACGGCTCCGGCTCCTCCGCGCAGCGCGCCCGCGACCGCGAGGACTGCGGCGCCCGGGTACCGCTCCGAGCCGGCGGCCACGCCGACCACCCCGCGCCGGTACTTGTCGCTCTCCGCGCCGGGCACGGGCAGGAGGGCGGCGACGTCGGCGTACTGGAGGGCCTCCAGGTCGGGGCGTCCGGGCAGTTCGGGTCCCAGGCCGATGTCGACCAGGCGCAGCGCGCCCGCCCGGGCGGCGGCCGGGTCGATGAGGAGGCCCGGTTTGTACGTGCCGAAGGTGACGGTGGCGTCCGCGCGTACGGCGGCGCCGGGCACCTGTCCGGTGTCCGCCTCGACCCCGCTGGGCAGGTCCACGGCCAGCACGGGTGCGTGGCCCGTCGTGACGGCGCGCACCAGTGCCTCGGCGTCGGGGCGCAGGCCGCCCCGGCCGCCGATCCCGGTGATGCCGTCGACGACGAGGTCGACGGGGCCGAGGCCGTCGGGGGTGTCCAGGACCTGCCCGCCGGCCGCGAGCAGGGCCGCCAGTCCGCCCGGGTGGACCTTCTCCGGGGCGGTCAGCAGGGCCCGTACGCCCGCCCCGCGGCGGGCCAGCCGGGCCCCGGCGTACAGCGTGTCGCCGCCGTTGTCACCGCTGCCGACGAGGAGGAGGACGCGGGACCCGTACACCCGGCCGTTGCGCCGGAGCAGGTCGCCGCAGGCCACCGCCAGTCCGGCGGCGGCACGCCGCATGAGGGCGCCCTCCGGCAGTCGTGCCATCAGCGCCTGCTCGGCGGCCCGTACGGTCGAAACGCTGTACGCCTGTCGCATGGGTCAACCCTCCGCGATCACCACGGCCGACGCCACCCCCGCGTCGTGGCTGAGCGACACGTGCCAGCCTTTCACCCCCAGCTCGGCGGCGCGGGCCGCGACCGTGCCGCGCACCTCCAGCCGGGGCTGTCCGCTCTCCTCGACGCACACCTCGGCGTCCGTCCAGAGCAGCCCGCCGGGGGCGCCGAGCGCCTTGGCCAGCGCCTCCTTGGCGGCGAACCGGGCGGCGAGGGAGGCGATCCCGCGCCGCTCGCCGCTGGGCAGCAGCAGTTCCCTCTCCAGGAAGAGGCGGTCCGCCATCTGCGGCGTCCGCCGCAGTGCCGCGCCGAACCGTTCGATCTCCGCCACGTCGATCCCGACCCCGATGATCACGTACTCACCCTCATCCACTACTCCACGGTCACGGACTTCGCCAGATTGCGCGGCTGGTCCACCTCGTTGCCGCGGGCCGTCGCCAGTTCGCAGGCGAAGACCTGCAACGGCACGGTGGCGACCAGCGGCTGAAGCAGCGTAGGCGTAGCGGGGATCCGGATGAGGTGGTCGGCGTACGGGACGACCGCCTCGTCGCCCTCCTCGGCGATGACGACGGTACGGGCGCCCCGGGCCCTGATCTCCTGGATGTTCGACACGATCTTGTCGTGGAGCACGGAGCGGCCGCGCGGGGACGGCACGATCACGACGACCGGCAGCCCTTCGTCGATGAGGGCGATCGGCCCGTGCTTGAGCTCGCCCGCGGCGAAGCCCTCCGCGTGCATGTACGCGAGCTCCTTGAGCTTCAACGCGCCCTCCAGGGCGACCGGGTAGCCGACGTGCCGGCCGACGAACAGGACGGTGTCCCGGTCGGCGAGTGAGCGGGCGAGGGCGCGCACGGGCTCCATGGTCCCGAGGACCTGCTCGACCTGGCGGGGGATCTCGGAGAGCTGACGGACGACGGTGCGGATCTCGTCGCCCCACTTGGTGCCGCGGACCTGTCCGAGGTAGAGCGCGACGAGGTAGCAGGCGACGAGCTGGGTCAGGAACGCCTTGGTGGAGGCGACGGCGACCTCGGGCCCGGCGTGGGTGTAGAGGACGGCGTCGGACTCCCTCGGGATCGTCGAGCCGTTCGTGTTGCAGATGGCGAGGACCTTCGCGCCCTGTTCGCGGGCGTGCCGCAGGGCCATCAGGGTGTCCATGGTCTCGCCGGACTGGGAGATCGCGACGACCAGGGTGTGCCGGTCCAGGATCGGGTCGCGGTAGCGGAACTCGCTGGCGAGTTCCGTCTCGCAGGGCAGCCGGGTGACGTGCTCGATGGCGTACTTGGCGATCATCCCGGCGTGGAACGCGGTCCCGCAGGCGATGATGACGACCTTGTCGACCTCCCTGAGCTCGCTCGGCGGGATCCGCACCTCGTCGAGGTGGAGCGCGCCTGAGGCGTCGATCCGGCCGAGGAGGGTGTCGGCGACGGCCTTCGGCTGGTCGGCGATCTCCTTGAGCATGAAGGAGGTGTAGCCGCCCTTCTCCGCGGCGGAGGCGTCCCAGTCCACGTGGTACGCGCGTACGTCGGCGGGCCGGCCGTCGAAGCCGGTGACGGTGGCCCCGTCCCGGCGCAGCTCCACCACCTGGTCCTGGCCCAGCTCGATCGCGTCCCGGGTGTGGGCGATGAAGGCGGCCACGTCGGAGGCCAGGAACATCTCCCCCTCGCCGACGCCCACCACCAGCGGCGAGTTCCGCCGGGCCCCGACGACCGTGTCGGGCTCGTCGGCGTGCACGGCGACCAGGGTGAACGCGCCGTGCAGCTGCCGGCACACCTGGCGCATGGCCTCGGCGAGGTCACCGGCCGAGGAGTACGCCTCCGCCAACAGGTGGGCGACGACCTCGGTGTCGGTCTCGGAGGACAGCGCGTGGCCGCGTCCGGCGAGCTCCTCGCGCAGGGCGGCGAAGTTCTCGATGATCCCGTTGTGGACGACGGCGACGCGGCCCGCGTTGTCGAGGTGCGGGTGCGCGTTGGCGTCGGTCGGGCCGCCGTGCGTGGCCCAGCGGGTGTGCCCGACACCGGTGTTCCCGGCGGGCAGCGGCCGGTCCTTGAGCTCCTTCTCCAGGTTGAGGAGCTTTCCGGCCTTCTTCGCCCCGGCCAGCCCGCCGTCCGAGAGGATGGCGACCCCCGCGGAGTCGTACCCCCGGTACTCCAGCCGCTTCAGCCCCGCGACGACGACATCCTGCGCCGACTGCCCACCGACGTAACCCACGATTCCGCACATATCGGCACCATAAGGCCCCTTCCTGTCGCTGCGCAGGTCCGGCGTGTGTCGGGGTTCCGCGGGCCGCCGAAAAGTGCCTGTCGCCCTGTCAGCACTGGCTGCTAACCTGCGGCTTCCCCCCGCACCGCCGCCCGCCACCCGTCTGCGTGCCCACGCGTCCTCGGCCTCCGAGTCCGTGCGGCAACGGCCGCGTCCGTCCGAGGATCGTCATGTCTCCGTCCGCACCCCCGATACGCGCGCAGTTCAATCTGTGCGTCAGCATCCCCTCCCTCGCCGACCTGCGTGCCGCCCTCCTCGCCGGCGACTGGGGGACGGTCGAGGACTACTTCGACTTCCTCGACGACGAGGACGACCGCGCGGTCGCCGCCGGTGTCGTCGACTCCATCAGCTCCACCACACGGTTCCTGGAACAGGCCGCGGCGCGGCACCCGCGGTCCGCGCTCGCCCGCACGCTGGTCGCGCGGCAGTACATCACCACCGGCTGGGACATCCGCAGCGCGTACACGGCCGAGCACGTCTCGCGCGATCAGTTCCAGCAGTTCCACGCGTGGCTGCGGCGCGCGGAGCAGCTCCTCATCGACGTGTGCGCCGAGCACCCGGCGTACGCACCGGCGTGGGCGGCCCGGCTGACCACCGCGCGGGGGCTCCAGCTCGGGCAGAGCGAGGTGCGGCGGCGCTACGACCGGCTGGCCGAGCACCACCCGCACCACATCTCCGCGCAGTCCTCGATGCTCCAGAAGCTGTGCCCCAAGTGGGGCGGCAGCTGGGAGGAGGCGTTCGGTTTCGCGCGCGCCTGCCTGGAGTCGGCGCCTCCCGGCAGCCACGCGGGCCGGCTGATCGCCGCGGTGCACCTGGAGCGCTGGCTGGAGGACGCCGACGAGGGCCACAGCACCTATCTGCGGTCGCCCGAGGTCCGGGACGAGATCCTGGCCGCCGCCGCCCGGTCCGTGCGGCATCCGGACTACCGGCCGGGCTTCCAGTGGATCACCGACCACAACGAGTTCGCCGGGGCGCTGAGCCTGGGCGGTCACCACCGTGAGGCCGCGCCGTTCTTCCGCACCCTCGGCGACAGGGCCACCGAGTCGCCCTGGAACTACGTGGGCGACAAAGAGGTCCAGTTCCTCAAGCACCGCAAGACCGCACTGGCGAAGGGCTGAGCTCGATGTCCCAGGAAACACCCGTGCGCGCCGACGCGGGAGAGGCCGGCATCCGTGAGACCGAGGTCGACGGCATCCGTACGGTGCTCGTCGCGTCGCCCGGACCGGTCGGCGCCGGGCTCCTCTTCCGGGTCGGTGTCGCCGACGAGACGCTCGCCACGACGGGCATCACCCATCTCGTCGAACACCTCGCCCTGCACCGCCACGGCCTGTCCGACCTGCACTTCAACGGCGCCACCGCCGTCACGTACACCCACTTCCACGCCACGGGCACACCCGAGGAGGTCACGGCCTACCTCAACGGCGTCTGCGCGGCCCTGTGCGACCTGCCGCTGGAACGGCTGGAGACCGAACGCGAGATCCTGCGCACCGAGGCGGCGGGCCGCAGCCGCGGCCCCCACCACCAGCTGCCGCTGTGGCGTTACGGAGCCCAGGGCTACGGCCTCAGCAGCTACAGCGAACACGGCACCTGGCACCTGACGGCCGAGGCCGTGCGCGACTGGGCGCGGACCCGTTTCACCCGCGACAACGCGGTCCTGTGGATCACCTCGGACACCGTCCCCGAGGGCCTCGACCTCACCCTCCCCCGCGGCACCCGGCACCCCCTGCCCGCGCCGACGTCCACGCTGCCCGTCACCCCGGCCTACATCGGCGGGGACAGCGGCGGTGTCGTCCTGGACGGCATCGTCCGGCGCTCCACGGCCGCCTCGCTCTTCACCGAGGTGCTCGGCCGGGCGCTCTACACGGACCTGCGCCAGAAGGGCGGCTACTCCTACGTGGCCGACGCCGACTACAGCCCGCGCGACAACGACTTCGCGACGATCACGGCCGTCGCCGACGCGCTCCCGAAGAAGCAGGACGCGGTCGTCGGCGGGTTCGTCGACACCCTGGCCCGGCTGCGGGCCGGCACCGTCGAGCGGTCCGAGCTCGACTCGGCCCGCGCCAAGGTCCTCAAGCAGTACGACACCCCGGACCTCGGGGCCGCCCGGCTGCCCTCGTACGCCCTGAACCTGCTGACCGGGCACCGCAACCTCACCCCCGACGAACACCGGGCCGAGCTCGCCGCCGTCACCCTGGACGACCTGCGCGAGGTCGCCGTCGAGCTGCACTCCACGGCACTGCTCCAGGTCCCCGGCCGGGGCGCGGACTGGGCGGGCTTCACCGAGGCACCGCAGTGGTCCACGGACACCCCGACGGGCCAGGGCAGCCGGCACCGCTCCCTGGCGGACGCCTCGACGCTGCTGACCGTGTCCCCCGAGGCGGTGACCCTGGAAACCCCGTCCGGCCAGGTCACCGTGCGCTACGACGCCTGCGCGGCCCTGCTCGTCCACCCGGACGGCGGACGGCAGCTCACGGGCCTCGACGGCTTCCAGCTCCGCGTGGAGCCCACCCTCTACAAGGGCCTCACCCCGGATCGCACGGCCGTCATCGACGCGGCGGTGCCACCCTCGGCGGTCATCCCCATGCCACCCCGCGACCCGGACCACATCCCGCACCCGGACAGGAGCGGCGGCACCCGGCGGACGGCGCTGTCCCGCGTCAGGACGGCGGTCCGGGGGCTGACGGCACGGCGGCGGGGGCCGGCGGGCGGGTGAGGGTGGTCCCCGCCGTCACCCGATGGCCGCCGGGACAGCAGGTCGGTCCACATCGCGGATGCGGTGTTCCCTTCGGGTCGGGCGCGTGCCGGGCAGCGGTGCGGTAGCAGGCGTCGTCGTGGAGGACGGCGAGGCCGTGGTGAGCAGCCGTCGCGGCGATCATGAGGTCCACTGCCGGAGCGCTGCGGTGCTTCCCGGCCCCGGCCAGACACTGCCGCACCGCGCCGATCCGATCCGACGTCCCGCGCGGCGGACATGTCCACGGTCTCGTCGTACTCACGACCGGTTGGGGCACTGTGGAGGAACTCCGCACGCTGTGGATAGCAGGAGGCCCTCGCCTCGGCGCTGATCGCGTCGTACCAGGCTGATCGCAGATCGGCGTCGCCGAGTAGGCGTACCGGTCCGGAGGTGTCGAGCGGACAGATCACCGCGCGTCCTCATCCGCCCGGTGCCGACGCCCGGCGTCCTCGACCGCTCCCCACTCCCGCCCGCACCCCTCCCCCACGTGATCGACCCCACCCCCCGCTCCGTTCGAACTCCCGCGACAATGAGTACGTGATCACTTCGCCCGCACGGAGCCCCCGCCGCACCGAGCACGCGCCGACGCCCTACGTCGACCTGACCCGGGCGGAATGGAGCGCGCTGCGTGACAAGACGCCCCTGCCGCTGACCGCCGAGGAGGTCGAGAGGCTGCGCGGGCTCGGTGATGTCATCGACCTCGACGAGGTGCGGGACGTCTATCTGCCGCTGTCCCGGCTGCTCAACCTGTACGTCCAGGCCACCTCCGGTCTGCGCGGGGCGCTGAACACCTTCCTCGGGGACGCGGGCAACGGGCACGGGGAGCAGCGCGGGACGCCGTTCGTCATAGGGGTCGCGGGCAGTGTCGCGGTCGGCAAGTCCACCAGCGCCCGCATCCTGCAGGCCCTCCTGGCGCGCTGGCCCGAGCACCCCCGGGTGGAGCTGGTGACGACCGACGGGTTCCTGCTGCCGATGAAGGAGCTCCAGGCACGTGGGCTGATGTCGCGCAAGGGTTTCCCGGAGTCGTACGACCGGCGGGCCCTGACCCGGTTCGTCGCGGACATCAAGGCGGGCAAGGACGAGGTGACGGCGCCCGTCTACTCGCACCTGATCTACGACATCGTGCCGGACGAGCGGCTCACCGTGCGCCGTCCGGACATCCTCATCGTCGAGGGCCTGAACGTGCTGCAGCCCGCGCTGCCCGGCCAGGACGGCCGGACGAGGGTGGGGCTCGCGGACTACTTCGACTTCAGTGTGTACGTGGACGCGCGGCCCGAGGACATCGAGACCTGGTACCTGAACCGCTTCCGACGGCTGCGTGAGACGGCGTTCCAGAACCCGTTCTCGTACTTCCGCAAGTACACCCAGGTGTCCGAGGAAGAGGCGCTGGACTACGCGCGCACCATGTGGCGGACCATCAACAAGCCGAATCTGCTGGAGAACGTCGCGCCCACGCGGGGCCGTGCCACCCTGGTGCTGCGCAAGGGGCCGGACCACAAGGTCCAGCGGCTTTCGTTGCGCAAGCTCTGAGCCCCGGGGGTCCTTCCGTGCTGCATCTGCGCCTCACCGTGCCGGCCGACCGCACCGAAGAGGTGGTCGAGCTGCTGGAGCACACCGTCGGCACCGCCCATCTCGCGGTGCTGGCCGGAGTGGCCCGCAGCCCGGCCGGTGACGTGGTCCTGTGCGACGTGGCGCGTGAGGCGGGCGACGAGCTCATCGGCGCGTTGCGGAAGCTGGGCATCGACAGGTCCGGCTCGATCACCGTCGAGAACATGGACCTGACACTCTCCGCGCACGCCGACGAGGCCGAGCGGGAGGCGCCCGGGGAGGGCGCGGACGCGGTGCTGTGGGAAGAGCTGAGCGAGGTGACCCACGAGGAGTCCACCTTCAGCGTCACCTACGTGGCGTTCCTCTCCGTCGCGACGATGCTGGCCGCCTGCGGTGTGATGCTCGACAACGCGATCCTGATCGTGGGCGCGATGGCGGTGGGCCCGGAGTTCGGCCCGCTGGCCGGGATCTCGACGGCGCTGGTGCAGCGCGCCCCGCGGCTGGTCGCACGGTCGCTGTGGGCGCTGATCGGCGGTTTCGCCGTGGCGATGGTGGTGACGGCCGGGTTCTCGTGGCTGATGGACGTCTTCGGGCTGTTCGACGCCGGCATGGTCACGGCGGACCGGCCCAACACCAGGTTCATCTGGCATCCGGACTGGATGTCGTTCGTGGTGGCGCTCCTGGCCGGCATCGCCGGGACGCTCTCGCTGACCTCGGCGAAGTCCGGTGCGCTGATCGGCGTGGCGATCTCGGTGACCACCGTCCCCGCCGCCGCCAACGCCGCCGTCGCCTTCAGCTACCAGGACCTCCAGCAGACCTGGGGCTCCTCGGCGCAGCTGCTGGCCAACCTGGGCGGGATCGTCGTCGCGGGGACGCTGACCCTGCTGCTCCAGAAGGCGCTGTGGGCCTCGCAGCGGCGGCGGGCGGACCCGGCGGTGAAGCCGGGCCCGTCCCGCGCCGGCTGAGAGCGCGCCCCGTCGAGGGCCCCGCACCGGCTGAGGGCTGTCAGCCCAGCGCGGACTTCACCACGTCGGCCAGCCGGCCGGCCACGGCGCGCGCCTGCTCGATGTCGGCGGCCTCGACCATGACCCGTACGAGCGGCTCCGTGCCCGACTTGCGCAGCAGGACGCGTCCGGTGTCGCCCAGCTCGCACTCCGCCTCGCCGACCGCGGTGGCCAGCTCCTGCGAGGTGTCCACCCGGGACTTGTCGACGTCCGGGACGTTGATGAGCACCTGCGGGAGGCGCTGCATCACACCGGCCAGGTCGGCGAGCGTACGGCCGGTGGCGGCGACCCGGGCCGCCAGCATCAGGCCGGTCAGCGTGCCGTCGCCGGTCGTGGCGTGGTCCAGGACGATGACGTGGCCGGACTGCTCGCCGCCCAGCGCGAAGCCCTCGGCCTTCATCGACTCCAGGACGTAGCGGTCGCCGACGGCGGTCTGGACGAGCTGGATGCCCTCCCGCTCCATCGCCATCTTGAAGCCGAGGTTCGACATGACCGTGCCTACGACGGTGTCCTTGCGCAGGTGCCCGCCCTCGCGCATGGCGAGGGCGAGGACGGCCAGGATCTGGTCGCCGTCGATCTCCTCGCCGGTGGCGTCCACGGCCAGGCAGCGGTCGGCGTCGCCGTCGTGCGCGATGCCGAGGTCGGCTCCGTGCTCGACGACGGCGGCCCGGAGCAGCCCCAGGTGGGTGGAGCCGCAGCCGTCGTTGATGTTGAGGCCGTCCGGCTCGGCACCGATCGTGACGACCTCGGCCCCGGCGCGGGTGAACGCCTCGGGCGAGACGCGGGCGGCAGCGCCGTGCGCCTCGTCGAGGACGACCTTCAGCCCGTCGAGCCGGTTCGGGAGGACGCCGATGAGGTGGGCGACGTAACGGTCGAAGCCCTCCGTGTAGTCGGTGACCCGGCCCACGCCGCCGCCGGTCGGACGGGCCCAGGGCTCGCCCGTGCGGTGCTGCTCGTAGACCGTCTCGATGCGGTCCTCCAGCTCGTCGGCGAGCTTGTGGCCGCCACGGGCGAAGAACTTGATGCCGTTGTCCGGCATCGCGTTGTGGCTGGCGGAGAGCATGACACCGATGTCGGCGCCGAGCACGCCGGTGAGATACGCCACGGCAGGGGTCGGCAGCACGCCGACCCGCCGGACGTCCACGCCCGCGCTGGCCAGGCCCGCCACGACGGCCGCCTCCAGGAACTCTCCGGACGCGCGGGGGTCGCGGCCCACCACTGCCGTCGGTCGATGCCCCTCAAAGGTGCCCGCCTCGGCCAGTACGTGCGCCGCGGCGACCGAGAGCCCGAGCGCGAGCTCGGCCGTCAAGTCCGCGTTGGCGACACCGCGCACGCCGTCCGTGCCGAAGAGTCGTCCCACTGGTGTCCTCCGAAGGTGCTCCGAAACCGCAAAACCAAAGCAATCAAATCAGGGCATAGCAAGGCAAGACACAGCGAAGTGAAGTGCGGTCGAAGCCGCCAGCCCTATAAACGTCTTAAGCCGTTATACGCCCGGTAGGGCCGATAAACGAACGCCCCAGCAGCACGAGGTGTGCCGCCGGGGCGAACGTGTAAAGCAGACGAGCAGGCGAGATTTAGCGCTTGCTGTACTGCGGGGCCTTACGGGCCTTCTTGAGACCGGCCTTCTTACGCTCGACCGCGCGGTCGTCGCGGCAGAGGAAGCCGGCCTTCTTCAGCGTGGCGCGGTTGTTGTCCACGTCCGCCTCGTTCAGCGAACGGGCCACGCCGAGGCGCAGGGCACCGGCCTGACCGGAGACCCCGCCACCCGAGATGCGGGCGACGACGTCGTAGCGGCCGTCGAGCTCGAGCACCTTGAAGGGCTCGTTGACTTCCTGCTGGTGCACCTTGTTGGGGAAGTAGTCCTCAAGGGTGCGACCGTTGATCTTCCACTTGCCGGTGCCCGGAACGATCCGGACGCGGGCGATGGCGTTCTTGCGACGGCCAAGGCCGGCCGCGGGCTGCGGGTCGCCGAAGCGGCCCGCGAGCGACTCGGAGGTGTACTCACCCTCGACGGGGACCTCCGACTCGAAGGTGGTCACCTCGGCGAAGGTCTCTTCGCCCTCGGTGCCCGCTGCGTCGTCAGCGGTCGTCTCAACAGTGGTCTCGGCCACGATTCTCCTCAGATCTTTCTTTACGTCTTAGGGGGGAGGCCGGAACTACTGCGCGACCTGGGTGATCTCGAACGGGACCGGCTGCTGCGCAGCGTGCGGGTGCTGGTCACCCGCGTAGACCTTCAGCTTCGAGATCATCTGGCGACCCAGGGTGTTCTTGGGGATCATGCCCTTGATGGCCTTCTCGACAGCCTTCTCCGGGTTCTTGGAGAGCAGCTCGTCGTAACGCACGGAGCGCAGACCGCCCGGGAAACCGGAGTGGCGGTACGCCATCTTCTGGGTCTTCTTGTTGCCGGAGAGGTGAACCTTCCCGGCGTTGATGATGATGACGAAGTCGCCCATGTCCATGTGGGGGGCGTAGATCGCCTTGTGCTTGCCTCGGAGGAGGTTCGCAGCCGTGGTGGCAAGACGGCCCAGGACGATGTCCTCGGCGTCGATGATGTGCCACTGGCGAGTGACATCGCCGGGCTTGGGGCTGTACGTACGCACTTCGTAGCCTTCGCTTCTTCAGTGGATGGGGTCCAGACACACGGCACCCCTGAAGCGATATGCAGCTGGGGCTCACAATGCCGGGGACGCTGCCCGTATGCGAGCCACTGGTAACTGCTCCAGGGAACCTACGTAAGGGCCCTTCGCGTGAGAACGACGAAGCCAATACGTATAACAATCGCCGAGAGTACCCGCCACGACCCGGACGGGTCAAAACGCGCCGCGCTACCGCACCCGCTCGACCCTGCGCTCGTCCCAGACGGGCTCCGCGGACTCCCGCACGACCCCGTCCGAGCCGAAGACCAGATAGCGGTCGAAGGACTTCGCGAACCAGCGGTCGTGCGTGACCGCCATCACCGTCCCGTCGTACGCTTCCAGCCCGTCCTGGAGGGCTTCGGCCGACTCCAGGTCCAGGTTGTCCGTCGGCTCGTCCAGCAGCAGCGCGGTGGTGCCGGCCAGCTCCAGCAGCAGGATCTGGAACCGTGCCTGCTGCCCGCCGGACAGCCGCTCGAAGGCCTGGTCGCCCTGCCGCTCCATCTCGTACCGGCGCAGTACGGACATGGCCCCGCCCCGGTCCTTGGCGTGCTCCGTCCACAGGATCTCGACGAGCGTCTTGCCCTGCAGCTCCGGGTGGGCGTGTGTCTGCGCGAAGTGTCCCGGCACGACCCGCGCCCCGAGCTTCCACTCCCCGGTGTGCGCCACCGTGTCCCCGGCCAGCAGCCGCAGGAAGTGCGACTTCCCCGATCCGTTGGACCCCAGGACGGCGACCCGCTCCCCGTAGTAGATCTCCAGGTCGAACGGCTTCATCAGGCCGGTCAGCTCCAGGTTCTTGCAGGTCACCGCCCGCACCCCGGTGCGTCCGCCGCGCAGCCGCATCTTGATGTCCTGCTCGCGCGGCGGCTCGGGCGGCGGGCCCGCGTCCTCGAACTTCTTGAAGCGGGTCTGCATCGCGTGGTAACGGTTCGCCATGTCGGGACTGTTCGCCGCCTGCTGCCGCATGCGCAGGACGAGCGCCTTCAGCCGGGCGTGCTCCTCCTCCCAGCGCCGCAGGAGCTCCTCGAAGCGGGCGAACCGCTCCTTGCGCGCCTGGTGGTACGTGGCGAACCCGGCGCCGTGCACCCAGACGTCCGAGCCGGCCGGGCCGGGCTCCACGCTCACGATCTTCTCGGCGGCCCGCGACAGCAGTTCCCGGTCGTGGGAGACGAAGAGCACCGTCTTCCGGGTCTCCTTGAGCCTCTCCTCCAGCCACCGCTTGCCGGGGACGTCCAGATAGTTGTCCGGCTCGTCCAGCAGCAGCACCTCGTCCGGGCCGCGCAGCAGCGCCTCCAGGACCAGCCGCTTCTGCTCGCCGCCGCTGAGGGTGCGCACCTCGCGCCACTGGGCCTTCTCGTACGGGATGCCGAGCGCGGCCGTGGTGCAGATGTCCCACAGCGTCTCGGCCTCGTACCCCCGCACCTCCGCCCAGTCGCTGAGCGCCTGCGCGTACGCCATCTGCGCGGCCTCGTCGTCCACGGTGAGGATCCGCTCCTCGGCCGCGTCGACGGCCTTCGCCGCCTCCTTGATGCGCGGCTGGGCCACGGAAACCAGCAGGTCACGGACGGTCCGCTCGTCCCGTACGGAACCGACGAACTGGGCCATCACCCCCAGTCCGCCGCTCACCGACACCGAACCGCCGTGCGGCTGGAGCTCCCCGGAGAGCAGTCTCAGGAGAGTAGTCTTGCCCGCTCCGTTCGCCCCGACGAGGGCGACGACGGACCCGTCGGCCACCCGGAACGAGGCATCGCCGAGCAGCACCCGCCCGTCAGGTAGGTAGTACTCCAGATGGCCTGCTTCGAGATGTCCCATACCGAGCATTGTCACGGCTCGCGAACCCCTGGCCCAACCGGTTTACACAGGCTCTAGGATTCGCCGCATGAGCTTTGGGCAAGGGGGGCCCTCCTGGGGGCCGGGAGACAGCGGGACTCCGGACTGGGCGGCGCTGGCGGAAGCGTCCGCGGCGCGCGGACGGCGCAGGAAGTGGCTGATGATCGGTGGCGGCGCCGTGGCCACGGCGGCCGTCGCGGCGATCGTGGCCACGGCCGTCATCACGACCGGAGACGGCGGGAAACCGGGGTCCGGCACGAACGCGGGCGAGCTGCCCGGACCCGCCGACCTGCCGTCGGAGTCCTCCGTGCCGCAGCCCTCCTTCTCGTCGGTCGCCCCACCGCCCCCGCCGGACCCGAAGGACTACATAGCCGACGCGGGGAAGGACAAGGCCCCGGTCACCGTCGACGCCTTCTTCCCGGGCAGGAAGCTCACGATGGGCGACCGCGTGTACGCGAAGGGCGCGACGAACCGGACCACGAGCTGCGCCGCGACCACCCAGGGTGCCCTCGGCTCCGTCCTCACCGGCAACGGCTGCGACGAGGTCATCCGTGCCACGTACAGCAAGGACGGCGTCGCGGTGACCGTCGGCCTCGCCGTGTTCGGCACCGAGGCCGAGGCGAGGAAGGCTGCGCGGCAGGCGTCCGGCGGCATCGCCTCCCTCGACGGTGCGGGCGTCCCCACCTTCTGCCGGGGCGGCTCCGTCTGCCGGCGCACCGCCAACTCCTACGGCCGCTACGCCTACTTCACCGTCGGCGGCTTCACCAGCGGCAAGAACGTCACCAAGGCGGACAAGGCCGTGTTCGCGGTCGGTGACGACCTGACCGACTTCACGTTCCGTCAGATCCGCCACCGCGGTGAGGTCCAGGCGTCGGCCGCCGCCGAGGCACCCGCCACCTGACCGTCCCCCCACGCACCAGCCCCGTCCCCTCCCCCGTCCCGAGGACCGCCGCCGTGCGTCTCACCGCCCTGTTCACGATCCCGCGCGTCCTGCGCCACGGTGATGCGATAGGCGCCGACCTGCCGCCCGACGAGGCCGTGGTCCTCGACGCCCCGGACCCCTCGCTGCGGGCGGCGCTCTCCGCCGCCGCGGCCGGTGACCACGCCCCGGCGGCAGAGCTGCTCGCCGCGACCCGTGAACACGCCCAGTGGGAGCGCAGGGACGCCTGCGTCTCCAGGCTGGCCCGCGCCTCGCTGCACCACCAGGGCTGGCTGGACAGCTGGCTGGAGGAGTCGCCGGAGGATCCCGACGCCGTACTGGTCAAGGCCGACCAGTACGTCTGCCAGGCCTGGCAGATCCGTACCGGGGCCCGCGCCCGGCATGTCGAGCACGACCGGTTCCAGGCGTTCCACGCCGTGCTGCGGGACGCCGTGCCGGTCATCTCCGCGGCGGCGGAGCTCAATCCCGGCGACCCGGTGCCCTGGCGCGTCGCGCTGGCCCAGGCCCGGGGCATCCAGGCCCCGCGTGAGGTCTTCGACACCTACCTGGCCGAGGCCAACGACCGCGATCCGCACCACGAGGGCTGCCAGGTCCAGGCGCTCCAGTACCTCTGCGAGAAGTGGTACGGCTCGCACGAGGAGATGTTCGCCTTCGCCGAGCGGGTGGCCGACGAGGCACCGCCCGGCTCCACACTGCACGCCCTGCCGCTCCAGGCCGTGGTGGAGTACCTGATCTCCGACGACGAGGGGCCCGGCGCCGACCCGTACACCGCCCGCGCCGAAGCGGCCGTGACCCGGGCCCAGGCGCTCTCCGACTGCTACGCGCCGGGCGACCGGGAGGCGGCCGGCTTCCGCAACCACCTGGCCATGGTCCTGTGGTCGATGAACCGCTTCGACGAGGCGCTCACCGCCTTCCGCTCGATCGGCGTCCACGCCACCACGTTCCCGTGGACCTACCTCGGCGACGCCCGCGGCGAATTCCTGGAGGCCCGCTCCGACACCCGGGTCGAGCTGGCCATGAAGGTCCCCTTCTTCGGCCCGTCGCCGAAGCCCCCGGCCGGCGACGCCCCGGTCTGGGAGCAGGAGCAGGCGCCCCGGTCGGTCGCCATCGCCGCCACCGGCCCCACCGAGGTCGCCCAGGCCGCGCTGATCTGCGGCCACAGCCTGCGGACCGCACCGGCGGGCAGCGGCCACACCTACGTCGAGATCGTCCCGGACCCGGTACGCGGCAGACGCGCCGCCCTGCTCCCCGAGGACCCGCTCACCTCTGCGGCGGACAACTTCACGACGGGCGAGGACTGGCCGGCCCTGGTCCTGCACCGCACCCCGGAGCGCAGCGGCTTCGTCCTCCTGCACCGGGGGAAGAAGGTGGCCTCCCACACCTGGGAGACGGCCGCCCCGGCCGCCGACCACGCGGAGGCCACCGCCACGGCCGCGGCCCTGGCCCGGACGTACGGCCTGCCCGACCCCCGCCCCCTGGCCCACGTCCTGCGTGCCGCCGGGGACCCGGCCCGCCACCAGGCCGAGCTCCTCACCGCCCTGGGCCTCCCGCCCCTGCCCCCGGGGTACGGCGGCGCCCAGGAGGTCCTCGCCGCTCTTCCGGGCGCCCGGGTGCTGGCCCGGCGGGGGTTCCTGGCGGGCATGCGGGACACCATGACCGCGAAGGACGGCGTCCACCCCGAGGCCCCCGCACCGGCCGAACCCCACCCGGTCCGCTGGTGGGTCCTGCGCGTCCTGGGCCTCCTGCTGTTCACCACGTCGGCGGTCTACGCCTGGTGGACCCCCGACATCGGCTGGTTCCGCTCCACCGTGTCGAGCGTCCTCGCCCTGTACTTCGCCGCCGGGCTGCGCCGTGCGGTGCTCCGCCGGCCGGTCAGCAGCAGCCCGCCCCCGGCAACGTCCTGACGTTCCGGGCCTCTTCGGCCCTGGCCGCCAGCAACCCGTCGGCCGGGTAGGCCACTTCCTCCAGCGTCAGCCCGTGCGGACGCACCACGTGCACCGCGGGGTCGCGCGCCTTCGCCGCCAGCACCTCGGCGGGCCACGGGGACGGCCGGCGGCCGTCCCCGACGAACAACGCCGCGCCGATCAGGGCCCGCACCATGTTGTGGCAGAAGGCGTCGGCCTGCACGGTCGCCGTCAGGACCCCGGACTCCTCGTCCCGTACCCAGTGCAGCTTCTGCAGCGTACGGATGGTCGTGGCGCCCTCACGCTTCTTGCAGTACGCCGCGAAGTCGTGCTCACCGACCATCAGCGCGGCCGCCTCGTTCATCGCGTCCACGTCCAACGGCCGGTCGTGCCACAGCACATGCCCCCGCACCAGCGGGTCCACCCCGCCCGGACGGTCCCCCACCCGGTACGCGTAGCGCCGCCACAGCGCGGAGAAGCGGGCGTTGAACCCGGCCGGTGCCTCGGCCGCCCGCCAGATCCGTACGTCCAGCGGCAGCCGCCCGGCCATCCGCCGCAGCAGCTTCTCCTCGTGCTCGGCCCACACCTCGGCCGGCAGGTCGACGTGCGCCACCTGCCCCCGCGCGTGCACCCCGGCGTCGGTGCGCCCCGCGACCGTCAGGTCGTACGTCACCGAGGACCGCGTCACGGTCCGCAGCGCGTCCTCGATCTCCCCCTGCACGGTGCGCCTGCTGGTCTGCTTCGCCCAGCCCGAGAAGTCCTTCCCGTCGTACGAAAGGTCCAGCCGTACCCGTACGAATCCGGGCTCTGCTTCGTCACTCACCAGCGCATCCTCTCAAAACAGAACGGGCCCGCACCGCCCCGAAGGGCGATACGGACCCGTACCGGGGTCTCAGGACGATCAGGCGTCCTTGGACTCCTCAGCAGCGGCGTCGGCCGGCTTGGCGTCCTCGACGGTCTCGGCCGGAGCCTCGTCCTTCGCGAGGGCGTCTTCCTTGACCGCGCGCTTGGTCGCGGCCTCGGCCTCACCGGTGGCCTGCTGGGCCACGGTCAGGGCCTCGACGAGCTCGATGACCGCCATCGGGGCGTTGTCGCCACGACGGTTGCCGATCTTCGTGATGCGGGTGTAACCACCGGGGCGGTTCTCGTACCGCGGGGCGATCTCGGTGAAGAGCGTGTGCACGATGCCCTTGTCCGTGATCGACTGCAGCACCAGGCGACGGTTGTGGATGTCGCCCTTCTTCGCCTTGGTGATGAAGCGCTCGGCGACCGGACGCAGGCGGCGGGCCTTGGCCTCGGTCGTGGTGATGCGGCCGTGCTCGAACAGCGACTTCGCGAGGTTGATGAGAAGAAGCTTCTCGTGCGCAGCGCTGCCGCCCAGACGGGCACCCTTGGCGGGCTGAGGCATGGTTTTTCTCCTTGTGTGCTGCACCGGCCGTATCAGGTACCGGTGTCAGTTCCCCCGAGGCGGCTGCCCCGCGGAAGTCTCTGCTTCGCCGCGGCTCTCATCGGCCGTCAGCCGAATTCGAGCCCGTCCGGCTCGCAACGGACGGCCCCGTTCAGGCCCGTCCGGCGATTGAGGACAGAAGCCCTCACCCCGGCACGGGGGCACCCAGACCTGAGGGCACCCCCCGCCGGGAGGCGACTCAGTACTGCTCGGTCTCCACGAAACCGGCGTCCGCGTCATCGTCCGCGCCGAAGGCGTCCGCGGCGGCGGTCGGGTCGAAGCCGGGAGGCGAGTCCTTGAGCGCCAGACCCATGCCGGCCAGCTTCGCCTTGACCTCGTCGATCGACTTCGCACCGAAGTTGCGGATGTCGAGCAGGTCCGCCTCGGAGCGGGCCACGAGCTCACCCACGGAGTGGATGCCCTCGCGCTTGAGGCAGTTGTACGAACGGACCGTGAGCTCGAGCTCCTCGATCGGCAGCGCCAGATCGGCGGCGAGCGCGGCGTCCGTCGGGGACGGGCCCATGTCGATGCCCTCGGCGTCGATGTTGAGCTCGCGCGCCAGACCGAACAGCTCGACCAGGGTCTTACCGGCCGACGCCATGGCGTCACGGGGACGCATGGCCTGCTTGGTCTCGACGTCGACGATCAGCTTGTCGAAGTCGGTGCGCTGCTCGACACGGGTCGCCTCGACCTTGTACGTGACCTTGAGCACCGGGGAGTAGATGGAGTCGACCGGAATACGGCCGATCTCCTGGCCCACCTGCTTGTTCTGGACGGCGGAGACGTAGCCGCGACCGCGCTCGACGGTCAGCTCCATCTCCAGCTTGCCCTTGCCGTTCAGCGTGGCCAGGACCAGGTCCGGGTTGTGGACCTCGACACCGGCCGGCGGGGCGATGTCAGCAGCGGTGACCAGGCCGGGACCCTGCTTGCGCAGGTACATCACGACCGGCTCGTCGTGCTCCGAGGAGACGACCAGCTGCTTGATGTTGAGGATGAGGTCGGTCACGTCCTCCTTGACGCCCGGCACGGTGGTGAACTCGTGCAAAACACCGTCGATCCGGATGCTGGTGACGGCGGCACCGGGGATCGAAGAGAGGAGCGTGCGGCGCAGGGAGTTGCCGAGGGTGTAACCGAAGCCCGGCTCCAGCGGCTCGATCACGAACCTGGAGCGGAACTCGTCGACGACCTCTTCGGTCAGCGACGGACGCTGAGCGATAAGCATGAAGGAATCCTTCAGTCGTGGGCACCCACTATTTGATGCCCGACAGATGAAACAAGGATACGGGCGGCATGCCCGATGAGGGACATACCGCCCGAATCCAACGCTACTGACGCACGGCCGTCACCGACCGTGACGGATCAGACGCGGCGACGCTTCGGCGGACGGCAGCCGTTGTGCGGCGTCGGGGTGACGTCCTGGATCGAACCGACCTCGAGGCCCGTGGCCTGGAGGGAGCGGATCGCGGTCTCGCGGCCGGAGCCGGGACCCTTCACGAAGACGTCGACCTTGCGCATGCCGTGCTCCTGCGCGCGGCGGGCGGCCGACTCGGCGGCCATCTGCGCGGCGAAGGGGGTGGACTTGCGCGAGCCCTTGAAGCCGACGTGGCCGGCGGAGGCCCAGGAGATCACGTTGCCCGAGGGGTCCGTGATCGAGACGATGGTGTTGTTGAACGTGCTCTTGATGTGGGCGTGCCCATGAGCGACGTTCTTCTTTTCCTTGCGACGCACCTTCTTGGCTGCGCCCTGACGACCCTTGGGGGGCATGTCTTTACTCCAGATGGAGAGGGGAGGTGATCGGTCCTACAGCGAAGACCGCTGGTTGCTGCGGAGCTCCGGTGATCCGGACACCCGCAGTGCGTCCGCTGAGGACTACTTCTTGCCCGGCTTCTTCTTACCGGCGATGGCGCGACGCGGGCCCTTGCGGGTACGCGCGTTCGTGCTGGTGCGCTGACCGTGGACCGGCAGACCGCGACGGTGCCGGATGCCCTGGTAGCAGCCGATCTCGATCTTGCGGCGGATGTCGCCCTGGATCTCGCGGCGAAGGTCACCCTCGGTGCGGAGGTTGGCGTCCACGTACTCGCGGATCTTGACCAGGTCCTCTTCGGCCAGGTCACGAACGCGGGTGTCGGGGTTCACGCCGGTGGTGGCGAGGATCTCCTTGGACCGGGTACGCCCGATGCCGAAGACGTAGGTGAGGGCAACCTCCACGCGCTTCTCGCGCGGGATGTCAACACCTGAAACGCGTGCCATTCAATGGCTCCAGTTGTTATTTCGGGGGTCTTCCACAGCACCACTCCCGAACGCCGACCCCGCCTGTGAAGGAAGAGGTGGTACGCCCGGGTCCCCGGCCCCCGCCGGAGGTGTCGTCAGCCGAAGCGTGGACGGGCACTGCGTATGTACGTTTACGTGCGTCGCGCGAAGAGCTGCGAGATGCAGGTGGTCGTGCGTCAGCCCTGGCGCTGCTTGTGGCGCAGGTTGTCGCAGATGACCATGACCCGGCCGTGACGGCGGATCACCTTGCACTTGTCGCAGATCTTCTTGACGCTCGGCTTGACCTTCATGGGATGTCAGGTTCTCCGGGTCAGTGCCCTCACCGCGCCGAAACGGGGTGGCGGCAAGATCTACTTGTACCGGTAGACGATCCGGCCACGCGTCAGGTCGTACGGAGACAGCTCCACCACGACCCGGTCATCCGGGAGGATACGGATGTAGTGCATCCGCATCTTGCCGCTGATGTGCGCGAGGACCTTGTGACCGTTCTGGAGTTCCACCTTGAACATGGCGTTCGGGAGGGACTCGATCACGGTGCCCTCAATTTCGATGGCACCTTGCTTCTTGGCCACGCTTCGCCCTTCGAATCGGCTACCTTGATCGACTTTCACACCGCCGCATGCGGACACACGGATGCACGAGAGCCGACGAGTTAGTCTACGTCAGCGGACTCCAAAAGACGAATCCGTCAAGTTTGCCCACTTGGACTGATCCTTAGACACCTATGCCCGGCCCAGTCCTGGCGGGCCCGCCGGCCGAGGTGCCCGACACGGCTCGGGGCGGCCCCGACGGACTCCGTCCGCGGGACCGCCCCGAGCGAGGCCGAGGTCTCAGCCCAGGGGGTCCGGCGCCGCTTCCACCCCGTACTGCGCGAGCTTGGCACGCCCGCAGTCCGGGGCGGTCAGGACCAGTGGTCCCTGCTCGGTGAGCGCGATGGAGTGCTCCCAGTGCGAGGACCAGGTCCCGTCCGTCGTGAGGACCGTCCACTCGTCGGCGAGGACCTTCGTCCGCGCCGTACCCAGCGAGACCATGGGCTCGATCGCCAGGCAGACGCCGGGGACCAGCTTGATGCCCTTGCCGCGCTTGCGGTTGACGTAGTTCAGCAGGTGCGGGTCCATGTGCATCTCGGTGCCGATGCCGTGGCCGCCGTAGTCCTCGATGATCCCGTACTTGCCGGTGGCCGGGCGGGGCTGGCGGCGGATGTAGGACTCGATGGCCTTCGAGATGTCGACGAGCCGGTTGTTCACCTTCATCGCGGCGATCCCGGCCCACATGGACTCCTCGGTCACCCGGGACAGCTCGACGAGCTCGGGAGCGTGACCGGTGCCGACGAAGGCGGTGTACGCGGCGTCACCGTGCCAGCCGTCGACGATCGCGCCGGCGTCGATCGAGATGATGTCGCCGTCCTTGAGGACGGTCTCCTCGTCCGGGATGCCGTGGACGACGACCTCGTTGACCGAGGTGCAGATCGTCGCCGGGAATCCGCCGTATCCCAGGAAGTTGGACTTCGCGCCGTGGTCGGCGATCACCTTGCGGGCGACCTCGTCCAGATCCTTCGTGGTGGCCCCGGGCACGGCCGCCTCGCGGGTGGCGGCGTGGATGGCAGCGACCACGAGGCCCGCCTCGCGCATCTTCGCGATCTGCTCGGGGGTCTTGATCTGCACCATGCTCGGCGCCTCTCTGCGTACGAAGGGGAACGGTTGGAGCCGTACTCCACGATACGGCGCAAACAGTCGGCCGCGACGCCCTGAGGCGCCGCGGCCGGCTGCGATGGTGATGCGGGGGGGTCAGCCCTCGTCGGAGCTCTTGAGAGCCTCCATGGCCCGCTCGGTCACGTCCGTGACCTTGCCGAGCGCGGAGATCGTGACCACCAGGCCCTGGGCCCGGTAGTAGTCGATGATCGGCTCGGTCTGCGTGTGGTAGACCTCGAGCCGCGTACGCACGGTCTCTTCGCTGTCGTCGTCGCGCTGGTACAGCTCGCCGCCGCAGGCGTCGCAGACGCCGTCGGTCTTCGGCGGGTTGTACGTCACGTGGAACACGTGCGCGCTGTCGTTGCGGCAGATGCGGCGGCCGGCGATGCGCTTGACCACCTCGTCCTCGGGGACCTCCAGGTCGAGGACGGCGTCGAGCTTGACGCTCTCGTCCCGGAGCATCTCGTCCAGCGCCTCGGCCTGGCCCACGTTGCGCGGAAATCCGTCCAGCAGGAAGCCGTTGACGGCGTCCGGCTGAGCCATGCGGTCCTTGGCCATTCCGATGGTGACTTCGTCCGGCACCAGCTGTCCCGCGTCCATGTAGGCGCGGGCCTGCTTGCCAAGGTCCGTGCCCTGGCTGATGTTGGCGCGGAAGAGGTCGCCCGTGGAGATGTGCGGAATCGAGAGATTCTTGGCAAGGTACGCAGCCTGCGTTCCCTTGCCGGCACCGGGCGGCCCGACGAGGACGATTCGCATCAGCGGAGGAACCCTTCGTAATTGCGCTGCTGGAGCTGACTCTCGATCTGCTTCACGGTTTCCAGACCCACACCCACGATGATGAGGATGCTCGTCCCGCCGAACGGGAAGTTCTGGTTGGCACCGCCGAAGCCTGCCAACGCCATCGTCGGCACCAGAGCGATCAGACCCAGGTACAGCGATCCCGGCCAAGTGATCCTGTTGAGCACGTAGCTCAGATACTCGGCAGTAGGTCGACCAGCCCGGATACCCGGGATGAAGCCACCATACTTCTTCATGTTGTCGGCGACTTCCTCGGGGTTGAACGAGATCGCCACGTAGAAGAAGGCGAAGAACACGATCAACAGGAAGTACGTCGCGATGTAGTACGGGTGGTCGCCCTTGACGAAGTGGTCCTGGATCCAGGTCGCCCAGCCCGAGGTGGAGTTGGAGAACTGGACGATCAGAGCCGGGATGTAGAGCAGCGAAGAAGCGAAGATGACGGGAATCACACCCGCCTGGTTCACCTTCAGCGGGATGTACGTGGACGTACCGCCGTAGGACCGTCGGCCGATCATCCGCTTCGCGTACTGCACCGGGACGCGGCGCTGGGCCTGCTCGACGAAGACGACGAGGGCGACCATCACGAAGCCGATCAGGATGACCGTGATGAACTCGATCCAGCCGTCGGCGAGCTTGCCGCTCTCCTTGATGGCCCAGAGGGCGCCCGGGAAGCTGGCGGCGATCGAGATGAACATGAGGATCGACATGCCGTTGCCGATGCCGCGGTCGGTGATGATCTCACCGAGCCACATGACGGCGGCGGTTCCCGCGGTCATGGTGATGACCATGACGACGGTCGTGAAGATCGACTGGTTCGGCACGATCTGGTCCGCGACGGGGCAGCCGCTGAACAAGGTGCCGCTACGGGCGGTTGCCACCAGGCCGGTGCCCTGGAGGATGGCGAGCGCCACGGTCAGATAACGCGTGTACTGCGTGATCTTGGCCGTGCCCGACTGCCCCTCCTTCTTGAGGGCTTCGAGTCGGGGGATGACGACGGTCAGCAGCTGAAGAATGATGCTGGCCGTGATGTACGGCATGATTCCGAGCGCGAAGATCGTGATCTGCAGCAGTGCACCACCGCTGAACATGTTCACCAGACCGAACAGGCTGTTGTTGCCCTTGCTGGCCTGATCAACACAAATCTGGACGTTCTCGTAGCTCACCCCCGGGACGGGAATGTGCGCCCCGAGACGATAGAGCACGATGATGCCGAGCGTGAAGAGCAGCTTCTTGCGCAGGTCGGGCGTCTTGAACGCCCGGGCGAACGCGGTGAGCACGGTGCCTCCTGCGACCCCCGCGCAATGCGTAGAGGTGACGGTCTTGAGGATCGACGATTAGGTAACAGTCAAAGGGCCCCGGGCTCTTGCCCAGGACTTACCACAGCAACAGTGGACGCCACCTTACCGGCGGACATGCCCCCCTAGGAACGACCAACCGGGGATGCCCCATATGAGAGGCATCCCCGGTCGGATGTTCAGACCACCGACTTGTCCGTGTTGTCTCAGACGAGTTCGGTGACGGTGCCGCCTGCGGCGGCAATCTTCTCCTTGGCGGAGCCGGAGACGGCGTCAACCGAAACCTGCACTGCCACGGAGATCTCGCCCTGTCCGAGGACCTTGACGAGGTGGTTGTTGCGCACAGCGCCCTTGGCGACCAGATCGGCCACCGTGACCTCTCCACCCTCGGGGTAGAGCGTCGCGAGCTTGTCCAGGTTCACGACCTGGTACTCCGTGCGGAACGGGTTCTTGAAGCCCTTGAGCTTCGGGAGACGCATGTGGAGGGGCATCTGGCCACCCTCGAAGCGCTCCGGAACCTGGTAACGAGCCTTCGTACCCTTGGTACCACGGCCTGCGGTCTTACCCTTGGACGCCTCACCACGACCCACACGGGTCTTGGCGGTCTTGGCGCCCGGGGCAGGCCGGAGGTTGTGGGCCTTCAGCGGGCTGTTCTCCGCCATGTCAGTCAACCTCCTCAACCGTCACGAGGTGGCGGACGGTGTGAACCATTCCGCGGAACTCGGGGCGGTCCTCCTTGACAACTACGTCGTGCAGGCGCTTGAGCCCGAGCGAACGCAGGGTGTCGCGGTGGTTCTGCTTGCTGCCGATGTACGACTTCGTCTGCGTGATCTTGAGGCGAGCCATTACGCACCCGCTCCCGCACGTGCACGGAGCAGAGCCGCGGGGGCGACGTCCTCGAGGGGCAGACCACGGCGAGCCGCGATCTCCTCGGGACGCTGCAGGCCCTGGAGGGCCGCCACGGTCGCGTGCACGATGTTGATCGGGTTCGAAGAACCGAGCGACTTCGACAGGATGTCGTGAACGCCGGCGCACTCCAGAACGGCGCGCACCGGGCCACCCGCGATCACACCGGTACCGGGGGAAGCGGGCTTGAGCAGAACGACGCCCGCAGCCTTCTCGCCCTGGATCGGGTGAGGGATGGTGCCCTGGATACGCGGGACCTTGAAGAAGCTCTTCTTGGCCTCTTCGACGCCCTTGGCGATGGCCGCGGGAACTTCCTTGGCCTTGCCGTATCCGACACCGACGGTGCCGTCACCATCGCCCACCACGACCAGCGCGGTGAAGCTGAAGCGACGACCACCCTTCACAACCTTGGCGACGCGGTTGATCGCGACGACGCGCTCGACGTACGCGGTCTTCTCGGCGGCGCTGGCGCCACCGTCACGGCCCTTCCGGTCCCGCCGCTCGCCGCCACCGGCACCGCTTCCGCGGCGCTGGGGTCCAGCCATTGGATTTACCTCTCTCTGTTACGTCCGCTGTGCGTAGGAACCGGGGCTTAGAACTTCAGCCCGGCTTCACGGGCGGCGTCAGCCAGAGCGGCAATCCGCCCGGCGTACTGGTTGCCACCGCGGTCGAAGACGACGGCCTCGACGCCTGCGGCCTTGGCACGCTCGGCGACAAGTGCGCCGACCTGCTTGGCCAGGGTGCTCTTGTCACCCTCGCCGCCGCGGATGGAAGCGTCCAGGGTCGACGCCGACGCGAGCGTGTGGCCCGCGATGTCGTCGATGACCTGAGCGACCATGTGACGGTTCGAACGCGTCACAACCAGGCGCGGCCGCTCCGGCGAACCGGAGATGTGCTTGCGGACGCGGATGTGGCGGCGCTTGAGGGCGGCACGCTTGTAGGCGTCACCCTTGGCGATCTTTACACCGTATGCCATGGCTTACTTACCCGCCTTTCCGACCTTGCGGCGGATAACCTCGCCGGCGTACTTGACGCCCTTGGCCTTGTACGGGTCGGGCTTCCGCAGCTTGCGGATCTTCGCGGAGACCTCGCCGACCTTCTGCTTGTCGATGCCCTCGACGCTGAACTTCGTGGGCGACTCCACCTTGAAGGTGATGCCCTCGGGGGCCTCGATCAGGATCGGGTGGCTGTAGCCCAGGGCGAACTCCAGGTTGGAGCCCTTCGCCTGGACGCGGTAACCGACACCGCTGATCTCGAGCGCCTTGCTGTATCCCGCGGTCACGCCGGTGATCATGTTCGCCACCAGCGTGCGGGACAGGCCGTGAAGGGCCTTGTTCTGACGCTCGTCGTTAGGGCGGACGACGTTGAGCACGCCGTCCTCACCCTTGGTGACCTCGATCGGCGCGGCGACGGTGTGCGAGAGGGAACCCTTGGGGCCCTTCACCGCGACCGTGCGGCCATCGATGGTGACGTCCACACCGGCGGGAACCTGGATGGGGAGCTTGCCGATTCGCGACATGAGCTATTCCTCCGTTCCCGACTACCAGACGTAGGCGAGGACTTCCCCACCTACGCCCTTCTTGCTGGCCTGCTGGCCGGTCAGGAGACCGTGGGACGTGGAGATGATCGCCACGCCCAGGCCGCCGAGAACCTTCGGCAGGTTGGTGGACTTTGCGTATACACGCAGACCCGGCTTCGAAATGCGCTTGATGCCGGCGATCGAACGCTCGCGGTTGGGCCCGAACTTCAGCTCGAGGACGAGGCTCTTGCCGACCTCGGCGTCCTCGACCTTCCAGCCGGTGATGAAGCCCTCCTGCTGGAGGATCTCCGCGATGTGCGACTTGATCTTGCTGTGCGGCATTGCGACATCGTCGTGATACGCCGAGTTCGCGTTACGCAGACGCGTGAGCATGTCTGCGATCGGATCAGTCATGGTCATGAGTTGGCCTTCGGCCTCTCTCGCCGGGGTTTCCTGTATGCGCCATCCCTCTCCCCACTCAGTGGCGGGACGGGTGCGGTGCGGGGACCTACGGCGTAGTAAGTCGGTCAGGGCGGCAGGCGCCCAACCCTTCAAGCCTACGGCATGAAAAGCAGGGCTCCTGCCGACCAGATACTTACCGAGAGCTTCCTGGTCCTACCTACGCCCGGAGGCGAAGGGAGAACTACCAGGAGCTCTTGGTCACGCCCGGCAGCTCGCCACGGTGAGCCATCTCACGAAGGCACACGCGGCACAGGCCGAACTTGCGGTAGACGGAGTGGGGCCGGCCGCAGCGCTGGCAGCGGGTGTACCCGCGCACGCCGAACTTCGGCTTACGGGCGGCCTTAGCGATCAGAGCCTTCTTCGCCACGGTCAGTTCTCCTTGAACGGGAAGCCGAGGTGACGAAGCAGGGCACGACCCTCGTCGTCGTTGGTCGCCGTGGTGACCACGGTGATGTCCATGCCCCGGACCCGGTCGATCTTGTCCTGGTCGATCTCGTGGAACATGACCTGCTCCGTGAGACCGAAGGTGTAGTTGCCACGGCCGTCGAACTGCTTCGGCGACAGGCCGCGGAAGTCACGGATACGCGGAAGCGCGAGCGACAGCGTACGGTCCAGGAACTCCCACATGCGGTCACCACGGAGGGTGACGTGGCAGCCGATCGGCTGCCCCTCGCGCAGCTTGAACTGCGCGATCGACTTGCGGGCCTTGGTGACGGCCGGCTTCTGGCCCGTGATCGTGGTGAGGTCGCGCACGGCGCCATCGATCAGCTTGGAGTCGCGGGCGGCGTCGCCCACACCCATGTTGACCACGATCTTGACCAGACCGGGAACCTGCATGACGTTCTCGTACGAGAACTCCTCACGCAGCTTGCCGGCGATTTCCTCGCGGTAGCGCGTCTTGAGACGCGGCGCAGTGGTGGTCGTCATCAGATGTCCTCACCGGTCCGCTTGGCAACGCGGATCTTCTTGCCCTCGTCGTCAAAGCGGTAGCCGACGCGGGTGACGACCTTGTTGCCGTCCTTCTCCACGACCAGCTGAACGTTGCTGACGTGAATCGGGGCCTCGGTGGTGACAATGCCACCCGTCTGCGAACCGCGAGCCGTCTGACCGGCCTTGGTGTGCTTCTTGACCCGGTTGACACCCTCGACGAGGACACGGTCCTGAGCGGGGAAGGCAACGATGACCTTGCCCTGCTTGCCCTTGTCCTTACCGGTGATGACCTGAACCAGGTCGCCCTTCTTGATCTTCATGCTTACAGCACCTCCGGCGCGAGCGAGATGATCTTCATGAACTTCTTCTCGCGCAGCTCTCGGCCCACCGGGCCGAAGATACGGGTGCCGCGGGGGTCGCCGTCGTTCTTGAGAATGACAGCGGCGTTCTCGTCGAAGCGGATGTACGAGCCATCCTGACGACGACGCTCCTTGACGGTGCGAACGATGACGGCCTTGACGACGTCACCCTTCTTCACGTTGCCACCGGGGATCGCGTCCTTGACGGTGGCGACGATGACGTCACCGATGCCCGCGTAGCGGCGACCCGAGCCACCGAGAACACGGATGGTGAGAATTTCCTTCGCACCCGTGTTGTCGGCGACGCGCAGTCGCGACTCCTGCTGGATCACGTCTATCTCCTGATCGTCTGCCGGTTCCCGGCGGGGACTCCGGTGAAGGAGTCCCCACCGAGCCTGGCGGAACTTGCCTGCGGGGAATGCCCCTCAGGAATTACTTGGCCTTCTCGAGGATCTCGACGATGCGCCAGCGCTTCGTGGCGGACAGCGGACGCGTCTCCATGATGATGACGCGGTCGCCGACGCCTGCAGCGTTCTGCTCGTCGTGGGCCTTGAGCTTGTTCGTACGGCGGATGACCTTGCCGTACAGCGCGTGCTTCACGCGGTCCTCGACAGCGACGACGACGGTCTTGTCCATCTTGTCGCTGACGACGAGACCCTCACGGGTCTTGCGGAAACCGCGGTCAGTGTTGGTCTCAGTCACAGTCTTCTCGCTCATCAGGCGCTCTCCACCGTCTCGATGCCCAGCTCGCGCTCACGCATCAGGGTGTAGATCCGGGCGATGTCCTTACGGACGGACTTGAGCCGACCGTGGTTCTCGAGCTGGCCCGTCGCCGCCTGGAAGCGGAGGTTGAACAGCTCTTCCTTGGCCTCGCGGAGCTTGTTGAGGAGCTCCTCGCCGCCCAGTTCGCGCAGCTCGGACGCCTTGGTACCGGCCGACATCACGACTCACCTGCCTCGCGCCGAACGATCCGGCACTTCATCGGAAGCTTGTGAGCAGCGCGGGTGAGCGCCTCACGAGCAATCTTCTCGTTCGGGTAGGACAGCTCGAACATCACCCGTCCGGGCTTGACGTTCGCGATCCACCACTCGGGAGAACCCTTACCGGAACCCATGCGGGTCTCGGCCGGCTTCTTCGTCAGGGGACGGTCCGGATAAATGTTGATCCAGACCTTGCCGCCACGCTTGATGTGGCGGGTCATCGCGATACGAGCTGCCTCGATCTGGCGGTTCGTCACGTACGCCGGGGTCAGCGCCTGGATGCCGTACTCGCCGAACGCAACCTGCGTGCCACCCTTGGACATACCGCTGCGCTTCGGGTGGTGCTGCTTGCGGTGCTTGACCCTACGGGGGATCAGCATTTCGGTCAGGCCTCCGTTCCGGTGCTCTCAGCCGGAGCAGCGGCGGCGGGAGCGTCGGCCTTGGGGGCCTCCGCTGCCGGCGCGGACTGCTGCGGCTTGCGGCCGCGGCCGCCACGCTCGCCACCACGGCCACCGCGGCCGGCCGGGCGGTCAGTGCCGCCACGAGCCGGACGGTTACCGGCGCGGGCCGCGGCGTTCTCGGCGCGAACCTCGGCGATGTTCTTGACGTCGCCCTTGTAGATCCAGACCTTCACGCCGATGCGGCCGAAGGTCGTCTTGGCCTCGAAGAAGCCGTAGTCGACGTTCGCACGGAGCGTGTGCAGGGGCACGCGGCCCTCGCGGTAGAACTCCGAGCGGGACATCTCGGCGCCACCGAGGCGGCCACCGCACTGGATCTTGATGCCCTTGGCGCCGGCCTTCATCGTGCTCTGCATGCTCTTACGCATGGCACGACGGAAGGAGACGCGGGAGGAGAGCTGCTCGGCGACGGCCTGGGCCACCAGCTGAGCGTCGACCTCGGGGTTCTTGACCTCGAGGATGTTCAGCTGGACCTGCTTGCCGGTCAGCTTCTCCAGCTCGCCACGGATGCGGTCGGCCTCGGCGCCACGGCGGCCGATGACGATGCCCGGGCGGGCGGTGTGGATGTCGACACGGACGCGGTCGCGGGTGCGCTCGATCTCAACCTTCGAGATACCGGCACGCTCCATGCCCTTCGTCATCATGCGACGAATGGCGACGTCTTCCTTGACGTAGTCCTTGTACAGCTTGTCGGCGTACCAACGGGACTTGAAGTCCGTGGTAATGCCGAGCCGGAACCCATGCGGGTTAACCTTCTGGCCCATTACCGGGTTCCTTCCTTGCTGCTGACGACCACGGTGATGTGGCTGGTCCGCTTACGGATCCGGTAGGCACGGCCCTGAGCACGCGGACGGAACCGCTTCAGGGTCGGGCCCTCGTCCACGTACGCCTCGCTGATGACCAGCGAAGAGGCGTCAGGGTGGTCGTAGTTGTGTGCAGCGTTGGCGATGGCGCTGTCGAGCACCTTGCCAACCGGCACGCTCGCGGCCTGCGGGGCGAAACGCAGGACCGCCTGAGCCTCCGTGGCATCCATGCCACGGATGAGGTCCACCACTCGGCGGGCCTTCATGGGCGTGACGCGGATGTACCGCGCCTGGGCCCTGGCTTCCATGGTTGTCCCTTCGGTGTGAGTCATAGTCGTTTCCACCCCGCGCTAGCGGCGCTTCGACTTCCGGTCGTCCTTGACGTGGCCGCGGAAGGTGCGAGTCGGCGAGAACTCGCCGAGCTTGTGGCCGACCATCGACTCGGTGACGAACACCGGGACGTGGATCTTGCCGTTGTGCACCGCGATGGTGTGACCCAGCATGGCCGGGATGATCATCGAGCGACGGGACCAGGTCTTGATGACGTTCTTGGTGCCTGCCTCGTTCTGTACGTCCACCTTCTTGATGAGGTGGCCGTCGACGAAGGGCCCCTTCTTGAGACTGCGCGGCATCTAAACCCGCTCCTAGCGCTTCTTGTTCGTCTTGCGGCGGCGGACGATGTACTTGCTCGATGCCTTCTTCGGCGAGCGAGTACGACCTTCCTTCTGACCCCACGGCGAGACCGGGTGACGTCCACCGGAGGTCTTGCCTTCACCACCACCGTGCGGGTGGTCGACCGGGTTCATCGCGACACCGCGGACGGTCGGGCGGACGCCCTTCCAGCGCATGCGGCCGGCCTTGCCCCAGTTGATGTTCGACTGCTCGGCGTTGCCGACCTCACCGATGGTGGCGCGGCAGCGGGCGTCGACCAGCCGGATCTCTCCGGAAGGCATACGAAGGTGGGCCATCGTGCCCTCCTTCGCCAGCAGCTGCACGGAGGCACCCGCGGAACGGGCGAACTTCGCGCCGCCGCCGGGCCGCAGCTCGATGGCGTGGATGGTCGTACCGACCGGGATGTTGCGCAGCGCCAGGTTGTTGCCCGGCTTGATGTCTGCGGTCGGACCGTTCTCGACGCGGTCACCCTGCGACAGACCACGGGGGGCGACGATGTAACGCTTCTCGCCGTCCGCGTAGTGCAGCAGCGCGATGCGCGCGGTGCGGTTCGGGTCGTACTCGATGTGCGCGACCTTGGCCGGCACGCCGTCCTTGTCGTGACGACGGAAGTCGATCACACGGTAGGCGCGCTTGTGGCCACCACCCTGGTGGCGAACGGTCACACGACCGGCGTTGTTACGGCCGCCCTTGCTGTGCAGGGGGCGGACCAGCGACTTCTCCGGCGTGGACCGCGTGATCTCGACAAAGTCGGCGACGCTGGAGCCACGACGGCCCGGGGTCGTCGGCTTGTACTTGCGGATACCCATTTCTCAGTCCTCGTCCGATTCCGGACGACTCGACTCCGTTAGGAGGTCGGGCCGCCGAAGATGTCGATACGGTCGCCCTCGGCGAGGGTCACGATGGCGCGCTTGGTGTCAGCGCGCTTGCCGAAGCCGGTCTTGGTCCGCTTGCGCTTGCCCTGCCGGTTGATCGTGTTGACCCCGGTGACCTTGACCGAGAAGACCGCTTCCACGGCCTGCTTGATCTGGGTCTTGTTGGAGCCGGGCGCGACGATGAACGTGTACTTGTTCTCGTCGAGCAGCGCGTAGCTCTTCTCGGACACGACCGGCTTGACGAGAACGTCGCGCGGGTCCGAGTAGGTCTTGCTCGTGATGGTCGAGCTGGTAACGGTCGCCTCGCTCATCAGGCGTCGCTCCCTTCGGTCTCAGCGGTCTGGGGGCCAGACACGAAGGACTCGAAAGCGGCCTGGGTGAAGACCACGTCGTCAGAGACGATCACGTCGTACGTGTTCAGCTGGCCCGGCTCCAGGATGTGCACCTGGGGCAGGTTGCGTGCGGACAGCCACGCGGCCTCGTCGGCGCGGTCGACGACCAGGAGCAGGTTGGCGCGCTCCGAGATCTTGCCGAACAGCGTCTTGGCGGCCTTCGTGGAAACTCCACCCTCGACCACGCCGGTGACGACGTGGATACGGGAGTGACGCGCCCGGTCGGAGAGGGCACCGCGCAGAGCGGCGGCCTTCATCTTCTTCGGGGTGCGCTGCGAGTAGTCGCGCGGCTGCGGGCCGTGGACGACGCCACCGCCTGCGAACTGCGGCGCGCGGGTCGAACCCTGGCGGGCGCGGCCGGTGCCCTTCTGGCGGTAAGGCTTGCGGCCACCACCACGGACTTCGCCGCGACGCTTGGTCTTGTGCGTGCCCTGACGGGCAGCTGCCAGCTGTGCGACAACGACCTGGTGGATCAGCGGAACGCTGGTCTTCGCGTCGAAGATCTCCGCGGGGAGCTCGACGGTACCGGCCTTGTCGCCTGCCGGCGAAAGGATGTCAATGGTGCTCATTACCTCAAGCCCCCTTGGCCGCGGTACGGACCAGGACGAGGCCGCCGTTCGGACCGGGGACTGCGCCCTTGATGAGCAGCAGACCCTTCTCCGCGTCAACCGCGTGGATGGTCAGGTTCTGGGTGGTGACGCGCTCGTTGCCCATCCGGCCGGCCATGCGCATGCCCTTGAAGACACGCCCAGGGGTGGCGCAGCCACCGATCGAACCGGGGGAACGGTGCTTGCGCTGGACGCCGTGACCGGCGCCGAGGCCCTTGAAGTTGTGACGCTTCATGACACCGGCGAAGCCCTTGCCCTTGCTCTTGCCCGTGACGTCAACCTTGACGCCGGACTCGAACACCTCGGCAGTGACCTCCTGGCCCAGCGTGTACTCGCTGGCGTCAGGGGTGCGGAGCTCCACCAGGTGGCGGCGCGGGGTGACGTCGGCCTTGGCGAAGTGGCCCTTGAGGGGCTTGTTCACCTTGCGCGGGTCGATCTCGCCGAAGGCGATCTGGACCGACTCGTAGCCGTCGCTGTCGTTCGTACGAACCTGCGTCACGACGCACGGCCCGGCCTTGACGACGGTCACCGGGACAACCCGGTTGTTCTCGTCCCAGACCTGGGTCATGCCGAGCTTCTCGCCCAGGACGCCCTTGATGTTCTTGCTCATCTCGGCCCGTCCCCTCAGAGCTTGATCTCGATGTCGACGCCGGCCGGCAGGTCGAGGCGCATCAGCGAGTCAACCGTCTTCGGCGTGGGGTCGAGAATGTCGATGAGGCGCTTGTGCGTGCGCATCTCGAAGTGCTCGCGAGAGTCCTTGTACTTGTGCGGCGACTTGATGACGCAGTACACGTTCTTCTCAGTGGGCAGCGGCACCGGGCCCGCGACCGACGCACCAGTGCGCGTCACCGTCTCGACGATCTTCTTCGCCGAGGAATCGATGACCTCGTGGTCGTAGGCCTTGAGCCGGATGCGGATCTTCTGTCCCGCCATGGCTACTAGTAGTCCTGTCTCTCATAACGCTCTGGAACCCGGGAGTTCTCGTAACCCCACCTCCGACCCACGCGGTCGGGCGTGTCGCATCCCCTCTACGAAGATTTCCCGAGGGAAATCCCAACCAAGGGGGTGCGGGCCGAAACCGCGCTGCCGGGGGTGAAACCCCACCGGGTGCCTGGTCGGTACCCCACTGACGCTTCCCGGAAGATTCCCGTACGTCCGGCCCGCATGGGGCCGACGAGTACTGTGGGACTCGCTTCCGGTCCTCCCGGCGGGAGGCGCGCAGCATTGACACTCAACCGAGCAACCTGGCTAGTGTGCCATACGGGGCGTGAGCCTGGCCAATCGGGTGGAGGATCTTACCCCTCACGAGGGAGCGGTCAAACGCGGGCGCGCTTCGAGGCCCCGCACCCCCGGCCGGACACCCGCCCGCCACCGGCGCCACACCTGACCCGCACCTGCCGGTCGCGGGCCACGCTCTCGGCCGGCATCCGGAGCAACTGCTGTGCGGCGGCGTCCCGTTCGGACGCCGGACCCACCGCGTCCCCGCCGGCCGGGCTCACCGCTCCTGCCCGCCCCCACAGGTTCGTACGGGCCTCGGTGAGGCGTACCGCCACGAGGGCCGGGCCGCTCACCGCTCGGTTCCGACCGCAGCGCGCCGTATTCGGCCTACAGAGGTTCGACATGCCCCCGCTCCGAGTGAACCGGATCGCCTTCGGCATATGCCAGGGGCGATCCGGGTTTAGCGTCCGGGGCATTCGGCGAACTCACCGAACTCGGCCTGGGAAAGACCCCGGCCGCCCAGATCTGGAGGGACCTCATGGCCGTCGACCTCTCATTCTTCCGTTCGGAGACCTCGCAGCGACTGCGCGCCGAGGGCAGGGCCGAAGGCAAGGCCGAAGGCTTGGCCGAAGCCGTCGTGAGGGTCCTCGAACGTCGGGGTGTCTCCGTCAGCCGGGAAGTCAGCGACCGCGTCCACGGCTGCACCGACACCGGTGTGCTCGACGAGTGGCTGGTCCGGGCTCTCGCGGTGGCCGAGGCCGAGGAACTGTTCACCGAGGTCTGAGGGCACCCAGCAGCCGCCCAAGGGCCCGCCCCGGAGTTGACGGGAGGACGGGGGAAGGCTGCGTACGCGGGGGGTCGGGCGTCCTGTGGCTCTCTTCGAGCCGCAGGGTGAGCAGCGGACCGCCGAGGACGCGGGTGTCGAGTGTTTTCCCGGTGTACTGGGCTATCGCTTCCAGCACCGGAACCAGGCCGGTGTACTCGCCGCCCGACGAGTCGATGCGCTGCTGAATCGCATCCCACCAAGGGTGCGGCGGGGCCGGCTCCGTGTGGGTGTTGCCCGGCTCGAACTGCTCGATGCGCCGCCCGCCACGCCAGTGGGCGAAGACGTTCATGCCGTCCCCGCCCCTCAGGACGCTGAACGTCTCCGTGCCCTTGGACAGCTCGGACAGGGGTCCTGGCATCGCACCCATGACCCCGAGGCTTTCGGAGCAGAAGGACCAGTCGCCCAGCGCCCCGGCACACAGCACCGAAGCGTCCGGCGCGTCACGGTCAAGCAGCTCAACCGCCTGCTGTTCCGTGAGGAGTTGGGCGGTTCGGGCGTCGGCCCCGTACCTGTCCAGTACGTCTTCCGGCGTGATCCCGTGAGTGAGGGTCACGCACCACATCGCGGAGTGGGGATTCCTGGCCCATTCCGGCCCGCTCGTCATGGAGCCCTCCCTCCGTGCCCCCGGGGAACGGGGGACCCTGGCATCTTCGGTCAATCGGATCAGTTCGTGGACGAGTACGCCGCGAAATCCGCCCATGCGGCGGGCGTGAAGCTCCGGGCCCGGGACGTTCTCCGGATCGCGCACGTGCACCGTGCAGACAGCGGCCCGCGACCTCGACGCAGTCGGGGCCGTCGTCGCCGCTGTGCTTCCGAGGAGCCCATTTCACCAGCTTTTGGGCGCCCACGGGGCCGCCGAGGGCTCAGGGGCGTCCAGAGCGTGTCGGACCTTTTCCTTGAGTGTTCTCGGCGGGGCCTGCTTCTCCTCCCGCGTGTGTATGAGACGGGCGGCGGTCACGCGTATGTGGCACTCGCGGTGGTGCTGCTCGAGCAGGACCAGCCAGGCGCCGTCGGAGGTGAGGTAGGCACTGCGGGCCGGGGTCTCACCCGGTCGCGCATGGCGTGCCAGGACAGCCGGCATGTAGTGCAGGGCCGCGTCCTCCGCCACGGCCAGCGCCTGCGCCTGGGTGCCGCTGACGGGGTGGCTGGCCACCAGTGACCAGCGGTGCAGCTTCAGATCGACGCCGTCTGCCTGCCGAGTCACCCGGGTGTCCTCCTCGATGAGGACGTACCACTGATCAGTCATGACCGGAGCCTAGCCACCCCGGGGTGGCCCGGTGCCTCCACCGTCGCCGTGCAGGCAACCCGGACGGCCTGATCGCCGTCTGACCCCTCGCGGGAGCGCGGCACGGGCGCCATGGGGTGTCCATCCGCTGCGGGGGGAGCGGACGGACGTGTACAGCATGAGGGACCAGCCCGGCCTGCCCGGAAACGGCGAGCGGGTCGACCGGAAACGGTTTGCGGCGGCACCGGGCGTGGGGCGGCGGGCCGTGCTCACGGCCACCGCCCTGGGCTCGGCGCTCACCGCCTGCTCCGTACCACCGCCCCGGCGCAGCGATCCGCCCCCGAACCCGGCGCCGGGCCTCCCGATCAGCACCGGGCGGCGGGCTCTGCTGATGCAGATCCTCGCCCACCCCGACGACGACCTGTACTTCATGAACCCGGACACCCGGCAGGCCGTCGACGCCGGTACGCCGCTGGTCTGCGTCTACCTCACGGCCGGCGAGGCCGACGGCGTCAACAGGATCCCGGGTGCTCCGCGCCCCGCACCGGACAAGGCCGCCTACTCCTCCGCCCGCCACCAGGGACTGCGCCAGGCGTACGCGACGCTGCTCGGCCTGGACCGGTTCACACCCTGGGAGACGTCCGTCGCCGAACTCGCCGGCGACCACCGCGCCGAGGTCGACACCCTCACCGCGGGGGCCCGACGGGTCGAGCTGGTCTTCCTCAACACGGCCATGCACACCGGCCGCCAGCGCCTCGGGCTCCCCAGCCTCTGGCGGGACCGGCGGCTCGTGCTGCGTACGGTCGTCGCCGACGGGTCGCCGCTGACCCGGGCGGGTTCGTACACGTACGACGGGCTCGTCGACGTCCTCGCCGGGCTGCTGGAGGGCCACCGGCCGACCGTCGTGCACACCCTGGACCCCGATCCGGACATCCAGCACAGCACCGAGGCCGTCCGGCGCGCGGACAGCGAGCAGCGGGGTTACTCGGACCACGCCGACCACACCGCGGCCGCGTGTTTCGCCTGGGCGGCGATGATCCGCTGGGTGGCCCGGACCACGGCGACCGGCGGGGACGTGCCGGGCTTCGTCACCACCGCCTACCGCGGGTACTACAGCCGGCACTGGCCCAAGAACCTGCCGCCCGGTGTCCTGGAGACGAAGGCCGCGCACCTCGTGCCGTACGGCGGCTCGCCGGACTGGGAGTGCGGGAACGCGGCGGGGTGCGGCGACTACAACGTGGGCGGCGACCGTCCGCTGACCAACAGGAAGGGGTGGGTCCGGTCCACCCACCACCGCTACCCGGGCGCCCGGGTGGCCGTGGCCGCCGAGTCCGACGGGCGGCTGGCAGCGTACGCGGTGCTGGGGCTGCGGGTGGCACGGTGGCGCGAGACGGAACCGGGCAGCGGCGTCTGGGGGCCGCCGCACGACCTCGGCGGCGGCCCGCTCGCCCCGGCGCTGGGCACGGCGGCCGCGGCCGACGGCCGGCTGCTCCTGTTCGGGCTCCGCTTCGCCGCGCTCGGCGGGCACGGCGGCGACAACGAGCGCGAGATCGTGGTGCTGGAACAGACCGCGCCGGGCGGCGGCTTCCTCCCCTGGCGCGGTCTCGGCAACCCCTCCCCCGGCCGCGACCAGGGGCGGCGCATAGGTGTGCCCGTCGCCGTCACGGCTCCCGACGACCGGGTCCACCTCTTCGTACGCAACGCGGAGAAGGGCCTCAGCACCCGGGTACGGGAGGGTGACGGCCGGTGGGGCGGGTGGCGGGACACGGGTGGCGGCGAGGTACAGGACGGGTTCAGCGCCGTGGTGGACGCCGAGGGGAGGGTCCATGTGTACGGGGCCGGCCACCACGCGGTGCACCACTGGACGCAGGACGGCCCGGGCGAGGAGCTGACCGCCCGGACGCAGGTCGACGCGGGTCCGGTGCCGGGCACTCCCCCGGCCGCCCTGGCCGCCGCCGACGGGTCCGTGGAGCTGTTCCACCGCGCCGAGGCCGGGCCCCGGCTGACCGCTGTACACGCGGGCACCGCGGCGGAGCTGCCCGGCTTCGACGGGTACGGACCGGTCACGGCCGCCGCGTCACCGCGGGGCCCGGTGCTGCTCGGCCGTACCGGCGAGGGGCTGCTCCAGCTCCGTACCGCTGAGGGCGTCCTCGTACGGTCCCGGGGCCCGGTGGCCCTGGACGGGCCGGCGCTCCACGTCGGTGAGGCGGGGCGCGCGGCGGTGGTGGGGCTGGGTACGGACGCGCTGCCCTGGCTCTGGCGTCCTTAGGTCGTATCGCCGGCCCGCCGGCCGCTCCGTCGGCCCGCTCCGCCTTCCCGCGGGGCAGCAGCACGCCTCGTGCGGTCACGCCGGTCTGCGAGCAACTGTTCCAGCCTTACGTGACCAACGGGGCGTGCGAGGCGTGCGAGGCGTGCGAGGCGTGCGAGGCGTGCGGGGTGTACCAGGCGTGCGGGGTGTCCAAGGCGTGCGGGAGGGCATAACGCCGCGACATGGCCGAATGTCAGGTACCCGCCAACGTCGTTCTCCGGAACCCTGGGTCCGTCGAAGCCTCTCGACCCCCCACAGACACGCCCCCGTCGTGTCCCGCGAAACGAGGAAGCATGCGAATAGCCAGGTTGGTCCCCGCCGTCTCCGCCGTGGCGGTCTCCGTCCTCGCCCTGCTCAGCCCCACCGTCTCGGCGTCGGAGGCGTCCACGGCGTCTCAGGTGGCGACCGCGTCGACCCGGGCCGCCGTACAGCCCATCATCGGCGGCGGGTACGCGCAGAACGCCCCGTGGGCCGCCCGCCTCTTCTCCAACGGCAGGGAGACGTGTTCGGCGACGATCATCGCGCCGACCTGGATCCTCACGGCGAAGCACTGCGTCACCGGCGGCGGCCTGTCGTTCCGCATCGGCAGTCTCGACCAGCACAGCGGCGGCACCGTGGCCAACGGCGTCCAGACCTACACCCACGGCTCGGACCTGGCGCTGGTGCGTCTGGACCGCTCCGTGCAGGGGACCTACTCCCCGCTCGGGCAGCCCGGCACCGTACGCGTCGGGCAGAGCGTCCAGGTGTGGGGGTGGGGCGCCACCTCGCAGTGCGGCTCCGAGGCCAACTGCCAGTCCCGCTATCTGAAGGTCGCCGACGTGACGGTGAGCGGCGGCTGCACCGACGCGTACGGGGGCTCGGCGATCTGCGCCCGCCGCGGCAACGGCATCACCGCCGGCGGCGACTCGGGCGGCCCGATGACGGCGGGCGGCGTCCAGGTCGGGGTCGCCTCGACCAGCGACCGGCAGACCACGACCGCGTACACGAACGTCACGGCGTACCGCTCCTGGATCCGGTCGGTCGCGGGCGTCTGAGCCCGGGGGCCCTGCGGTCCGGCGGCCCTGCGGCCATTGGGCTCGGCCCCGCACACACCGAAGGGCCCCGTACCTCTCTCGCGAGAGGTACGGGGCCCTTCTTGGTGCTCTGTGCGGAGCTACCAGGTCAGACGATCAAGCAGGAACTACTTGATGATCTTGGTGACCTGGCCGGCGCCCACGGTCCGGCCACCCTCACGGATGGCGAACTTCAGGCCCTCTTCCATGGCGACCGGCTGGATCAGCGCGACGTCCATGAGGGTGTTGTCACCCGGCATGACCATCTCGGTGCCCTCGGGGAGGGTCACAACGCCCGTCACGTCCGTGGTACGGAAGTAGAACTGCGGGCGGTAGTTGTTGAAGAAGGGGGTGTGACGGCCACCCTCGTCCTTCGACAGGATGTAGGCCTGGGCCTGGAAGTCGGTGTGCGGCGTGACCGAACCCGGCTTGATGATGACCTGGCCGCGCTCGACGTCCTCGCGCTTGATGCCACGAAGAAGCAGACCGACGTTCTCACCGGCCTGGCCCTCGTCGAGCAGCTTGCGGAACATCTCGATGCCGGTGACCGTGGTGGTGGTCTTCTCGGTCTTGATACCGACGATGTCGACGGTCTCGTTGACCTTCAGGACACCACGCTCGATGCGGCCGGTGACGACCGTACCGCGACCGGTGATCGTGAAGACGTCCTCGATGGGCATGAGGAACGGCTTCTCGACGTCACGCTCGGGCTGCGGGATGGACTCGTCGACGGCCTTCATCAGGTCGAGAACGGTCTGGCCCCACTCGGCGTCGCCCTCGAGGGCCTTGAGCGCCGACACCTTGACGACCGGAAGGTCGTCGCCCGGGAACTCGTACTCGGAGAGGAGCTCACGAACCTCGAGCTCGACGAGCTCCAGGATCTCCTCGTCGTCCACCATGTCGGCCTTGTTCAGGGCGACGACGATGTACGGAACGCCGACCTGGCGGGCCAGGAGCACGTGCTCCTTGGTCTGCGGCATCGGGCCGTCGGTGGCGGCGACCACGAGGATGGCGCCGTCCATCTGCGCCGCACCCGTGATCATGTTCTTGATGTAGTCGGCGTGACCCGGGCAGTCGACGTGCGCGTAGTGACGCGACTCCGTCTGGTACTCGACGTGCGCGATCGAGATCGTGATACCGCGCTGGCGCTCTTCGGGAGCCTTGTCGATCTGGTCGAAGGCCGAGGCCTCGTTCAGGTCCGGGAAAGCGTCGTGCAGCACCTTGGTAATGGCGGCCGTGAGGGTCGTCTTACCGTGGTCGATGTGACCGATGGTGCCGATGTTGACGTGCGGCTTAGTCCGCTCGAACTTTGCCTTCGCCACTGGGGTCCTCCTGAGTGGTTCTGTACGCCTTGCTTCATCGGCGCCAGGTGATCTTTGCTGGAATGCCGGTGCCGGGGGCATTCACCACGTCGCTTACGCGCTGCGGCGAATGCCCGGCCGGACTCCGGTGACAAGCCTAAAGCGTGAACTCGGAAGAGTTACTCGCCCTTGGCCTTCGCGATGATCTCCTCGGCGACGTTCCGCGGAACCTCGGCGTAGGAGTCGAACTGCATCGAGTAGCTTGCGCGACCCGAGGTCTTGCTGCGGAGGTCTCCGACGTAGCCGAACATCTCCGAGAGAGGCACGAGGCCCTTCACGACGCGAGCGCCGCTGCGCTCCTCCATGGCCTGGATCTGGCCACGGCGGGAGTTGAGGTCGCCGATGACATCGCCCATGTAGTCCTCGGGCGTGGTGACCTCGACGGCCATCATCGGCTCGAGGAGCACGGGGGACGCCTTGCGGGCACCCTCCTTGAACGCCTGCGAACCGGCGATCTTGAAGGCGAGCTCCGAGGAGTCGACCTCGTGGTAACCACCGTCGAGAAGGGTGACGCGGACGCCGACCATCTCGTAACCGGCCAGGATGCCGAACTGCATGGCTTCCTGAGCACCCGCGTCCACCGAGGGAATGTACTCACGGGGGATGCGGCCACCGGTGACCTTGTTGACGAACTCGTAGGAGGCGTCGCCACCCTCGATGGGCTCGAGGGCGATCTGCACCTTCGCGAACTGGCCGGTACCACCAGTCTGCTTCTTGTGCGTGTAGTCGATGCGCTCGACGGTCTTGCGGATCGTCTCGCGGTACGCGACCTGGGGCTTGCCGACGTTCGCCTCGACGCGGAACTCGCGCTTCATGCGGTCGACGAGCACCTCGAGGTGGAGCTCGCCCATACCACCGATGATGGTCTGGCCGGTCTCCTCGTCCGAGTGCACCTGGAAGGAGGGGTCCTCCTCCGAGAGGCGCTGGATGGCGACACCCAGCTTCTCCTGGTCACCCTTGGACTTGGGCTCGATGGCGACCTGGATGACCGGCGCCGGGAAGTCCATGGACTCCAGGATCACCGGCTGCTTGTCGTCACACAGCGTCTCACCGGTGGTGGTCTGCTTCAGGCCCATGACGGCGACGATGTCACCGGCGCCCACCGAGGGGATCTCCTCACGCTTGTTCGCGTGCATGCGGTAGATCTTCCCGATGCGCTCCTTCTTGCCCTTGACCGAGTTCAGCACCGCGGTGCCGGCCTCGAGGCGACCGGAGTAGATCCGGACGAAGGTGAGCTTGCCGAGGTGCGGGTCGCTCGCGATCTTGAACGCCAGACCGGAGAACGGCTCGTCGTCCGAGGGCTTCCGCTGGACGACCTTCTCCGGGTCCTTGACGTCGTGGCCTTCGATGGCCTCGACGTCCAGGGGAGAAGGCAGGTAGCGGACGACCGCGTCGAGCAGGGGCTGAACGCCCTTGTTCTTGAACGCGGTGCCACAGAACACCGGGGTGACGGTGACGGAGTCGGCGCTGCCCTTGGACGCGAGGGTGATCCGACGGATCGCCTCGTAGAGCTGGTCCTGGGTGGGCTCGACGCCCTCCAGGTACAGCTCCATCATGTCATCGTCGTTCTCCGAGACGGCCTCGAGGAGCTTGCCGCGCCATTCCTCGGCGGCCTCCTTGAGGTTGTCCGGGATCTCGACGGTGTCGTACATCTCGCCCTTGACGGCCTCTTCGGGGTACACGAAGGCCTTCATCGTCACGAGGTCGACGACGCCGCGGAAGTCTGCCTCCGCACCGATGGGGAGCTGCATGACGATCGGGACCGCGCCGAGGCGCTGGACGATCATGTCGACGCAACGGAGGAAGTCTGCACCCGTGCGGTCGAGCTTGTTGACGAAGCAGATACGCGGCACGCCGTAGCGGTCCGCCTGACGCCAGACAGTCTCGGACTGGGGCTCGACACCCGCCACACCGTCGAACACGGTGACGGCACCGTCGAGGACGCGGAGCGAACGCTCCACCTCGACGGTGAAGTCGACGTGACCCGGGGTGTCGATGATGTTGATGGTGTGGTCAACATCATTGAGCGGCCAGTGACAGGTCGTCGCGGCGGACGTGATCGTGATGCCGCGCTCCTGCTCCTGCTCCATCCAGTCCATCGTGGCTGCGCCGTCGTGGACTTCACCGATCTTGTACGAGACGCCGGTGTAGAAGAGGATCCGCTCGGTGGTGGTCGTCTTGCCCGCGTCGATGTGGGCCATGATCCCAATGTTGCGGACCTTGGCCAGGTCAAGCGAAGTGGTGGCCATAAGGCTCAATCTTCTCTCGGTCTCGATGGGGTAAGCGACTACCAGCGGTAGTGCGCGAAGGCCTTGTTCGACTCGGCCATCTTGTGGGTGTCCTCGCGCTTCTTGACAGCAGCGCCAAGACCGTTGGAGGCGTCGAGCAGCTCGTTCATGAGGCGCTCGGTCATGGTCTTCTCGCGACGGGCGCGGGAGTAACCGACGACCCAGCGGAGAGCGAGGGTGGCGGCGCGACCGGGCTTGACCTCGATCGGCACCTGGTAGGTGGCGCCACCGACACGGCGGGACTTGACCTCGAGCGAGGGCTTGACGTTCTCAAGCGCGCGCTTCAGCGTGATGACCGGGTCGGCGCCGGTCTTCTCGCGGAGGCCTTCCATGGCGCCGTACACGATCCGCTCGGCGGTGGAACGCTTGCCGTCGAGGAGGATCTTGTTGATCAGCGAGGTGACAAGAGGAGAGCTGTAGACCGGGTCGATGATGACCGGGCGCTTCGGGGCGGGGCCCTTACGAGGCATTCTTACTTCTCCTTCTTGGCGCCGTAGCGGCTGCGGGCCTGCTTGCGGTTCTTGACACCCTGGGTGTCGAGCGAACCGCGGATGATCTTGTAACGAACACCCGGCAGGTCCTTCACACGGCCACCACGCACGAGCACGATGGAGTGCTCCTGCAGGTTGTGCCCCTCACCCGGGATGTAGGCCGTGACCTCGATACCGGAGGTCAGACGCACACGCGCGACCTTACGGAGCGCCGAGTTCGGCTTCTTCGGGGTAGTCGTGAACACGCGCGTGCAGACGCCACGACGCTGGGGCGAACCCTCGAGCGCGGGCGTCTTGTTCTTCTCGACCTTGTCCTGCCGGCCCTTCCGGACCAGCTGCTGGATCGTAGGCACTACTTCTCCGGTTTCTGTGTGCCGTTCGTGAAACTAACCTGGAACACTCACCGACCCACGCGGTCGGGTGTGTCGAACACTGCAAGCTCCTGCCCTGAGGCAGAAGAAGCGCAGATTGCGGTGGCCACTTACGGACTCGCCATGCGGTTGAGGACACGCACCCGAGCCCAGGCACACCCCAGGCACAAGGCTTGAGCGTACCTACCTCACGGAGCTGGGTCAAAACAAATGCCCGGGAGCGCGGCCCACGCGGGCCCGGGGCGCGCTGTGGCGAGCTGCCGCGGGCCAGATCCGGCTTTCTCCCGGCGGGCGGCGTTCACTGCCAGTAGTTTGACCTGCCCGCCGCGTCGGCGGGCGGGCCACCGGAGCGGCCACCGCGACAGCGGGAGGGGCCGGGCCCGGGACGGGCCGTCCGCGCCGGGCGGGACGGTCAGCGCGTGATGCGCAGGGGGGCACGATGACCATGCTCGAACCGCCGGGGGGCCACGGACTGGACGACCGCGTCCCCTTTCTCGCCAGGCTGGAGCGGGCGGACCGCGCCGCGCTCCTCGCGCTCGGCGGAAGGCTCCGCTTCGGGACGAGGTCGGCGCTCATCCACCAGCAGGAGCCGTCCTCCCACGTCCTGCTGATCACCGAGGGCTGGACCAAGGTCACCGCGTCCGCGGCGAACGGCTACGAGGCGCTGCTGGCCCTGCGCGGCCCCGGCGACATCGTCGGGGAGTCGTCGGCACTGACCGGCCGCGCGAGATCGGCCACCGTCACGGCGCTGGAGCCGGTGGAGGCCGTGGCCGTGGAGCACGACCTCTTCAAGGAGTACCTGTCCCGGTCCCCCGCCGCGGCCTTCACCCTCCTCGGGCTGACTTCCGACCGCACCAGGGCTGCCGACCGCCGCAGGCTGGAATTCGCCTCGCTGACCGTACGGGAACGGTTCGCCGTACTGCTGCTCGATCTGGCTCGCACCCATGGCGTCCGCACCGAGGAGGGCATCGAGCTCACCGTGCCGCTGAGCAAGCAGGAGCTGGCCGGTTCCGTCGGGGCGTCCCGGGAGATGGTGCAGCGGCTGCTCAGGGATCTGCGGGCCCGGCAGGTGGTGTCGACCGGCCGGCGGACCCTGCTGATCCTGCGGCCCGACGTGCTGCGCCGGATCGCCCGGGCCCAGGACCCCGCGGGCTGACCCGGGCCTGCGCCCGGCCCGCTCCTGACCGTATGTGCACACGGTCACACTTCCAGTGGGTCATCTGCCCTCACCGGTCCGGGCCCGGCGGGCCCAGGCTGCTGCCACTCGCAGATCCCCGAAAGGCAGCCATGACCGATCCCGTGAGCCGCACCATCCTGCTGTTCGACATCGAGCGCTTCAGCGACCGTGACGACATCGAGCAGAACTACCTGCGGCGCATGCTCTACGACATCGCCGACCGCACACTCACGGCGGCCGGGATCGAGGAGGGCCGGCGGATCCGCGCCGACCGGGGCGACGCGGTCATGGAACTGATCGACGCGAACGCCTCGGTGGCCGCGCTGCTGCGGGCGCTGCTGACCGAGACCCCCGTGCAGCTGCGCGGGGTCAACCGGTTGGCGTCGAGCAGCGCCCAGATCCGGCTGCGGGCCGTACTCGCCACGGGGTACGTCGCCGTCGACGGGCGGGACGGCTGGGTGGGCTCCGACCTGAACCACGCCTGCCGGCTGCTGGACGGCGACGTGTTGCGGGCCGCCCTGCGGGAGCGCACGGGCGATCTGGCGCTGTGCGTGTCCGAGGACGTGCACCGCGGGATCGTGCGGCACGGCCATCCCGGCATCGTGCCGGAAGAGTTCCGCCCCGTCACCGTGGCCGGCAAGAACGGCCCGATGAAGGCCTGGCTGCACGGCGCGGTGCCAGGGGCGGGAACGGCCGCGTCGGCGTACGGGGACACCGACGCGGCCGGAAGGGCGGAGGCGGCGCACGGGGGCGACACCTCCGCCGCGGGGGGAGCGGGGCGCGGGGGCGCCGACGGCGGGTCGCCGGAGGGGACGGACGGGGGCCCCTCCGGCGATCCGGCGTCCGGGACGGCGGGCGGGGCCGTGTTCCACTTCCACGGCGGCGCGCCCTCCTTCGGTGGCGGGCTGGCCGGGCGTGACCTGCACGGGGTGAGCGGCGGGAACGTCTCGGGGGATGTCGTGCTCGGTGGTACCGGCGACGGCCGCCCGGCGGACGTCCGCGGCCCCCGCGCCGTCGACACGGACGGCCCCGTGGACGGCGGTGCCCTCCGATGAGCCAGGATCCGCCCGCACCGACGGGCCACGGGCCGGACGGTGCCACCGGCGCCCCCGGGGCGGCGTCGGGCGGCGCTGCCGACGCGTCCGAGGCACCGAAGGCCGGGGACGGCGCGCCCTCCCCCGCTCCCGACGCCCCGGAGGAGGAGGCGGAACAGCCGCAGGACGCCTGGAGCGCGCGCCGCGACCTCTACGCCCACAGCCCCGGCATCATGGTCGGCGCCTCGGCGCGCTTCGAGGGCGGGCTGAGCGGCCGCGACCAGCACGGCGTCAGCGGGGGCCACGTCGTCGGCGACGTGATCATGGGCAGCAAGACCGAGATCTACCAGCTCGGGGTGTCCAGCGACGCGCACACCTCCGGCCTGGTCCCGCAGGACAGCCTGGACCGGACGGCGGCCCTCTTCGTACCCGGTGGGGACGGGTCGGTGTTCACCGGGCTCGTGGAGCGGCTGCGGACGGAACGCGTCCTGGTGCTTTCCGGGCAGCACTTCACCGGCCGTCGTACCGCCGCCCTGATGCTCCTGAACCGTCTGGGCGCCACCCCCGTACGCGCTCTGGACCGCGACACCACCCCCGCGGCGCTGCCCGGGCTGCTCGACGGCGCCCGAGGCCATGTGCTCTGCGACCTCGCGCTCCGGCGTGACCTGCCCCTGCGCGATACGCACCTGCTGGCGCTGCGGGACAGGCTCGTCGAGCAGGACGCCTATCTGGTGATCACCGTCGACCCGGCCGCGGCACTGGAGGACGTGTCCGTCGCGCACTGGCGGCCGCCGCGGTCGCGTGCCGTCCTGGAGGCCCATCTGACGGCCCGGCCCGACGGCCCCGCCGGTCTCGGAGCGGAGGCCGCAGCGCTGCTGGAGCACCGTTCCGTCAAGGAGTTCCTGGACCGCGGCCACCAGTTGCGCGAGGTGGCGGCCTTCGCCCGGCTGCTGGCCCGCGTCGCGACCGGCCGGGCCGCGGGGCACGAGCTGGAGCACTTCTCGCTCGCTGCTCTGGAGAGCCAGGTCGAGGAGTGGTTCGGCGATCCGTCGGCCTCGCTCTCCGACAAGGCGTTCCTCGTCTCGCTCGCCGCGTTCGACGAGGCGCCGTACGCCCTGACCGCCGAGCTGAGCGATGCGCTGTACGCGCTGCTCCAGAAGACCGAAGACCCCTCGAAGTCACCCCTCGTGCCGGTCTTCGGCAATGCGGCGGGCGGACGGCTGAACCGGGCGCGCGCCGAGCGGTACGAGGAGAACGAGATGACCGAATGGGGTCCGGTCGCCCAGCGCAAGGCCCGGTACCGCGACGACCGCACCGCGCTCGTCCTGCTGCGCGAGGTGTGGACCGGCCACCCGTCCGCCCGCCCGGCCCTGGTGGCCTGGCTGGACCGGCTCGCGGACGACGGGCGCCCCCTCGTACGGACCCGTGCCGCCTCGACCGCGGCCGTGCTCGCCGCGGCGGACCTGCCGTCGGCGATGGCCCTCGTCATCACCCGCTGGGCCACGTCGCGTCGTTACCGTCAGCGACTCGTCGCGGTCAACGCGCTCACCCTGGCCCACTTCCTCGGGGCGCCCAACGTCCTGCGGATCCTGGGCAGCTGGTGCACGGGGGGTGACCGCAGGGAACGCTGGACAGCGATCCGCGCCTATGCCCTGATCGGCCCCGCCCACCCGGCTCAAGCCCTGCTCGCCCTGCGCTCCGCTGCCTGTACGCACTTCGCGGCGGGTGACGGACGCGGCGGCGACACCGACAGGCTCGCCGAGGAGATCGACGAACTCTCCTCGTCCGTGGCCCTGTTGCTGCTGTCCCCGGCCGGCGGACAGGTGCTGGCCGAGATGGAGAGCTGGCTGGGCGACGAACCCGCCCTGCGCGATCTCGCCCTGCGTGCCTTCCTGTACGCCTGCGCGCATCCCCAGGACGACGATCCGGCGGGCTCCCCGGCCCCGCTGCTGGAGTGGTACGCCCAGGCGTCCGCCGTGCGCGCCCCGCAGGCCCGGGACCTCACGGACCTGTGGGCGGCCGCGCTCCGCGACCGCCACCACACGGACGACGCCCTCGCGGTCCTGCGCACGTGGACGTGGTCCGCGGACCACCTCCCCCGCGCGGAGGCGGCCCTGACCGCCCTGCTGTCCGACCTCGCCGAGACCGAGACCGACCGCAGGCGGCTCGCCCATCTGCTGCGCACGATGCCCGCCGAGGACGGCGGTGCGACACCGCCGCCGGTCGCGGGCCGGATGCTCGCCGTCGTCGATCCCGGCTGAACCAGCCGTACCCGTCAAGGAGAAGAGTTCCGATGGCCGACTTCCGCCGTCCGCCCGAATGGCAGCAGAATGCCGACCGCCACACGCGGCTGACCGATCCGGTGCTGACCGTGCGGCAGCTGACGCGCTTCGAGTACGTGACCCGCAAGCCGGTCACCCAGGTCGATCACGCGCTGGTGTTCGTCACGTCCAGGGGTGAGTACGACACCTTCCTGCCGCCCCACCGCCCCCTCCGCGCCGACATGGCGACCCGGCGCTACACCGCGGTCTACGAGGTGGACATGGGGATCCATCCGGTGCGCACGGAGCTGGCCCTGCCCAGCGACAACGACGCGTTCGAGTTCGGCGTGGCGGTCGACCTGTCCTGGCAGGTGCTGGAGCCGGACGTCTTCGTCAGGAGCGGCCACCGCCACGTCCCCGAACTCCTGCTGGGCGAACTGCAGCAGGCCGCACGGCCGGTCACCCGGGCGTTCCCCGTCCATCGCAGCGCCGAGGCCGAACAGGCGGTGCTGCGGGCGGTGGAGGCGCGCGGGCAGCTGGGGGCGACGGCCGGACTCCTGGTCACCTGGACCGTGCGGGTGCGCCGGGACGACGACAACATCGCCCACGAGAGGCGCAAGCAGGCCATCGAGCACCAGAGTGCGGAGCAGGTCCTCATCGCCCGGCGTGGCATGGACATCGATCTGGAGGTCGACCGCCGCTCCCGGCAGCAGGACCAGCTCCTCACGGGCAGGGCCCTCGAACACCAGCGGCAGCAGCACGAACTGGCCATGCAGCAGCAGGCACTCCAGCACCAGCACGCGCTGCTCGCGGGCCGCCAGGACCTGGAGCTCCAGGCCCTCCAGGCACAGAAGATCAATTTCTACGCCTACCACCTCCAGCACGGCGGGGTGCACGCCTGGGCGCTCCACCTCTCCGAACACCCGGAGGACTCCCGGCTGGTGATGCAGTCCATGCGCGACGACCAGCTGCGGCTGATCCAGCAGCAGAAGGAGCTGGTCTCGGAGCTGCTAGGCGGCAAGCACGCGGAGGCGTTCGAGCTCGACGGGCCGAAGGAGCTCGCGCTCAGGACGGTCACCGAGATCCTCGCGCAGCGGTTGCCGGGAGTGGCCGACACCGTGCCGAGCCCGGTCCCGCCGGCCTCGCTCCCACCGGCGGACGCCGTACCCGAGGATCCCGTCCCCCCCGCGCCGTCGCTGAGCGGGATCGTTCCCGGGCAGCCCGCCACCACGCCACCGGTGGCCGGATTCCACCCCCCGGCCGGGGGTGCGGCGGTCCACCCGGCCGCGCCGTTCGACGGGTACGTACCGCCCCCTGCCTACGCACCGGCTCCGGCCTACGCACCGGCTCCGGACCGGCAGCCGTCCTACGGCCCCGCGGTCGCGGCGTCGCCGGGGCCTGCCGTGCCACCGCCGTACGGTTTCCCGCCCCCGCGGCCTCCCGTCGCGCCCACCGTGCCGACGGCCGGACCGCCCCCGATGCCCGCCGTGCCCTTCGCCGGCCCGGCGCACGCCGCCGGGCCGCTGCAGGGCACCGGCCCGTGGCAGGGCGCACCACCGTCGCAGGGCGCACCACCGTCGCGGAGCGAGGCTGCCGAGCCCCAGGACGAGCCTTCCGCCACGGGCCTGGAAGGCGGGCCGTCATGACCGCCGACCCGGCCCCTGCCCCCTCGGAGGCGGCCTCCCTGGAGGTTGCCGGCCGGCTGCTCACCGACGCCCGCAGCGAGATCGCGCGCGCTGACAGCAAAGCCGCGGTGCTCGCAGGGGCGCTCGGGGTGACGGTGGGCGTCCTCAGCGGATTCCTGTCGGCCAGGCGCTGGCGTCCGTGGGACCTGAGCGGACTCAGCGGCGTGCTGTGGTGGGCCGGGGCCTGCTGTGTGGCGCTGGCCCTGCTGTCCCTCCTCATGGCGATCCTGCCGCGCTACCGGCCGAGTACCTGGGTGCCGGGACAGCCGCTGACCTACTTCGCCGACACCCGACGGGCCTCCTCGCAGGGCCTGCTCGCACGGGCACTGGCCGACACGGCCCGCTCCCCGGCCGACGCCCTGCTCGTCTCGCTGGCGGAGACCAGCCGCATCGTCGCGGACAAGCACCGCTGGATACGGATCGGTCTGGCCGCCTTCTTCCTCAGCACCTTCTTCTTCCCGGTCGCGGGGCTTCTGGGCTGAGCCGCCCGTCCACAGGACCCGTGCACGCGCCGCCCCACCCCGAGGAGCCAGTCCGATGACCCACCCGCCCGGCCATGACGCCCCACCGCCGGAATACCCCGGCCCCCCGCCCACGTACCCCGGCACGACCGCGGACACCGCACCCGCGTACCCCGGCACACCCACCGACCTCGCACCCCCGTACCCCCACGTCCCGTTCCCTCCGCCGCCTCCGGCGTACCCCGAGGCGCTCGGCCCCGCGCCTGCTCCGGTTCCGGGGCGGCCCGGGCACCACCCGCACGAGATGGACTTCGAGCAGCGGCGTGTCCATCTGACCGCTCGCCAGCGGGGCGCGGACGCCACCGCCCTGAGCCGGCTCCTCGTCCAGGTGCCCGCGTTCCTCTGCAGCCTCGCCGTCGTGACCGGCTTCGCGTCTGCGTTCTTCGGGTCGGCCGCCTGGCTTCCCGTCACCCTCTGGGTGCTCAGCGGCGCCCTGGTCTTCCACCGGCCCACCGAGGGCTTCCTCGCCCGCAGGCTGCTGCGGCTGCGCGTTCCGACCGCCGCCGAACGGGCCCGGCTGGAGCCGGTGTGGCGGGAGGTCACGGCACGGGCGGGCGTCGATCATCAGCGGTACGAGCTGTGGATCGAGGAGAACGACGGCATCAACGCGTACGCCGCGGCCGGCCACATCGTCGGCGTCACCACCTTCTCCCTGAACCACCTGCCGGGCGGGCAGCTGGCCGCCACGCTCGCGCACGAACTCGGCCACCACACGGGCGGGCATGCCTGGGCCTCGCTGCTGGGCCACTGGTACGCACAACCGGCCGAGCTGACCTGGCGGGCGATACGCGCGATGTCGCGGCTCGCGCTGCGCGTGGCACGCGTCATCTCGCTGCCGGCGACAGGAGTCCTGGTCCTGCTGTTCGGCTGCGGGCTGCTGGCCTTCGTCGCGGCGGCCTGGATGGTCGTCCTGCCGATGGCGGTCGCTCCGTACCTGCTGGCCCTGGTCAACAGGAGGTCCGAGCTCCGGGCCGACGCACTCGCGGCAGGCCTGGGCTTCGCCCACCCCCTCGCCGGGGTCCTGCACACCATGCGGGCGCACGAGGAGGCGGCCGCGGGCCCCCGGGCCGCCCGTACCGGCGGCCTCACCAAGCTGCTGTCCTCGCACCCCGGCTACGCGGACCGGCTGCAGCACCTCCGGCCCTACCTGGAGGACCGTCCGCCCCGGTGACACAGGCACCGGGCACGCCGAAGGGCGGCCACCCCGTACGCAACGGGGTGACCGCCCTTCGGTCGTGTCAAGCGACTCGCTTACTGGTTGTACGGACCGTAGTCGTAGTCCTCCAGCGGAACGGCCTGGCCGGAGCCCGTGCCGAACGGCGAGTAGTCGATGTCGTCGTAGCCGACGGCCGAGTACATCGCGGCCTTGGCCTCCTCGGTCGGCTCGACCCGGATGTTGCGGTAGCGGGACAGACCCGTACCGGCCGGGATGAGCTTACCGATGATGACGTTCTCCTTGAGGCCGATCAGGGAGTCCGACTTGGCGTTGATCGCCGCGTCGGTCAGGACCCTGGTCGTCTCCTGGAAGGACGCCGCCGACAGCCACGACTCGGTGGCGAGCGAGGCCTTGGTGATACCCATCAGCTGCGGACGGCCGGAGGCGGGGTGACCGCCCTCGGTGACCACACGACGGTTCTCGACCTCGAACTTCGACCGCTCGACGAGCTCGCCCGGCAGCAGCTCCGCGTCGCCGGACTCGATGATCGTCACCCGGCGCAGCATCTGCCGGATGATGATCTCGATGTGCTTGTCGTGGATCGACACGCCCTGCGAGTTGTAGACCTTCTGGACTTCGCCGACCAGGTGGACCTGGACCGCGCGCTGACCGAGGATCCGCAGCACGTCGTGCGGGTTCGTGGCACCGACGGTGAGCTTCTGGCCCACCTCGACCGCGTCACCCTCGCCGACCAGCAGACGGGCACGCTTGGAGATCGGGAACGGCGTCTCCTCGCTGCCGTCGTCCGGAGTGACGACGAGCTTCTTGGTCTTCTCGGTCTCCTCGATCCGGACCCGGCCCTTGGCCTCCGAGATCGGGGCGACACCCTTGGGGGTACGCGCCTCGAAGAGCTCGACGACACGCGGCAGACCCTGCGTGATGTCGTCACCGGCCACACCACCGGTGTGGAAGGTACGCATCGTCAGCTGGGTACCGGGCTCACCGATGGACTGGGCGGCGATGATGCCGACCGCCTCACCGATGTCGACCAGCTTGCCGGTGGCGAGCGAACGTCCGTAGCAGAAGGCACAGGTGCCGACCGCGGACTCACAGGTCAGGACCGAGCGGGTCTTGACCTCCTCGACGCCGGCGCCCACCAGGGCGTCGATCAGGACGTCACCGAGGTCGACGTTGGCAGGCGCGATGACCTTGCCGTCGACGACGACGTCCTCGGCCAGCATGCGGGCGTACACCGAGGTCTCGACGTCGTCCGTCTTGCGAAGGACACCGTCGGCACCCTTGACCGCGATCTTCAGCTTGAGGCCGCGGTCGGTGCCGCAGTCCTCCTCGCGGATGATGACGTCCTGCGAGACGTCCACCAGACGACGGGTCAGGTAACCCGAGTCGGCGGTACGCAGGGCGGTGTCCGCCAGACCCTTACGGGCACCGTGCGTGGAGATGAAGTACTCCAGAACGGTGAGGCCCTCACGGAAGGACGCCTTGATGGGACGGGGAATCGTCTCGTTCTTGGCGTTCGACACCAGACCACGCATACCCGCGATCTGACGCATCTGCATCATGTTTCCTCGGGCACCCGAGTCGACCATCATGAAGATGGGGTTCGTCTTCGGGAAGTTCGCGTTCATCGCCTCGGCAACCTCGTTGGTCGCCTTGGTCCAGATCGCGATGAGCTCCTGCGTGCGCTCGTCCTTGGTGATCAGACCGCGCTCGTACTGCTTCTGGACCTTCTCGTCCTGCTCCTCGTAGCCCTTGACGATGGCCTTCTTGGCCTCGGGTACGACGATGTCGGCGACAGAGACGGTGACCCCGGAACGGGTCGCCCAGTGGAAGCCCGCGGCCTTCAGGTTGTCGAGCGTCGCCGCCACGATGACCTTGGGGTAACGCTCGGCCAGGTCGTTGACGATCTCGGAGAGCTGCTTCTTGCCCACCGAGTAGTCGACGAACGGGTAGTCCTCGGGCAGCAGCTCGTTGAAGAGCGCGCGGCCCAGGCTCGTACGCAGCCGGAAGGTGTCACCCGGCTGGTACTCGGGCTCGCCCTCCTCGGCGACCGGCGGCACCCAGCCACGCGGGGGCATGGTGCCCACCGGGAAGCGGATGTCCACCTGTGCCTGGAGCGAGAGCTCGCGGGCGTCGAAGGCCATGGTCGCCTCGGCCGTGGAACCGAACGCCCGGCCCTGACCGATGACCTTGCGCTCCTCCTCGTCCGTGGTGAGGAAGAACAGGCCCAGCACCATGTCCTGGGTCGGCATGGTGACGGGACGACCGTCGGCCGGCTTCAGGATGTTGTTCGAGGACAGCATCAGGATGCGGGCCTCGGCCTGCGCCTCCGCGGAGAGCGGAAGGTGCACGGCCATCTGGTCACCGTCGAAGTCCGCGTTGAACGCGGTGCAGACGAGCGGGTGGATCTGGATGGCCTTGCCCTCGACCAGCTGGGGCTCGAAGGCCTGGATGCCGAGGCGGTGCAGGGTGGGCGCGCGGTTCAGCAGCACCGGGTGCTCGGCGATGACCTCTTCGAGGACGTCGTACACGACGGTGCGGCCACGCTCGACCATGCGCTTGGCCGACTTGATGTTCTGCGCGTGGTTCAGGTCCACCAGGCGCTTCATCACGAACGGCTTGAAGAGCTCCAGCGCCATCGCCTTCGGCAGACCGCACTGGTGCAGCTTGAGCTGCGGACCGACGACGATCACGGAACGCGCGGAGTAGTCCACGCGCTTGCCGAGGAGGTTCTGACGGAAACGGCCCTGCTTGCCCTTCAGCATGTCGCTGAGGGACTTCAGGGGACGGTTACCGGGACCGGTGACCGGGCGACCGCGGCGGCCGTTGTCGAACAGCGCGTCGACGGCCTCCTGCAGCATCCGCTTCTCGTTGTTCACGATGATCTCGGGGGCACCGAGGTCAAGGAGACGCTTGAGGCGGTTGTTGCGGTTGATCACACGGCGGTACAGGTCGTTCAGGTCGGAGGTCGCGAAGCGGCCACCGTCCAGCTGCACCATCGGACGCAGGTCCGGCGGGATGACCGGCACGCAGTCGAGCACCATGCCCTTGGGCTTGTTGCTGGTCTGCAGGAACGCCGAGACGACCTTGAGGCGCTTGAGCGCGCGGGTCTTCTTCTGGCCCTTGCCGGTACGGATGATCTCGCGGAGGCGCTCGGCCTCCTCGTCGAGGTCGAAGGACTCCAGGCGCTTCTGCAGGGCAGCGGCGCCCATGCAGCCGTCGAAGTACGTGCCGAAGCGGTCACGCAGCTCGCGGTAGAGCAGCTCGTCGCCCTCGAGGTCCTGGACCTTGAGGTTCTTGAAGCGGCTCCACACCTCGTCGAGACGGTCGATCTCGCGCTGCGCACGGTCGCGCAGCTGCTTCATCTCACGCTCGGCACCTTCGCGCACCTTGCGGCGCACGTCGGCCTTGGCACCCTCGGCCTCGAGCTCGGCCAGGTCGGTCTCGAGCTTCTTGGCGCGGTTCTCGAGGTCCGAGTCGCGACGGTTCTCGACCTGCTGGCGCTCGACGGAGACGTGGGCCTCCAGCGACGGGAGGTCGCGCGTGCGGCGCTCCTCGTCGACGAACGTGATCATGTACGCGGCGAAGTAGATGACCTTTTCGAGGTCCTTCGGCGCGAGGTCCAGCAGGTAGCCCAGGCGCGACGGGACGCCCTTGAAGTACCAGATGTGGGTGACGGGAGCGGCAAGCTCGATGTGGCCCATGCGCTCACGGCGCACCTTGGCGCGCGTGACCTCCACGCCACAGCGCTCACAGATGATGCCCTTGAAGCGGACACGCTTGTACTTGCCGCAGTAGCACTCCCAGTCCCGGGTCGGACCGAAGATCTTCTCGCAGAAGAGTCCGTCCTTCTCGGGCTTGAGCGTGCGGTAGTTGATGGTCTCAGGCTTCTTCACTTCGCCGTGGGACCAGGTCCGGATGTCGTCCGCGGTGGCAAGGCCGATCCGCAGCTCGTCGAAGAAGTTGACGTCGAGCACTTGTCGTCAATCCCTCTTTCGGGGGTTCGAGCCCCCTCGCTTCACGCGAGAATCGGGGCACTTCAGCAATGGTCTGAACGGGTCCGGGGAGAGCCGGCCGGATCACGAGGATCCGGCCGGCCAACCCGTCAGACCTCTTCGACGCTGCTCGGCTCGCGCCGGGACAGGTCGATACCGAGCTCCTCCGCCGCGCGGAAGACGTCCTCGTCCGTGTCACGCATCTCGATGGACATACCGTCCGAGGACAGCACCTCCACGTTGAGGCAGAGCGACTGCATTTCCTTGATGAGCACCTTGAAGGACTCGGGAATGCCGGGCTCGGGGATGTTCTCGCCCTTGACGATCGCCTCGTAGACCTTCACGCGGCCGGTCACGTCGTCGGACTTGATCGTCAGCAGTTCCTGGAGGGCGTATGCGGCGCCGTAAGCCTCAAGGGCCCACACCTCCATCTCACCGAATCGCTGCCCACCGAACTGTGCCTTACCACCCAGCGGCTGCTGCGTGATCATGGAGTACGGTCCGGTCGAACGGGCGTGGAGCTTGTCGTCGACCAGGTGGTGCAGCTTGAGGATGTACATGTAGCCGACCGAGACCGGCTCGGGGAACGGCTCGCCGGAGCGGCCGTCGAACAGGTTGGCCTTGCCCGAGGGCTGGACCAGCCGGTTGCCGTCGCGGTTCGGGATCGTGGCCTCGAAGAGGCCGGTGATCTCGTCCTCGCGCGCACCGTCGAAGACGGGCGTGGCGACGTTGGTGCCGGGGGCGACCTTGTCGGCACCGATGGCCTGCAGGCGCTTGGCCCACTCGTCACCGAGGCCGGAGACGTCCCAGCCGCGGCTGGCGAGCCAGCCGAGGTGGATCTCCAGGACCTGTCCCGGGTTCATTCGGGACGGGACACCCAGCGGGTTGAGGATGATGTCGACCGGGGTGCCGTCCTCCAGGAACGGCATGTCCTCGATCGGCAGGATCTTGGAGATGACGCCCTTGTTGCCGTGACGGCCGGCGAGCTTGTCACCATCGGTGATCTTGCGCTTCTGCGCGACGTAGACGCGGACCAGCTGGTTCACGCCCGGCGGCAGCTCGTCGCCCTCTTCGCGGTCGAAGACGCGGACGCCGATGACCTTGCCGATCTCACCGTGCGGGACCTTCAGCGAGGTGTCGCGCACCTCGCGCGCCTTCTCACCGAAGATCGCACGGAGCAGACGCTCCTCCGGGGTCAGCTCGGTCTCACCCTTGGGCGTGACCTTGCCGACGAGGATGTCGCCGGCGACGACCTCGGCACCGATACGGATGATGCCGCGCTCGTCGAGGTCGGCGAGGACCTCTTCGGAGACGTTCGGGATGTCCCGGGTGATCTCCTCCGGGCCGAGCTTGGTGTCACGGGCGTCGACCTCGTGCTCCTCGATGTGGATCGAGGAGAGGACGTCGTCCTGCACGAGGCGCTGCGACAGGATGATCGCGTCCTCGTAGTTGTGACCCTCCCACGGCATGAACGCCACGAGCAGGTTCTTGCCGAGCGCCATCTCACCGTTCTCGGTGGCCGGCCCGTCGGCGAGGACCTGGCCCTCGATGACCCGGTCGCCCTCGGAGACGACGACCTTCTGGTTCACCGAGGTGCCCTGGTTGGAGCGCGAGAACTTGGCGATGCGGTACGTGGTGTACGTGCCGTCGTCGTTGGTGACGGTGATGTAGTCCGCGGAGACCTCCTGGACCACACCGTCCTTCTCGGCCTTCAGGACGTCACCGGCGTCGGTGGCGCAGCGGTACTCCATGCCGGTGCCGACGAGCGGCGCCTCGGACTTGATGAGCGGCACCGCCTGACGCATCATGTTCGCGCCCATGAGGGCACGGTTGGCGTCGTCGTGCTCCAGGAAGGGGATCATCGCGGTGGCGACGGACACCATCTGGCGCGGCGAGACGTCCATGTAGTCGACGTCGTCGCCCGGGATGTAGTCGACCTCTCCGCCACGACGGCGGACCAGGACGCGGGGCTCGGTGAACCGCATGTCCTCGGAGAGCGTCGCGTTCGCCTGGGCGATCACGAAGCGGTCTTCCTCGTCGGCGGTGATGTAGTCGACGTCGTCGGTGACCCGGCCGTCGACGACCTTGCGGTACGGCGTCTCGATGAAGCCGAACGCGTTGACACGGCCGTACGAGGCGAGCGAGCCGATCAGGCCGATGTTCGGGCCTTCAGGGGTCTCGATCGGGCACATGCGTCCGTAGTGGGACGGGTGCACGTCACGGACCTCGAAGCCGGCCCGCTCACGGGAGAGACCACCCGGGCCAAGAGCCGACAGGCGGCGCTTGTGGGTGAGACCCGAGAGCGGGTTGTTCTGGTCCATGAACTGCGACAGCTGGCTGGTGCCGAAGAACTCCTTGATGGAGGCGACGACGGGCCGGATGTTGATCAGGGTCTGCGGCGTGATCGCCTCGACGTCCTGGGTCGTCATGCGCTCACGCACGACGCGCTCCATACGGGCGAGACCCGTACGGACCTGGTTCTGGATGAGCTCGCCGACGTTACGCAGACGACGGTTGCCGAAGTGGTCGATGTCGTCGGTCTCGACGACGATCGTCCGGCCGGACTCGCCGACGGTCTCGAGCTCACCGGCGTGCAGCTTCACCAGGTACTTGATGGTCGCGATGATGTCGTCGCTGGTGAGGACACCGGCGTCGAGCGGCTCGTCCGCGCCGAGCTTCTTGTTCACCTTGTAGCGGCCGACCTTCGCGAGGTCGTAGCGCTTCGGGTTGAAGTAGAGGTTCTCGAGCAGCGTCTGAGCGGCCTCGCGCGTCGGCGGCTCGCCGGGACGCAGCTTGCGGTAGATGTCGAGCAGCGCGTCGTCCTGGCCCTGGGTGTGGTCCTTCTCCAGGGTGGCGCGCATGGACTCGTACTCGCCGAACTCCTCCAGGATCTGCTCGGTGGTCCAGCCGAGAGCCTTCAGGAGGACGGTGACGGACTGCTTGCGCTTGCGGTCGATGCGGACACCGACCATGTCGCGCTTGTCGATCTCCATCTCCAGCCAGGCACCCCGGGACGGGATGATCTTGGCGGAGAAGATGTCCTTGTCGGACGTCTTGTCGATGGAGGAGTCGAAGTAGACACCCGGCGAGCGGACCAGCTGCGACACGACGACACGCTCGGTGCCGTTGATGACGAAGGTGCCCTTGTTGGTCATGAGCGGGAAATCGCCCATGAAGACCGTCTGGGACTTGATCTCGCCGGTCTCGTTGTTGGTGAACTCGGCCGTGACGAAGAGCGGCGCGGCGAACGTGAAGTCGCGCTCCTTGCACTCGTCGATGGAGTTCTTCGGGGGCTCGAACCGGTGGTCGCGGAACGTGAGCGACATCGACCCGGAGAAGTCCTCGATCGGCGAGATCTCCTCGAAGATCTCTTCCAGGCCGGACTTGGTGGGGACGTCTTGTCCGCTGTCCAGAGCAGCCTCGACGCGACCCTTCCAGGCGGCGTTGCCGAGGAGCCAGTCAAAGCTCTCGGTCTGCAGCGCGAGGAGGTTCGGAACCTCGAGGGGCTCCCTGATCTTTGCAAAAGAGATGCGCAGCGGGGCGGTGCTGGCACCGTTGTTCGTATTCGAGGTCGAGGCGTTGCGCGAGGCGGCCAAGAGGGGGTCCTTCCGAGGGCTCGGACTCACTACGCGCGTACCGGCCCCAAGCCGCACACAGAGACAGAAATCCCAAGATCAGGGAAAGTCGGTCATCGGTGCTAGGCGTGGGCATGCCCCTGGTGACGGGCAGGAGGCAGCTAACAGGCAGCGCAAAGGGTCAGTGTAGCCAAGCGGCACACTGATGTCCAGTCGGGGTTCTCAGAGACCCACGTTGCTCTCAACAGCTGTTCTCAACACCCATGAATAGCCCTCGCGCGGTGTGCGCTCTTCTTTACTGCCCGCTTCGTTCTCGATCCATGCCTCGGATGCGGATCGAGATGAAGACGCGTCCTGAGAATTGCGCGCCGCGTGCGGTTCGTCAAGGCCCCGAGGCCGGGACGGATCCCCGGCGATCTTCACCTGGGCCCCCAGGACGCCCGTTGACGCCCCCTGGGAGACGCACGGCGAAGATCACCCTACTCGTCACCGCCGGAAGATCAAGGCAGCGTCTCGGGGCACGCCAAAGGGCGACCACCCGGATGGGTGATCGCCCTTCGCGATGTGACATCCCCGCCTCGCGGCAGGAACGGTCCTGAGGAGTCAGATGACTCGCAGGGTCACTTGACCTCGACGGAGGCGCCGGCGGCCTTGAGGGACTCGGCGGCCTTCTCGGCGGCCTCCTTGGCGACCTTCTCGAGGACGGGCTTCGGGGCGCCGTCCACGAGGTCCTTGGCCTCCTTGAGACCCAGCGAGGTCAGCTCACGCACGACCTTGATGACCTGGATCTTCTTCTCGCCGGCACCCGTGAGGATGACGTCGAACTCGTCCTGCTCGGCCTCGGCCTCGGCGGCGGGGCCACCGGCGGCGGGACCGGCGACGGCGACGGCCGCGGCGGCGGTGACGTCGAACTTCTCCTCGAACGCCTTAACGAACTCGGAGAGCTCGATGAGGGTGAGCTCCTCGAACTGGGCGAGCAGGTCTTCCTGGCTGAGCTTCGCCATGATGGCGTCCTTCCACTAATTCGGCAGGTGCCGGATGTATATGTAGGCGGGCGTACGGGCCCGCTTCGAGCCGGTGGGGCGGAGTGTTACTCCGCCACCTCGGCGTCGGCGGGAGCCGGCGTACCGGCACCGCCCTGCTCGGCCCTCTTGGCGCGAAGCGCTTCCGCGGTGCGGACGAACTTCGACGGCAGAGCCTGGAAGAGCTGCGCAGTCTGAGTCTGCTTGCCCTTCATGGCACCGGCCAGCTTGGCGAGCAGAACCTCGCGGGACTCGAGGTCCGCGAGCTTCTTGATCTCATCGGCGGACAGCGCCTTACCGTCAAGGACACCGCCCTTGATGATGAGGTTGGGGTTGTCCTTGGCGAAGTCACGAAGACCCTTCGCCGACTCCACCGGGTCACCGGTGATGAAGGCAACCGCCGTCGGACCTGCGAACAGGTCGTCCAGCGTGTCGATCCCGGCCTCGTTGGCCGCAATCTTGGTCAGCGTGTTCTTCACCACGGCGTACTGGGCGTTCTCACCGAGCGAGCGACGCAGCGTCTTGAGCTGCGCCACGGTGAGACCCCGGTACTCGGTCAGCACAGCGGCGTTCGAGCTGCGGAACTGGTCCGTCAGCTCGGCTACCGCGGCAGCCTTGTCGGGCCTTGCCATGAGCGTCGGCCTCCTTCCGGGTGATGAGGACCGCTCAGAAGGGGCCGGGAAAGACGAAACGCCCCGGCGCAGGCGCCAGGGCGTAGCTCGACCGAACGAATCCGGGAGCTTTCCACGGTCACCTGCGCAGGTCGTCCGTTCTCGACGGATCCTTCGGTCACCGTCCCTCTTGCGAGAGCGCGGTAACGACCAGCGGTCTTTGGCTTCCTGTGGAGAGTACGCGACCGGGGCCGCGCCGAGCAAATCCGTCCCGGTTCGACCGGTGCGGGAGGTTTGGGACGAGGCCGCCCAGGGGTCAGGAGGCGCCCGCGGTGCTGCCCTGCTGCTTCAGGATGTCCTTGAAGTCGACCGTGTCACCGGCCGCGGGCTTCTCCACCGCGACGTCCGTGCCGTAGTCGCTGTAGAAGACCGTCGAATTGAGCTCGCCGGTCTTCGTCTCGCCCCGCTCGGTCTTCTTCACCAGCAGGTTGTCCTTGTCGACCCAGATGTCGACCGTCTCGGTCGTGATGCCGAGCTGTTCGAGCTGCTTCTTGAAGGCGGCGAGCTGCGTCGCGTCCAGCGACGAGCTCTCCGCGGTCAGCTCCGCCACGTCGACCGTGCCGGAGTAGTGCGTCGTGGCGACACCGCGTACGTCCTCCTGGCCGACCTCCTTGACGTCGCCGGAGGCCAGCAGCGCGTTCACCCCCTGCTGCGGGGTGCTGTTCCGCATCTGCTCCTTCATGACCTCGCCGGAGGCGCCGGCCAGCTCGGCCAGGTCCGCGTAGCCGTAGCGGATCCAGTGCTTGCCGCCCACGTTCGCCGCGAAGGCCTCGCCCATGTTGGCGTAGTACTCGTCCTTCAGGTAGCGGGCCTGCATCGTGCCGTCGCCGCCCGCCTGCTTCAGGGCGTCCCCCATGGTGCCTCCGGTGTACGTGATCTCCAGCTCACCGGTGATCCCGTCCGTCCAGGCGAGGACACCGGACTGCTCCATGGACATGCTGCTGCCCATCACCGTGGTGCCCTCGACCTTGGCCGAGTCGGCATCGCCGGTCTCCTTCTGCACCAGGCGCAGGGCGGCGACGGCCTGCGTGTTCACCGCACCGCCGGCTTCGCGCCCGCCGTCCGCCCCCGGGGACTTCGCGGAGCCGTCCGGGCCACTGCAGGCCGTCACCGATATCAGCGCCGCTGCCGCGGCCAGCGAGAACCCCGCACGCCGCACCGTATTGATCGTCATGTAGCACTCCACCCCTTGCTCACTGATTCCTTCTACGGATACGAGGACGGGCCCCGCACCTCGAAAGGTTGCGGGGCCCGTCACATGCCGTGAAACGGCTACCGGGTGAGCACGGGGGCTCAGACGGAGGCCGGGTCCTCCTCGACGAGGAGGTTGCGCACGCGGTTGGAGTCCAGCGGGATGCCGGGGCCCATCGTCGTGCTCATGGTCGCCTTCTTGATGAAGCGGCCCTTGGCGGCGGACGGCTTCAGACGGAGGATCTCCTCCAGCGCCGCACCGTAGTTCTCGACCAGCTTGGTGTCATCGAACGACGTCTTGCCGATGATGAAGTGCAGGTTCGAGTGCTTGTCGACGCGGAACTCGATCTTGCCGCCCTTGATGTCGTTGACAGCCTTGACGACATCGGGGGTGACGGTGCCGGTCTTCGGGTTCGGCATCAGACCACGCGGACCGAGCACGCGGCCCAGGCGGCCGACCTTGCCCATGAGGTCCGGGGTGGCGACGACGGCGTCGAAGTCCAGACGGCCCTTCGCCACCTCGTCGATGAGCTCGTCGGCGCCGACGATGTCGGCGCCCGCGGCTTCCGCGGCCGCAGCACGGTCACCGGTCGCGAAGACCAGGACCCGGGCGGTCTTGCCGGTGCCGTGCGGGAGGTTCACGGTGCCACGGACCATCTGGTCGGCCTTGCGCGGGTCCACACCCAGCGCGAAAGCGACCTCGACGGTGCTGTCGAACTTCGTGGAGGCGGTGTCCTTGGCGATACGGACGGCCTCGAGCGGGGCGTACTGGCGCTCCCGGTCGATCTTCGCGTCCGCAGCGCGGAGGTTCTTGCTGCGCTTCACTTCTACTCCTGTGGGTTCAGAGTGTGGAGTCGTGGTGCGGACCAGCGCTTGGTCCTACCACTTGGGGCTTGAGGGGCTGACTCAGCCTTCGACCGTGATGCCCATGGAACGGGCGGTGCCAGCGATGATCTTCGACGCGGCGTCGAGGTCGTTGGCGTTCAGGTCGGGGAGCTTCGTCGTGGCGATGTCGCGGACCTGGGCAGCCGTGAGCTTGGCGACCTTGGTCTTGTGCGGCTCGCCGGAGCCCTTCTCCACGCCCGCGGCCTTGAGGATCAGCTTGGCGGCCGGCGGAGTCTTCGTGATGAAGGTGAAGGAGCGGTCGTCGTAGACCGTGATCTCCACCGGCACGACCATGCCACGCTGCGACTCGGTCGCGGCGTTGTAGGCCTTGCAGAACTCCATGATGTTGACGCCGTGCTGGCCCAGCGCGGGGCCGACCGGCGGCGCCGGGTTGGCCGCACCGGCGTTGATCTGGAGCTTGATGAGCCCCGTGATCTTCTTCTTCTTGGGAGGCATTGCTCTCTCCGGGTCCTAGTGAGAGTGTTTCGCCGCCATTCCGGTCATCCGGATGGAGGCATACCGCGCAACGATAACGGGTATAGCTGCGCGACCAAAAACCGAGCAGGTCAGACCGGCTGCGAAGCCTGTCTGACCTGCTCGGTAAGCATGTGTCCAGAAGTCGGCGGAAAGCGCTAGTTCTTCTGGATCTGGTCGAAGCTGAGCTCGACCGGAGTCTCGCGACCGAAGATCTCGACGAGGCCCTTGACCTTCTTCGAGTCGGCGTTGATCTCGTTGATCGTCGCCTGCAGCGTCGCGAACGGGCCGTCGGTGACGGTGACCGAGTCGCCCACCTCGAAGTCCAGCACCTGGACCTCGACCTTGCGGGCCGGAGCCGGCTTGCCCTCGGCCTCGGCAGCCTCGCGGGCCGCCTTCTCCTCGGCCTCGGGGGCGAGCATCTTGACGATCTCGTCCAGGGTCAGCGGGTACGGGTCGTAGGCGTTGCCCACGAAGCCGGTGACGCCGGGCGTGTTGCGCACGACACCCCAGGACTCGTTCGTCAGGTCCATGCGCACCAGGACGTATCCCGGGAGCTTGTTCTGACGGACGTTCTTGCGCTCACCGTTCTTGATCTGGACGATCTCTTCCTCGGGCACCTCGGCCTGGTAGATGAAGTCCTCGACGTTGAGCGAGACGGCGCGCTGCTCCAGGTTGGCCTTCACACGCTTCTCGTAACCGGCGTACGTGTGGATGACGTACCACTCGCCGGGAAGTCCGCGCAGTTCCTCGCGCAGGGCGGTGACGGCGTCGACGGGGGCGGCCGGCTCGGCCTCTTCCGCGTCGGACTCGTCGCCCTCGGAGGCGTCCTCGACGTCCTCGTCCTCGGCGGCCTCGTCGGATTCGGCGGCCTCCTCGGCCTCCGCCTCCTCGTCGGACTCGACGTGCACGGCGTCCTGCTCGGCGGGCTCGCCCGCGGCTTCGTCAGCAGCTTCGACCTGGTCCGGGGCCACGGCGTCCGCCGCCTCGACGATGTCGAGCTCGTCCTCGGCGGACTCGACGGCGCTCGCCGTGGGCTCGGCGTCGTCGTTCAGGTTCGGGTCAGACACGATGGCTGCTTCTTCCTGGATACAAATGGGTGGAACATGCGAAAGAGGCGCCGATGAGGCGCCCTCCGCGGGGATCAGCCGAAGACGTACTTGATGACCCGCGCAAATCCGAAGTCGATCACGGTGACGAGACCGATCATGACTACAACGAAGACGATCACCACGGCCGTGTACGTCGACAGCTGGCTGCGCGTCGGCCATACGACCTTGCGGAGCTCGGCGACGATCTGGCGGTAGAACAGCGCGAGACGGCCCAGAGGGCCCTTCTTGCCGCGCTTGCCGCCCTTCCGAGACTTCTTCTCCGACTCGGGGGCTTCGTCCTCGGCATCAGGCATGTCGATGGAGCCCACGGCGTCCGTCACGCTACTCACCTGATTCCGGGTCGTGGCCGTGCCGCGCCCGGTGGAGCCGCACGGCGGTGCATTGAAGTACGTACATGCGCACACATCCTGGCGAAGGAGTGTGTAGCAGGGCCGGAGGGACTTGAACCCCCAACCGCTGGTTTTGGAGACCAGTGCTCTACCAATTGAGCTACGACCCTTTGTGGTTTCCACCAACCTACCGCATCCTCCCCGGTGGGCCGGGTGCGAAAACGGTGTGGCTGATGAAGGCCAACGACAGGTGAGTGTACGTGCTCAGCGGCGCCGCGTCGAACAGACAACTACCGACCGGTCCTGTCCGGATCCTGTCCGAGTGCTGTCCGGTCCCTGAAACCCCTGTGCCGTCGGCATTTCGTGTCTGCGAGCATGGGGGCCATGAGCGCTGCAACTTCTCCGTCCGAGCGCCGGGTTTCGGCCCGCATCGGTGCGATCTCCGAGTCCGCCACCCTCGCCGTCGACGCCAAGGCAAAGGCCCTCAAGGCCGCCGGGCGCCCGGTGATCGGTTTCGGTGCCGGCGAGCCCGACTTCCCGACCCCCGGTTACATCGTCGACGCCGCGATCGAGGCCTGCTCCAACCCGAAGTACCACCGCTACACCCCCGCGGGCGGGCTCCCCGAGCTCAAGGCCGCCATCGCAGAGAAGACGCTGCGCGACTCCGGTTACGAGGTCGAGCCGTCCCAGGTCCTGGTGACCAACGGCGGCAAGCAGGCCATCTACGAGGCCTTCGCCGCGGTCCTCGACCCGGGCGACGAGGTCATCGTCCCGGCGCCGTACTGGACCACCTACCCGGAGTCCATCCGTCTCGCCGGCGGTGTGCCGGTCGAGGTGGTGGCCGACGAGACCACCGGGTACCGGGTGTCCGTCGAGCAGCTGGAGGCGGCGCGCACCGAGCGCACCAAGGTCGTCCTGTTCGTCTCGCCGTCCAACCCGACCGGCGCCGTCTACGACCGGGCCGACACCGAGGCGATCGGCCGCTGGGCCGTCGAGCACGGCCTGTGGGTGCTGACCGACGAGATCTACGAGCACCTGGTCTACGGGGACGCCGAGTTCACCTCGCTGCCGGCGATCGTGCCCGAGCTGCGCGACAGGTGCATCGTGGTCAACGGTGTCGCCAAGACCTACGCGATGACCGGCTGGCGGGTGGGCTGGATCGTCGGCCCCAAGGACATCGTGAAGGCCGCGACGAACCTCCAGTCGCACGCCACCTCCAACGTCAGCAACGTCGCGCAGGTCGCCGCGCTGGCAGCCGTCTCCGGCCCGCTGGACGCGGTCGCCGAGATGCGCACGGCCTTCGACCGCCGGCGCAGGACGATCGTGCGGATGCTCAACGAGATCGACGGCGTGTTCTGCCCCGAGCCCGAGGGCGCGTTCTACGCGTACCCGTCGGTGAAGGAGCTGCTCGGCAAGGAGATCCGCGGCAAGCGCCCGGCCACCTCCGTCGAGCTCGCCGCCCTCATCCTCGACGAGGCCGAGGTCGCCGTCGTCCCCGGTGAGGCCTTCGGTACCCCCGGCTATCTGCGGCTGTCCTACGCCCTGGGCGACGAGGACCTCGCCGAGGGCGTCTCGCGGCTCCAGAAGCTGCTGGGCGAGGCCCGCGACTGATCAGCCCACTCACGTGAGCAGGTTGGCCCCCGGCTCCGGCCGGGGGCCATTTCTTTGTTCGAGAGGTAACTCAGGAGGAGAACCGGCTACCGCGACACGCCCCGCATGCGGCAAGATCCTTCAATGGAGCGTGACGTACGGCTGTTGCCCAAGGCCCACCTGCACCTGCACTTCACCGGGTCGATGCGGCCCACGACCCTGCTGGAACTCGCGGACAAGTACGGGGTCCGGCTGCCCGAGGCGCTGACCGGCGGCGAGCCGCCCCAGCTGCGGGCCACCGACGAACGCGGCTGGTTCCGCTTCCAGCGCCTCTACGACATCGCCCGGTCCTGCCTCCGCTCGCCGGAGGACATCCAGCGGCTCGTGCGCGAGACCGCCATGGAGGACGTCGCGGACGGCTCCGGGTGGCTGGAGATCCAGGTCGACCCCACCTCGTACGCCCCGCTGCTCGGCGGGCTGATCCCGGCCATCGAGATCATCCTGGACGCCGTGGACAGAGCGGCGCGCGAGACCGGGCTCGGGATGCGGGTCGTGATCGCGGCGAACCGGATGAAGCACCCGCTGGACGCCCGGACGCTGGCCCGGCTGGCCGTGCGGTACGCGGACCGCGGGGTGGTGGGCTTCGGGCTGTCCAACGACGAGCGCCGCGGCATGGCCCGCGACTTCGACCGGGCCTTCGCCATCGCCCGCGAGGGCGGCCTGTTCGCGGCCCCGCACGGCGGCGAGCTCGCCGGCCCCTCCAGTGTCCGGGACTGCCTGGACGACCTGGGCGCGGGCCGGATCGGGCACGGCGTACGGGCGGCGGAGGACCCGAGGCTGCTGCGCAAGCTCGCGGAGCGGGGGGTGACCTGCGAGGTCTGCCCCGCGTCCAACGTGGCGCTCGGCGTCTACGAGAAGCCCGCCGACGTACCCCTGCGCACTCTGTTCGACGCGGGGGTCCCGATGGCGCTCGGAGCGGACGACCCGCTGCTCTTCGGCTCGCGGCTGGCCGCCCAGTACGACCTCGTACGGCGCCATCACGCGTTCACCGACGAGGAGCTGGCCGAGCTGGCGCGGCAGTCCGTGCGGGGGTCGGTGGCGCCCGTCGACGTGCGGGAGAGGCTGCTGGGCGGCATCGACGCGTGGCTCGCGGGCTGAGGAGCGACTCGGTACGCCTGCTGTGCCGCTGCCCCACCCGCTGTGCCGTCAGAGGCTGACGCCGACCGTCACCGGTTCGTTGACGAGGGTGACGCCGAAGGCCGCGTGGACGCCGTCGACGACCTCGCGGGCCAGGGCCAGCAGGTCCTCGGTGGTCGCTCCGCCGCGGTTGGTCAGGGCGAGCGTGTGCTTGGTGGAGATGCGGGCCGGGCCCGTGCCGTACCCCTTGGTGAAGCCCGCCCTGTCGATGAGCCAGGCGGCGGACGTCTTCGTGCGGCCCTCTCCGGCGGGGAAGGCCGGGGGTGCGGTGTCCTCGCCGAGGCGGTCCCTGACACGGGCGAGGAAGGCGGTGTGCTCCGCGTCGTCGAGGATCGGGTTGGTGAAGAAGGACCCCGCCGACCAGGTGTCGTGGTCCTCCGGGTCGAGCACCATGCCCTTGCCGGCCCTCAGCCGCAGGACGGTCTCGCGGGCGGCGGCGAGAGGGACGCGGTCGCCCTGTCCGACGCCCATGGAGCGGGCCGTCTCGGGGTAGCGCAGCGGTGCGGACAGCCCGCCCGCGTCCTCCAGCCCGAAGCGGACGCGGAGCACCACGAACCGGTCGGGCTCCGCCTTGAAGCGGCTGTGCCGGTACGAGAAGGCGCACGCGTCGTTCGGGATGGTGACCGTCTCGCCGGAGCGCCGGTCGTAGGCGACGACCTCGGTGATGACGGAGGACACCTCCTGGCCGTACGCACCGACGTTCTGGATGGGGGTCGCCCCCGCCGATCCGGGAATTCCGGCGAGGCACTCGATGCCTGCCAGGCCCGCCTCGACCGTACGGGCCACGGCCTCGCTCCACGGCTCGCCGGCCGCCAGTTCCAGCGTCGTACCGGAGAGCTCGAAGCCCTCGGTGGCGATGCGCAGGGCTGTTCCGTCGAAGCCCTTGTCCCCGATGACCAGGTTGGAGCCGCCGCCGATGATCAGGAGCGGGGTGCCGCTCGCGTCGGCCTCCCGCACGGCGGCGATCACCTCGGCGTCGGTGGTGGCCGTCAGGAGGCGGGCGGCGGGGCCGCCGAGCCGGAAGGTGGTCAGGGGGGCGAGGGGGGCGTCGTGGAGTTCCAGCACGGGGACAAGAGTACGGTCCGCGGCCCCGCCGCTCGGGCGGGGCCACGGACCGTGCACATGCGCGGGGATCCGGCGGCGGCAGCGACCTGGCCGCCGGCCGGCACCGGGGAGAGCGGCCGGGACCGGCCCGCGAGGCACCCTCGGCGACCGGGACCGGCCAGCGGCTCCGTACCTCAGGCCAGCCGGACCACGGCGCGGGACATGCCCAGCACCTTCTTGCCGTCGCTCGTCGCCGTCAGGTCCACCCGCACCAGGTTGTCGTCCAGCTTCGCGGCGACCTTGCCGCTGACCTCGACCACCGCACCCGTGTCGTCGTTCGGCACGACGACCGGCTTGGTGAACCGCACGCCGTACTCGACGACCGCACCCGGGTCACCGGCCCAGTCCGTGACCACCCTGACGGCCTCGGCCATGGTGAACATGCCGTGGGCGATCACATCAGGCAGCCCGACCTCACGTGCGAACTTCTCGTTCCAGTGAATGGGGTTGAAGTCACCCGAGGCGCCGGCGTACCGCACCAGCGTCGCCCGGGTCACCGGGAACGACCGCGCGGGCAGCTCCGTGCCGACCTCGACCGCCCCGTACTCCACACTCGCCGTCATGACGCCTCCTCGGCGGCACGCGCCACCAGCTTCGTCCACGCGGTCACGACGTGTTCGCCCGACTCGTCGTGCACCTCGCCGCGGATGTCCAGGATGTCGTTGCCGGCCATCGTCTTGACCGCCTCGATCGTCGAGGTGACCGTCAGCCGGTCCCCCGCGCGCACCGGACGCGTGTACGCGAACTTCTGGTCGCCGTGCACCACACGGCTGTAGTCCAGGCCCAGCTGCGGGTCCTGGATCACCTGACCTGCTGCCTTGAATGTGATCGAGAAGACGAACGTGGGCGGAGCGATCACGTCCGAGTGCCCCAGAGCCTTGGCGGCCTCCGGATCCACATAGGCGGGATGGGTGTCACCCACCGCCTCCGCGAACTCCCGGATCTTCTCCCGGCCGACCTCGTACGCCGGAGTGGGCGGATAGGTCCGCCCCACGAAGGACTGGTCGAGCGCCATGAGCCCGCTACCTCCTGATGAAAAGTCGAAATAGGGCGAGGGACGGCCCGAGCCATCAAGATAAACGACACGAGGCCGCCCCCAGTGGGGACGGCCTCGTGTACGAGCCTGTTTTCAGCGCGTTTCGCGGTGCGCAGTGTGCGAGTTGCAGCGCGGGCAGTGCTTCTTCATCTCAAGACGGTCCGGGTTGTTACGCCGGTTCTTCTTGGTGATGTAGTTCCGCTCCTTGCACTCCACGCAGGCCAGCGTGATCTTCGGGCGGACGTCGGTGGCAGCCACGTGAGTGCTCCTTGGACGGACGATGGACGGATGAACGCAAAAAAGAGTAGCCGATCGAAGGACCGACCCCACAATCGGCTACCGTTAGTAGCGGTGACCGGACTTGAACCGGTGACACAGCGATTATGAGCCGCTTGCTCTACCGACTGAGCTACACCGCTTTGATGACGAGCTTCCCCGCCGAAGCGGGGTTACCCGATCACCAGAGCCCCAATGCGGAATCGAACCGCAGACCTTCTCCTTACCATGGAGACGCTCTACCGACTGAGCTATTGGGGCGAGCGAGGAAGACATTACACGCTCTGTCGCCGTCGCCCAAATCCGTTTCCGCGGCCCCTCCCGGGCCCTTCACCGGCCTCCCCCCGGACCTCGGCCACGACCCCCTGATCAGGCCCTTGATCAGCGCGTACGCCGCCTCTCCGGACCATCGCACAACCCCCGCACCAGCACCCTCGGCCCCGCCTTCCCCGCACGCCCCGGGAGGCCACATTCGTACGACTATTCCGCTGCTGCGCCGGGGGCACCGGGCCCGCCCATAGGCTCGGCGCACTCAACGTGACGTGATCTTGCACCCCCTTCCAGGAGCGCGATGCCCGACGACCGGCCGCGGCGGCCCGACAACGGCGCGGCCGGCCCGGACGCCGGCGAAGGCACGGGCCCGCTCCTGCTCAGCGGGGCCCGGCTCGCCGACGGACGCACGGTCGACGTACGGATCGACGGCCCGCGCATCGAGGCGGTCGGCACCGCGGGCAGCCTCGGCACCCGCGGCACCCGCCTGGACCTGCGCGGCTATCTGCTGCTCCCCGCACCCACCGAACCCCACGCGCACGGCGACACGGCACTCACCGCCTCCACCGGCGGGCCCGCGTCCCAGCGGCCCGAGGACGTCCGCCGGCGCGCGACCGAAGCCGCCCTCCTCCAGCTCAGCCACGGGGCCACCGCCCTGCGCGCCCACGTACGCGTCGGAGACGTACAGGGCCTCACCTCGCTCGAAGCCGTCCTCGGGGCGCGCCGCTCCCTGCGCGGGCTCACCGACGTCACCACCGTCGCCGCGCCCCGGCTGCTCACCGGTGTGGCGGGGGCCGAGGGTCTCGCCGTGCTCCGGGACGCCCTGGACATGGGCGCGGACGTCATCGGCGGCTGTCCGGACCTCGACCCCGACCCGTCCGGCTACGCGGAGACGGTGCTGGGCCTCGGCGCCGAGCACGGCCGCTCCGTCGACCTCCACACGGACGGTGACGCCCCCGCCCGGCTGGCCCGGCTGGCCGCCATGGCCGGCGGACTCCGCCCCCGCGTCTCCCTGGGCCCCTGTGCGGGTCTCTCCCGGCTTCCCGGCGACGCCGCCGCCCGTGCCGCCGACCAGCTCGCCGCCGCGGCCGTGACGGTGATCTGCCTCCCCCAGGGCGGCTGCTCCGGCGCACGCCTCCGCGGCAACGCTCCGGTAGGGCTCCTGCGGGCCGCCGGGGTGCGCGTCGCGGCGGGCGGCGGGGCCCTGCGCGACACCTCCAACCCCGTGGGCCGCGGCGACCCCCTGGAAGCCGCGTACCTCCTGGCCTCCCGGAGCGGGATCGCACCCGGGCACGCCTACGACGCCGTCTCCACCACCGCGCGGGCCGTCATGGGCCTGCCCGAGGTACGTGTCGAGGCCGGTTTCCCCGCCGAGCTCCTCGCCGTACGCGGCGACGGGCTCTCCGGGGTGCTCTCCCTCGCGTACAGCAGGATCGTGGTGCACCTGGGGCGGGTGGTCGCGCGGACCAGCGCCGTACGCGAGTACTGCGACTCCGAGGCCGTGGCCGCCCTGGACCTTCCCCGCCAGGGACGCGCCGATTCCGGCCCGGGCAGCGGCCCTTGAGCGCGGGCGCGCGCTCCGGCGTACCGTCGGAGGCATGCGCATTGTCATTGCAGGTGGACATGGTCAGATCGCACAGCGGCTGGAGCGGCTGCTCGCCGCCCGCGGCGACGAGGCGGTCGGCATCATCCGCGACCCGCAGCAGGGCGAGGATCTCCGGGCCGCAGGCGCCGAACCCCTCGTCCTCGATCTCGAATCGGCCTCCGTGGAAGAGGCCGCCGAGGCGCTGCGCGGCGCGGACGCGGCGGTCTTCGCCGCCGGTGCCGGCCCGAACAGCGGTACGGAACGCAAGGACACGGTGGACCGCGGCGCGGCCGTGCTGTTCGCGGACGCGGCGGAACAGGCGGGCGTACGCCGGTACATCGTCGTCTCCTCGATGGGCGCCGACCCGGAACACCCGGGCAACGAGGTCTTCGACGCGTATCTGCGTGCCAAGGGCGAAGCCGACGCGTACGTACGCTCCCGGACGGCCCTGGCGTGGACGGTCGTGCGTCCCGGCATGCTGACGAACGACGCCGGCACCGGTCAGGTCCTGCTCCAGGCCTCGACGGGCCGCGGGCCCGTCCCGCGCGACGACGTGGCGGCGGTCCTGCTGGAGCTGCTGGACACCCCGGCGACGGCGGGCCTGACCCTGGAACTGATCTCGGGAAGCGTGCCCGTGGCGGTCGCGGTGAGGGACGTGGCCGGGAACTGACCTCCGGCGGGGCGCCTTCCGGCCCCCGGAAACGAGAAGGCCCCTGACCGGACGTACCGGTCAGGGGCCTCGTCCGTGTGGGGCGCCAGGGTGCGAACCCGGGTGGGCCCGAGCCGGCGGATTCGCGACGGAGTCCTCGGACTCCATAAGCGTTCGCTGTTGCGTAGGTTGACAGCCCGTCAGTCGCACCGCCGACCGGGAGGCGCACGCACCTCGCCACGCACGGCAGTGGCGCCGGACGGCCGACTGTTCCGTACGAGCCGCGGCGGGCTTCAGAAGGCCGGGTCGCCGCCCTTATGATCTTCGCCACGCCGGGGTTCCCTGCTGGCTCAGCAGGGCGCGCGAACCGTCCGGATCGACGCGGCGCCGCGTGAACGGAACGAGCCCGGGCAGCGTCTCCCCGGGGGGACGGCTGGGGGACACCCTGATCAGGGTGGGATCCGGGTGGGCCAACGTCTGGGTACGAGGGGCGATCGGCACGTCCGCGGTCACACGTGCACACATGCAGAAACCCCGCCCGACCTGCGCTTAGCAGATCGGACGGGGTTTCCCGTCCTGTGGCGGCGCCAGGGTTCGAACCTGGGTAGGCTGAGCCGGCAGATTTACAGTCTGCTCCCTTTGGCCACTCGGGCACACCGCCTTGAACGACGCGTCGAAGCTCGGCTTCCGGGCTCCTTGGCGACGACGTAAACGATACCTGATGGCCGGGGGTGCTACGCCACCTGATTGATCAGTGCTCGGCGCGGGCGGGGGTGGCTAGGCTTTGCGGCGTACCCCAACGCATACGACGCAAGGAGCCACACGTCATGGCCGACTCCAGTTTCGACATCGTCTCGAAGGTCGAGCGGCAGGAGGTCGACAACGCCCTCAACCAGGCCGCCAAGGAGATCTCCCAGCGTTACGACTTCAAGGGCACGGGTGCCTCGATCTCGTGGTCCGGCGAGAAGATCCTGATGGAGGCGAACGGCGAGGAGCGGGTCAAGGCGATCCTCGACATCTTCCAGTCCAAGCTGATCAAGCGCGGGATCTCCCTGAAGTCGCTGGACGCGGGCGAGCCGCAGCTGTCCGGCAAGGAGTACAAGATCTTCGCCACGATCGAGGAGGGCATCTCCCAGGAGAACGCCAAGAAGGTGGCGAAGATCATCCGCGATGAGGGCCCGAAGGGTGTCAAGGCTCTGGTCCAGGGCGACGAGCTGCGGGTCAGCTCGAAGAGCCGGGACGACCTGCAGACCGTGCAGGCGCTGATCAAGGGCAAGGACCTGGACTTCGCGGTGCAGTTCGCCAACTACCGGTAGACGGTTCGCCGCTGTGTGCGGCGGTTCTCGGGCGGGGTGGGGTGTGCCGGTCGGGCGCACCCCGCCCCGTCCGCGTGTGCGATGTCCGAAATCCGCCGGTCGGGACGCGGTGGAGGTCGCAGACTCGTGTGTACGGGGATGGCGCGGGCCCGGTTCACGCGGGCCGCCGGGCAGGGAGTGTGACGAGTGATGACGACGGTGTACGCGAAGGTCGACAGCCCGCTGGGTGAGTTGTTGCTGGCCGGCGAGGAGCGGGCCGCAACGGGTGGGGCGGGCGGGGTGGCATTGGCCTCCTTGTCGCTGCCGGGGCAGAAGGGCGCCGCGGTCGTGCGGGACGGCTGGCGGCACGCTCCTGAGCTGTTCGGCGAGGTCGCACGGCAGTTGGAGGCGTACTTCGAGGGGCGGTCGACCCGCTTCGACGTCGCGTACGCGGACGGCGTCGGCACGGACTTCCAGCGGCGGGTCTGGCGGGCGCTGGACACCATTCCGTACGGGCGGACGGTGTCGTACGGGCAGATCGCCGCGCAGGTGGGTTCCGCGGGGGCCGGGGTGCGGGCCGTGGGGACGGCGATCGGGCGCAATCCGCTGCTGGTCGTGCGGCCGTGCCACCGGGTGATCGGGGCGGACGGGGCCCTGCGGGGCTATGCGGGCGGCGTGGAGCGCAAGGAGCGGCTGCTGGAGCTCGAGGGCGCCCTGGCGTGCAGGTGATGTCCCGCGGGGTGCCGTACGCGTCCGACGGGCTGTTCCCGCGACCGCGGGCGGTCGTGGCGCCGGGGGCGGTCCATGTGCCGGGGTGGTTGTCGGAGGTACGGCAGCGGGAGTTGGTGGAGGCGTGCCGGGAGTGGGCACGGGGCCCTGTGCCGTTGCGGCACAGCGTGCTGCCGGGCGGGGCGGTGATGTCGGTGCGGACGGTGAGCCTGGGGTGGCACTGGGTGCCGTACCGGTACGTGCGGACGGCCGACGACGTCAACGGGGCGCGGGTCGCCGCCTTCCCGCCGTGGCTCGCGGAGCTGGGGCGGGCCGCGGTGGCGGACGCGTACGGGGACGCGGAGGCGGGCGCCGCGTACGCGCCGGATTCCGCGCTGGTGAACTTCTACGACGGTGCGGCGCGGATGGGGATGCACCAGGACAAGGACGAGCGGTCGGGTGCTCCCGTGGTGTCGCTGAGCCTCGGTGACACCTGCCTGTTCCGCTTCGGGAACACGGAGGACCGGGGACGGCCCTACACGGACGTGGAGTTGGCCTCCGGCGATCTGTTCGTGTTCGGCGGTCCGTCGCGCTACGCGTTCCACGGGGTGACCAAGGTGTTCGAGGGAACGGCCGGTCCCGCGTCGGGGATGCGGGCCGGCCGGCTCAATCTGACGTTGCGCGAGACGGGCCTGGGCGGGACGGGCTCGCGCGGGACTCGGTCGGGCGAGTGGGGCGGGGCGTAGGTCAGCGGCGGTCGCGGGAGTTGCCGAAGAGCAGCCGGTAGGCGATCAGCAGGACGAGCGAGCCGGCGACGGCCGCGATCCATGTCGCCGTGTCGTAGAAGTCGGTGTTGATCGGCCGGTCGAGGAAGCGGGACGACAGCCAGCCCCCGAGGAAGGCGCCCACGATGCCTATGAGGGTCGTGCCGATGATGCCGCCGGGGTCGCGGCCCGGCAGGAGGAACTTGGCGATTGCCCCGGCCAGCAGTCCGAGGATGATCCAGCTGATGATGCTCATGTGCGCGAACCTACCCGTCACGTGTTCCCGCAAGCCAGGGCGCTCGTGGGGGCAGGTTCGATTGCCCGGGGCGCTGCCCGTCTACCGCGTCGCGAACGGCTGGTCGCTGCGGACGATCTCCTTGCCGAAGGGCATCAGGGAGACCGGGATCAGCTTGAAGTTCGCGATGCCCAGCGGGATTCCGATGATCGTGACGCACAGGGCGATGCCGGTGAAGATGTGGCCGAGTGCGAGCCACCAGCCGGCCAGGATCAGCCAGAGGATGTTCCCGATGAACGAGGGGCTCCCGGAGTCCCTGCGGTCGACGACGGTGTAGCCGAAGGGCCAGAGGGCGTAGACGCCGATGCGGAACGCGGCCAGGCCGAAGGGGATGCCGATGATCGTGATGCAGAGGAGGACGCCCGCGGCGACGTAGCCGAGGAACATCCAGAAGCCGCACAGGATCAGCCATATGACGTTCAGGATTGTCTTCATGGTCGATACCCTGCCATCTGCTCGAGTCTGGAGATGCGTTCCGCCATGGGCGGGTGGGTGGAGAACATCTTGGACATGCCGCGGCCGGGCCGGAACGGGTTCGCGATCATCATGTGGCTCGCGGTCTCGATCCTCGGTTCGGGCGGCAGGGGCAGCTGCTTGGTGCCGGCGTCGAGCTTGCGCAGGGCGCTCGCGAGGGCGAGCGGGTCGCCGGTGAGCTGGGCTCCGGCCGCGTCGGCCTCGTACTCGCGGGAGCGGCTGACCGCGAGCTGGATGACGGAGGCCGCGAGCGGGCCGAGGATCATGATCAGGAGCATGCCGACGATGCCGGGGCCCTCGTCGTCGTTGGACCGGCCCACGGGGATCAGCCAGGCGAAGTTGACCAGGAACATGACGACGGAGGCGAGGGCTCCCGCGACGGAGGAGATCAGGATGTCGCGGTTGTAGACGTGGCTGAGCTCGTGGCCCAGGACGCCGCGCAGTTCGCGTTCGTCGAGGATCTGGAGGATGCCCTCGGTGCAGCACACGGCGGCGTTGCGCGGGTTGCGGCCGGTGGCGAAGGCGTTGGGTGCCTGTGTCGGGGAGATGTAGAGCCGGGGCATGGGCTGTCGGGCCGCGGTCGAGAGCTCTCGGACGGTGCGGTAGAGCTGTGGCGCCTCGAATTCGCTGACGGGGCGGGCCCTCATGGCGCGCAGGGCGAGCTTGTCGCTGTTCCAGTACGCGTAGGCGTTGGTGGCGAGCGCGACGAGGAGGGCCACGACGAGGCCGGTGCGTCCGAAGAAGCTGCCGATGACGATGATGAGTGCGGACAGTCCGCCGAGGAGTACGGCGGTCTTCAGCCCGTTGTGCCGGCGGTGCACGGTACGCCCTCCAAATGGTGCAGCAGGGGAACCCTTGCTCGGTGGTGCTCCACTCCCCAGTGGAGCCTCCCGTACTGGTCAACGCGAGGCGAGGGGAGCTAGTTCCCTTGTGCTCGGAGGCCCGGAGGCAAAGACGGAAGGGGCGGATCCGAGTGGATCCGCCCCTGGGCCGTACGGGTGGCCGCGCCCGTGCCGGGCGGGTGGCCGCGCCCGTGCCGGGCGGGTGGCCACGTCTGTGGCAACCGGTGCCGTGCCTCTGCCGTGACCCCGTGCCGCGTCGTCGTGCCGGTCAGCGCTGCGCGGGGAGGGGGAGGCCTGCCAGCGCGCGGGCCTCGGCGTCCGGCTCGACGTCGCTGGTGCAGTGGCCGCAGCGGGTGGCGACGGCGGGGATCTCGGTGAAGCAGCGGGGGCAGTCGCGCAGGGCGGCCTTGATGTCGGCCTTCTCTTCTTCTTCCTTCGTCGCGAAGCGGTTCTGGACGTTGGCCATGGGGACGACGACCAGGAAGTAGAGGACGGCGGCGGTGATGAGGAAGGCGATGGCGGCGCTGATGAACAGGCCGTACGGGAAGATCGCGCCGTCCACGGTGAAGGTGGCCTTGCCGAAGTCGCCGGTGCCCCGGGTGAGGAGACCTATCAGCGGCACGATGAACGCGTTGCTGAAGCCGGTGACCACGGCGGTGAAGGCGGCTCCCACTGCGAGGCCGATGGCCATGGAGATGACGTTTCCGCGCAGGATGAAGTCTTTGAACCCGTTCAGCACCGCTCTGGCTCCTCTTCGCTCTTCTTGGGTGACGCGTGCAGGCATGACCATGCCCCGTGCGCACCTTAGGGAGCAAGCCGATCCTGCGGGCGTCAGAAGAGGTTGACGGCCGCGAAGCGGAGGACGAGCTGGGGTGCGCCGGAGAGTGCGACCCCGATCACGGCGGTGAGGGCGATAACGGTGGTGAGCGGCGCGGGAGCACGGTGTTTCGGCGGCCTGGGAGGCTGCTCGCCGTCGGCCGTCTCCGGCGAACGGAAGAGTGCCGCGGTCCACTGGAGGTAGTAGTAGAGCGCGATCACCACGTTGACGGCCATGACGACGGCGAGCCAGCCCAGTCCGGCGTCGACGGCCGCGGAGAAGACCGTGACCTTCGCGAAGAGGCCGATGATGCCGGGCGGCAGACCGGCCAGGCAGAGCAGGAAGAAGCCCATGGCGAGTGCGGCCAGGGGGCGGGTGGCGTAGAGACCGCGGTAGTCGCTGATGCGGTTGCCCGGGTGGGTCCGGGCGACGAGGGCGGCCACGGCGAAGGCGCCGAGGTTCACGACGGCGTACATGAGGGCGTAGGCGACCGTGGAGCCGATCTGCTCGTCGCTGGAGTACGCGGCGGCGGCGATCGGGACGAGGAGGTAGCCCGCCTGACCGACGGACGACCAGGCGAGAAGGCGTACGGCGCTGCGCGCGCGGGTGGCGCTCTGCCGGAGCGCGGCGACGTTGCCGACGGTCATGGTGAGGGCGGCGAGGACGGCGAGGGCGGGGCCCCAGACGTCCGCGTAGGACGGGAAGCCGATCACCGTGACGAGGATGAGGCCGGAGAAGCCGACCGCCTTGCCGACGACCGAGAGGTAGGCGGCGATGGGGAGCGGGGCTCCGACGTAGGTGTCGGGGACCCAGAAGTGGAAGGGCGCGGCGGCGGTCTTGAACGCGAAGCCGACGAGGGTGAGGGCGACCCCGGCCTTGGCGAGGGTGTCGAACCGGCCGGGTACGTCGTCGAGGTGTGCGGCGATCTCCGTGAGGTGCAGGGTGCCGGTGGTCGCGTAGACGAAGCTGACGCCGAGGAGCATGACGGCGGTGGCGACGACGGAGGAGAGGAAGAACTTCAGGGCCGCTTCGGAGGACCGCCGGTCGCCGCGCTTGATGCCGACGAGGGCGAAGGCGGGGAGCGAGGCGACTTCGAGGGCCACGACGAGCGTGGCGAGGTCGCGGGCCGCCGGCAGGAGCGCGGCTCCCGCCGCGGAGCACAGCAGCAGGAACCAGAACTCACCCGCGGGGAGCTTGCGCGTGTCGCCGATGGAGAGCAGTGCGGTGAGCAGCGCGCCTCCGAGCACGAGGGCCTGGATGACGAGGGCGAAGTGGTCGGCGGTGTAGCTGCAGGCCTGGACGGGGCCGGTGAGGCAGAAGGTGGAGCGGTCCCCGGCGCGCAGGGGGATGAGGAGGGCGAGCGCCGCGACGAGTCCGGCCACGGCGCCGTAGCCGAGGAGCGGCTTGTGCCGTTCGCCGACGAAGAGGTCGGCGACCAGGATGAGGAGGGCCACCGTGGCGGCGGTGACGGGTGGTGCGATCGCGAGCCAGTCGACGGACTGGACGAGGCTCGCCGCCCCGGTTGCGCTGTCGGCTGCCACGGTCACGACTTGCCTCCTGCGAGGAGCTTCTGCACGGCCGGGTCGGTGAGGCCGAGGAGGACGGCGGGCCAGAGGCCGGCGAGGACGGTGAGCGCTGCGAGGGGGGTCCAGGCGGCGAGTTCGTAGCTCCGGATGTCGGCGACCGGGTGCGGCTCCTCGCGCTTCTCACCCATGCAGACGCGGCGTACGACGATCAGCATGTAGGCGGCGGTGAGCAGGGTGCCGAACGCGCCGATGGACATGAAGGTGAGGAACGCCGGGCGGCTGAGGCCCTCGGCGGGGTCGAAGGCGCCGAACAGGGTGAGCATCTCGCCCCAGAATCCGGCGAGGCCGGGCAGTCCGAGCGAGGCGATCGCGGCGAAGGCGAGGAGGCCGCCGAGTCGGGGGGTGCGGCCGTAGAGGGCCGCTCCGGTGGCTCCGGCGAGGGTGTCGAGGTCCGCCGTGCCGTAGCGGTCCTTGACGGCGCCCACCAGGAAGAACAGCAGACCGGTGATGAGGCCGTGGGCGATGTTGGCGAAGAGCGCGCCGTTTACGCCGGTGGGGGTCATGGTCGCGATGCCGAGGAGCACGAAGCCCATGTGGCCGACCGAGGAGTACGCGATGAGGCGCTTGAGGTCGCCCTTGGCGCCGGGGCGGGCGAGGGCGAGGCAGGCCAGGGATCCGTAGATGATGCCGACGACGGCGAAGGCGGCGAGGTAGGGCGCGAAGGTCCGCATCCCGTCGGGGGTGATGGGGAGCAGGATGCGCACGAATCCGTATGTGCCCATCTTCAGCATGACGCCGGCGAGGAGTACGGAGCCGACGGTCGGGGCCGCGGTGTGGGCGTCGGGGAGCCAGCTGTGGAGCGGCCACATCGGGGTCTTCACGGCGAGGCCGATCCCGATCGCGAGTACGGCGATGACCTGCACGGACGCGGTGAGGCCACGGCCGTTGTCAGTGGCGAGTGCCACCATGTCGAAGGTGCCGCTCTTCAGTCCGATGAGGAGCAGTCCCAGCAGCATGACGACGGAGCCGAGCAGGGTGTAGAGGATGAACTTCCAGGCGGCGGGCTGCTTCCGGTCGCCGCCCCAGCGGGCGATGAGGAAGTACATCGGGATGAGGACCATCTCGAAGGCCAGGAAGAACAGCAGCAGGTCGAGGACGGCGAAGGTCGCGAGGGTGCCGGACTCCAGGACGAGGACGAGTGCGACGAATGCCTTCGGGGACGGGCCCGTGGGCAGCTTGAAGTAGCTGTAGAGCGCGCAGAGGAAGGTCAGCAGCGCGGTCAGTACGAGAAGGGGGAGCGAGATGCCGTCGGTGCCGAGGTGGATCCGGACGTCGAGTGCCGGGATCCAGCTGATGTCGGTGGTGGCCTGCATCCTCGACGGGTGGTCGTGGTCGAAGCCGGCGGCCAGGACGAGTGCGGCGATGAGCACGGCGCCGGTGACGGTCACACCGTGGCGGAGCACGGCCTGGTCGGGGTTCCTGCCCCTGAGCCCGGGCGGGGCGGGCAGGAGCGCGGCGACGGCGCCCAGGAGCGGGGCGGCGACGATGAACGCCAGAAGGAACTGCATCACGGATGCGCTGATATCGATCACGGTTCACGCCCCGGCGTTGACGTTGGCGAAGACGACGGCGGCGATCGCCAGGACAAGGGTTCCGGCGAGCAGCGCGCCGAGGTAGGTCTGCACGTTGCCGGTCTGGGCGCGGCGGACCGCGGTGCCGAGTCCGCGGGCGAGGCTGCCCGAGCCGCGGACGTACGTGTCGACGACCTCACGGTCCAGGAAGCGGACGAGGCGGGCGGCGGCCTGGACGGGGCTGACGAAGAGCTTCGTGTACAGGGCGTCGAGGTGGAAGCCGGTGACCGCGTGGCGGTGGAGGGGGCCGAGGAGGAGACGGCCGGGGTCTGACGGGTCGGGGGCGTCCGCGATGGTGCCGTACGCGGCGGTGTGTGACGTCATCGCCTCGACTTCGACGAGGGCGGGTTCGGCGTCGGGGTGGGCGGCGACCGCGCCGACCGGGGGGCGGTCGGCGATTGCCGTGGTGTGGCGCCAGGCCCCGTAGGTGACGAGTCCGCCGACGAGGCACACGCCGGTGGAGAGGACCGCGGTCGTCAGGGTCGGGGTGAGGCTGTGTCCGTCGAACCAGTCGGTGATGACTCCGGCGGTGAGGCCGAAGGCGATCGTGGGGACGGCGAGGACCCAGAGGACGGAGGTCATCGCGACGGGCTGCTTGCCGTGGTCGGGTGCCTCCGGGCCACGCCCGCGGAACGCGAGGAGCCAGAGGCGGGTGGCGTAGGCGGCGGTGAGGACCGCGGCGAGGAGCCCGGCGACGAGGATCGTCCAGCCGGCGGCGGCCGGGGCGATGTCGCGGTCGCCGAGGGCGGTGTGCTCGGCGGCCACGAGGACGGCTTCCTTGGAGAAGAAGCCGGCGAACGGGGGGATCGCGGCGAGTGCCAGGAGGGCGACGGTCATCGTCCAGTAGGCGTCGGGGATCCGCTTGGTGAGGCCGCCCATGCGGGACATGGCGGCGAGTGAGTTGGTTCCCGCGGCGTGGATGACGACGCCGGCCGCCAGGAAGAGCACGGCCTTGAACGCGCCGTGGGAGATGAGGTGGAAGACGGCGGCCCCGCGGTCGCCGACGGCCAGGGCGCCGGACATGTAGCCGAGCTGGCCGATGGTCGAGTACGCGAGGACGCGTTTGATGTCGTCCTGGGCGAGTGCGGCGAGTCCGGAGCCGATCATCGTGACGGCCGCCATCACGGCGAGGACGACGAGGGCCGCACCGGAGGCGGCGAACACGGGGAGGAGCCGGGCCACGAAGTAGATACCGGCGGCGACCATCGTCGCTGCGTGGATGAGCGCGGAGACGGGGGTCGGGCCGGCCATCGCGTCGGGCAGCCAGGTGTGCAGGGGGAACTGCGCGGATTTTCCGGCGACGCCCGCGAGGAGCAGCAGGGCGATGAGGGTGGGGTGGTCGAGTCCGCCGTTCGTGACGGCGGCCAGGATGCCGGTGATGCGGAATGTGCCGGTGTCGGCGGCGAGGGCGAACAGTCCGATGAGGAAGGGGACGTCGCCGAGCTTGGTGACGAGGAACGCCTTGAGAGAGGCGGCGCGGGCCTCGGGCGTCTCCCAGTAGTGGCCGACGAGGAAGTACGAGCAGATGCCCATGATCTCCCAGCCGACCAGGAGCACCATCAGGTCGCCGGAGTAGACGACGAGCAGCATCGCGGAGGTGAAGAGGGAGACGAGGGCCGCGTACGAGGTGTACCGGGTGTCGTCGCGCAGGTAGGCCGTCGAGTAGATCTGCACGCAGGTGGCGACGAGTCCGACGAGGACGGCCACGAGGACGGCGAAGCCGTCGAGGTGCAGGGCGAGGTCGATGGGGACCGAGCCGGTGGGGGTGAGCTGGGTCGCGGCGTCGATGGCCGGGCCGCCGCCCTGGCGTACCGCGACGACGACGGCGATGACGGCTGCGGCGAGGGTGGGCAGGACGGCGAGGGGGCGGGCGAAGCCGGGGGCGGTCCTGCCGAGGAGGAGTCCGGCCGCCGCGCCCAGAAAGGGGAGGAGGGGGACGAGGACGGCGAGGGTCGTGGTGGTCACGCGGTGGCCTCTGCCTTCTTTGCCTTCCCTGCCGGAGCAGTGGCCTGGTCTGCGGTGCCGTGAGCGGTGTCCTCGTCGCCGGTTTCCTCGTCGCCGGGGAGCGTTTCGGCCTCGTCGGTCTCCGCGGTGTCGCGGAGGCGGTCGATGGCCGAGCTGCCCCGGTTGCGGTAGACGGCGAGGACGATCGCGAGGCCGATGCCGATCTCGGCTGCGGCGATGGCGATGGTGAAGAGGGTGAGCGCCTGGCCGGAGTGGAGTGCGTCGCGGAGCCAGACGTCGAAGGCGACCAGGTTGAGGTTGACGGCGTTGAGCATCAGCTCGACGGACATCAGGACGAGGATCGCGTTGCGGCGGGCGAGTACGCCGTACAGACCGGTGCAGAAGAGGAGGGCGGCGAGCACGGCGGGATAGGCGAGGTGCATCAGCTCTTGTCCTCTCGGTCCTTGCGGGACAGGACGATCGCGCCGACGAGGGCGGCGAGCAGCAGGACGGAGAGCGCCTCGAAGGGCAGCACCCAGTGCCGGAAGAGGAATGCGCCGGTGGCCTCGGTGGAGCCCTGGGCGGGGCCGTCCAGGTCGATCCAGGTCGTGCGGAAGGCGTCCACGACGACCCAGACGAGGGCGGCCGCCGAGGCGCCGGCCACGCCGAGGGCGATCCATCGGTTCTCCGAGTCGGCGTCCGGGGAACGGCCGATGGGCGCTCGGGTGAGCATCAGCCCGAAGAGGAGGAGCACGACGATGGAACCGACGTAGATCAGGACCTGTACCCAGGCGATGAACTCGGCCGTGAGCAGGAGGTACTCGACGGCCAGACCGCCGAGCGCGACGACGAGCCAGAGGGCCGCGTGCACCAGCTGCCTGGTCGTGACGGTGATGACCGCCGCGCCGAGGGTGGCGACACCGACGAGGAGGAAGGCGATCTCGACGCCGGTCGGGGAGAGGAAGCCGGGGTGGCCGACGACTGCCAGGGTCATGCCTGCCCTCCCTGTTCCGTGTCGCCTTCGGAGGCCTGCTCGGCGTTCCGTTCCGCTGCCTGTTCGGCTTCCTGGGCTGCCTGGAGCTTCTCCGCCGTCTTGCGGGCGGCCGCGATCTCCTTCGGCTCCTCGGCTCCCGGGTCGAGCGCCGGCGGCTCGGGCACGGTCCACATCCATTCGCGGAGCTTGTCGCGCTCATGGGTGAGCTCGTGGATGTCCGTCTCGGCGTACTCGAACTCCGGCGACCAGAACAGTGCGTCGAAGGGGCACACCTCGATGCAGATACCGCAGTACATGCAGAGGGCGAAGTCGATCGCGAAGCGGTCCAGGACGTTGCGGCTGCGCTCGCGGCCACCGGGGGCGGCCGCGGGCACCGTCTCCTTGTGGGAGTCGATGTAGATGCACCAGTCAGGGCACTCACGGGCGCAGAGCATGCACACCGTGCAGTTCTCCTCGAACAGCCCGATGACGCCGCGGGTCCTGGGCGGCAGTTCGGGCTGGACGTCCGGGTACTGAGCCGTGACGGTGCGCTTCGTCATGGTCCGCAGGGTGACGGCGAGACCCTTGGCCAGGCCTGCGCCGGGGATCGGAGGCACTAGTTGATCGCCACCTTCACGATGCCGGTGAGCGCGATCTGCGCGAGGGCGAGGGGGATGAGCGTGGTCCAGGCGAGCTTCTGCAGCTGGTCCTCGCGCAGTCGGGGATAGGTGACGCGGAGCCAGATGACGACGAAGGCGAGGATGCCCGTCTTGAGCAGGGTCCAGACCCAGCCGAGCCCGTCGGCGCCGAGCGGGCCGTGCCAGCCGCCGAGGAAGAGGACGGTGGTCAGCGCGCACAGGACGACGATCCCGGCGTACTCGGCGAGCAGGAACAGGGCGAACCGGAGGCCCGTGTACTCGGTGTACGCGCCGAAGATGATCTCCGAGTCGGCGACCGGCATGTCGAAGGGCGGGCGCTGGAGTTCGGCGAGCCCTGCCACGAAGAAGACGAGGGCGCCGACGATCTGCCAGGGCAGCCACCACCACTCGAAGGCGTTGAGGATGCCGGGGAGCGAGACGGTACCGGCCGCCATGGCCACCGAGGCGGCGGCGAGCAGCATCGGAAGCTCGTACGCGAGCAGTTGCGCGGCGGTACGGAGGCCGCCGAGCAGGGAGAACTTGTTGGCCGAGGCCCAGCCCGCCATCAGGGAGCCGAGCACTCCGACGCCCATGACGGCGAGGACGAAGAAGATGCCCGCGTCGACGACCTGACCGACCGCGCCCTCGCCGGGGCCGATCGGGATGGCGACGATCACGAGGAGGTACGGGAGGAGGGCGACGGCGGGGGCCAGCTGGAAGATACGGCGGTCCGCGCCCGCCGGGACGACGTCTTCCTTCTGTACGAACTTCACCCCGTCCGCGACGAGCTGGGCCCAGCCGTGGAACCCGCCCGCGTACATGGGGCCGAGGCGGCCCTGCATGTGAGCCATCACTTTGTGCTCGGCCTGCCCCACGATCAGCGGGACGACCATGAACACGGCAAAGACGATGAGGAGCCGGAGGGCGACGTCGAGTACGTCGTTCACGCGGTATCGCCTCCGGCGGGACGGTCGGTTCGGGGCGCGGGGCCTGGCCCGGCGTCGGGGTCGGGGTCGGGGTCGGGGTCGGGCGCAGGGTCCGGCGCGGCGTCGGCGGCGTACGCGGCATCGGGGGCTGGCCCGGTGTCGGCGCGGCGCTCGGGCTCGGAATCAGGCCGCCTGTCGCCGCCGGGCCCGGGCGCGGCTTCAGACGTCGGCGCGGCATCTGGCGTGGTGTCGGCGGCGTCCTGGGGCTGCGGTGTCGGTGCGGACTCGGGCTCGCTCCCGGCTTCCGCCTGCCGTTCTTCGGGCTCCGCCTGCCGTTCTTCGGGCTCGGCGGCTCGGTCCTCGCTCGGCGAGGCAGGCTTCGCGGACGCCGGCTCCTCGGGCCGTGACACCGACTCCGTTTCGGCGGATCCCGCCTGATGTTCGGCGGGCCCCGCCTCGGGTTCGGTGGACTCCGGCTCCTGCTCCGTGGGCCCGGACCTCGGCTCGCTGGCCTCGGGCTGCGGCTCGGACGCGGGGCCGGGTTCCGGGGCGGGCGTTGCGGAGTCGTCGGCCGGAGTCCCCGAGTCCGGAGTGCCGGACCCCCGGGTGCCGGAATCCGACGCCGGGGCGCCGTCGAAAGCGGGGCGGGCGTGGTGCCAGGGTGCGTCCGTGCTGCGGACCGCGCGAGGCTGCCGGGAGCCCGTGGACCCGGTGCCGGCCGACCCGGTGTCAGCCGGTGCCCCGGTGGCGGGTGCCTCGGCCTGCCGGGACGGTGCGGGGTCGGACGGGGCGGGCTTCGACGCCGGGTCCGTGGTCTGGGAGGCCGAGCCCTGGGACGCGCTGCGTGTGCGGCGCGCCGGCGGCGTGGCCGCCGCGTCCGTACCCGTACCCGCCCCAGTAGCCGCGTCCGCCGCTGCGTCCCCCGCGGGCCGCTGTGCCGCCGAGCCCTCGGTCACGCTGCGGGCCCGGCGTACCGGCCGGTCGCCCGCCGCGCGGGCTGCCCTGGCGGGGCGGGCCTGGGCGGGCGGGAGCTGGCCCTTGAGCGGGCCCCACTCGTTCGGGTCGGGCACGCCCGGCGGCAGCATCGTGCGCCGCTTGGGCCCACCGTGCTCGGACTCGCCCGGTTCCTTCGCGCCCGGCCAGGCCTTGGCGACCCGGGCCGCCAGGACGAAGTCCTTCCGCAGTGGGTGGCCTTCGAAGCCCTCGGGCAGCAGCAGCGGGACCAGGTGCGGGTGGTCCTCGAAGCCGATGCCGAACATTTCGTGCGTCTCGCGCTCGTGCCATTCCGCGCCCGCGTACACGCCGATGGCGCTGGGCAGGGTGGCGGCCTCGTGCGGCACGGTCGTGCGGACGAGCAGGCGCCGGACCGTACCGTCGCCCAGCGCCGCGACATGGGCGCAGACGCGGAAGGCGGTGCCCTCGTCGACCGCGCTCAGCCAGTCGAAGTAGGTGCAGCCCAGTGCGTCACGGGCCGTTTCGAGGGCGTCGGTCCAGGCGGCGGCGGGGACGTCGACGGTGAGCAGGTCGTACGCGTACGTGGCGGTGGCGTCCGCGCCGAAGATGTCGGTGACCGCGTCCGGCAGCCGGTCATAGGTGTCCGCGGCAGTCATTTCGGCTCCTCCCCCGGCGTCTGCGGGGCGGCGACGAGACCGCTGCGCAGGGCGGCGGCCGAGGGCCGGGCCGCGCCCCCGGTGGCGTACCGGTCGGCGAGCGACTCGCGGGCGATCTTCTCCTGGAGCTTGAGGATGCCCTGGAGCAGCGCCTCGGGCCGGGGCGGGCAGCCGGGTACGTACACGTCGACGGGGATGATCTGGTCGACGCCCTTCGTCACCGAGTACGAGTCCCAGTACGGGCCGCCGCAGTTGGAGCAGGCGCCGAAGGAGATGACGTACTTGGGTTCGGGCATCTGCTCGTACAGCCGCTTCACGGCCGGGGCCATCTTGTCCGTCACCGTGCCGGACACGATCATGAGGTCGGCCTGCCGGGGGCCGGGCGCGAAGGGGATCACACCGAGCCGGATGAAGTCGTGGCGCGCCATGGAGGCGGCGATGAACTCGATGGCGCAGCAGGCGAGTCCGAAGTTGAAGACCCAGAGGCTGTAGCGGCGGCCCCAGTTGAGGACCACCTTCATCGGTTCGGGCGCGAGCCGGGACAGCACGCCGAGCCTCTGCGGCTCGGGCAGCGTCGTCGGGTCGGGCAGCGAAACGGGGGGTTCGGGGTTCGGCCGGCTCGTCACGCCCATTCGAGGACGCCCTTCTTCCATGCGTAGAGCAGTCCCACGGCCAGGAAGCCGAGGAAGATGAACATCTCCACCAGCGTCGTCGCACCGTATCCGGGCGCCGCGAACACCGTCGCCCACGGGAACAGGAAGATCGAGTCGACGGCGAAGATCACGTACAGGAAGGCGTACACGTAATAGCGGACCTGGGTGTGGGCCCAGCCCTCCCCCACGGGGTCCACGCCGCACTCGTACGTGAGGAGTTTCTCCGGCGTCGGGACCACGGGCCTGAGCAGTCGGCCGGCCCCGAAGGCGACGGCGACGAACAGCACGCCGACCACGGCGAGCAGTCCGACGACTGAGTAGCTCTGGAAGTAGTCCGACGCGAGAACGGTCGGTCCCGGCACGTCCGCCACGTCCGCCCCTCGCTCCCTCAGCCTGTTCGACGGTCTGTACGCACGGGAGTCTAGGCCCTGTTAAAGGGAGGGTAAGCAGCCGCGTCACACATCTGGTGGGGTTATCCCTACTTCGCCCCCACCCACGAACCCCATGGCGTGGGCGCCCCCGGCCCGGCAGGCTTGCGGTATGACCATGAGCCCCGCCATGCCGGACAACGACCTCCCCCCACGCGCCCGCTTCGCTTTCGACGGGTGGACGTGGAAGGAGATCGCCTATCTCCTGGCCAACCTGCCGATGGCGATCGCCGGATTCGTCTACGCCGTGTTCCTCGTCGGTGTGGGTGTGGGGCTCTCGGTCACCGTGGTCGGACTGCCGCTGCTCGCCCTCGGGCTGCAGGGTGCCCGGGGACTGGGCCGGGCCGAGCGGGGCCGGGCGCGGGGCATGCTCGGGGTGCGGATCGACGAGCCGAGTCCGATGTCGCTCAGCCGCCGGGACGCGGGCTTCTTCGCCTGGCTGTGGTCGGCGCTGAAGGACCCGGTGGCATGGCGGGCGTTGCTGTATTCGTTCATGCGGCTGCCGTGGGGCGTGGTGACGTTCGCCGTGACGCTGGTGAGTCTGTTCGTGCTCTGGCCGGTGCTGCCGTTCATCGCGCGGGGGCTGACGAACGCGGACCGTGCGATGGCGCGCGGGCTGCTGTCGCCCTCGGACGAACTGGAACGCAGGATCGCGGAGCTGGAGTCGGACCGGGGGGTGGTCGTGGACACGGCCGCCGCCGACCTGCGCCGCATCGAACGCGACCTCCACGACGGCGCCCAGGCTCGCCTCGTCGCCCTCGCCATGGGCCTCGGCCTGGCGAAGGAGAAACTCACCGACGACCCCGAAGCCGCCGCCCGCATGGTCGACGAGGCCCACGGAGAGGTCAAGGTCGCCCTCCAGGAACTCCGCGACCTCGCCCGGGGCATCCACCCCGCCGTCCTCACCGACCGAGGACTCGACGCCGCACTCTCCGCCATCGCCTCCCGCTGCACCGTCCCCGTCAACGTGTCCGTCGACCTGCCCGGACGGCCGGCGGAGGCGATCGAGGGCATCGCGTACTTCACCGTCTCGGAACTCCTCCAGAACGTCAGCAAGCACAGCCGTGCCCGGTCGGCCTCGGTCGAGGTATGGCGCTCGGGGGACCGGCTGCTGATCCAGGTCCAGGACGACGGGGCCGGCGGTGCGCGGCTGGACGGCGGTACGGGCATGGCGGGACTGGCGGAGCGGCTGGGGGCGGTCGACGGGCTGTTCGTCCTGGACTCCCCGGAGGGCGGGCCCACCGTGGTCACCGCGGAACTGCCCTGGCGGGACCGTACGGACGTCGCGGTGAAGCCCGCCTGACCGCGGGCCACGTACGGCACCGGAGGCCCCCGCGGGTCCCCACAGATCCCGCGGGCCCCGCGATCCGGGCATGCCCCGGAGACCCCCCGCGTGCCCGGGCGGCCCCAGGGGTGGGGAAAACCCCCGGCCGGATACGGAGACCGCCCTCATGGTGCGGCGCCGCCCGGCACAGCAGTCTTGAGCTATCAGCCGAAGTACAGGCCCGCGGGGAGTTCCCGCTCGGAAGAAACGGACGGACGCCACTCATGGCCACGGCATACGGACCGGACACGCGGGACCATCACAGGACCGGTGCCGGATCGGGCGACCCTTCGCCGGCACCCCGGACGAAGCACCTCCTCCCGGCGGCGCTCCGCGCGCCCGTCGAGGCACGGACCTGGCGCGAGCTGGGTTATCTGCTCCTGAGCCTGCCGATCAGCGTGGTGCTGTTCAGCTTCGCGGTGACGATGACGTCGCTGGGGCTGGGCATGCTCATCACCTTCCTCGGCATTCCGATACTCGCCGCCGGACTCGTCATGTGCCGCGGGTTCGGCGTGCTGGAGCGGGGCCGTGCGCGCGGGCTGCTGAAGCTCGACGTACCGGATCCGGAGCCGTTGCGGGGGAAGACGGGCGGCCTGATGTCCTGGGTCGGGGCCGTGCTGAAGAGCGGGGCGTCCTGGCGTCATCTGCTGTACGCGCTGCTGCACTTCCCGTGGGCCGTGTTCGCCTTCTGCGTCGCGCTGACGTTCTGGTCGTACGGATGGGCGGCGTTCACCTACCCGCTGTGGCACTGGGTCTTCCCGGTGTACGCGGGGATCGACGGCATCCAGCTGTACGGGGACCGTACGCACCAGGTCTACCTCGACTCGCCCTTCGAGCTGGCCGTGACCTGCGCCGCCGGTCTGGGGATCGTCCTGGTCACGCCGTGGATCATCCGTGGGCTGGCGTCCGTCGACCGGCTGATGGTCGCCGGTCTGCTGGGTCCCTCCCGGCTGGCGACCCGGGTCTCCGAGCTGGAGTCGGACCGGGGGGTGGTCGTGGACACGGCCGCCGCCGACCTGCGCCGCATCGAACGCGACCTCCATGACGGCGCCCAGGCCCGCCTCGTCGCCCTCGCCATGGATCTGGGCCTGGCGAAGGAGAAACTCACCGACGACCCCGAAGCCGCCGCCCGCATGGTCGACGAGGCCCACGGAGAGGTCAAGGTCGCCCTCCAGGAACTCCGCGACCTCGCCCGGGGCATCCACCCCGCCGTCCTCACCGACCGAGGACTCGACGCCGCACTCTCCGCCATCGCCTCCCGCTGCACCGTCCCCGTCAACGTGTCCGTCGACCTCGGTTCGAGGCCCGCACAGGCCATCGAGGGCATCGCCTACTTCACCGTCTCGGAACTCCTCCAGAACGTCAGCAAGCACGCCCGGGCCACCCGCGCCTCGGTCGACGTGTGGCGTACCGCGGACCGGCTGATGCTCCAGGTGACCGACAACGGGCTCGGCGGGGCGGACGTCTCGTCGGGCAGCGGCCTGGCCGGGCTGACCGAGCGCCTGGACGCGGTTGACGGTCTCCTCCTCGTCGACTCCCCCGCGGGCGGTCCGACGACGGTCACCGCCGAACTGCCCTGGCGGGGCTGAACCGCCCGGCCGGCACCCACGGGCCACCGGCCCCGCACCCACAGGCCACCGACAGCAGCGCCCCGGACGCCCTCATGGCTCCGGGGCGCTGCCGAGCGCCTGGGGTGCACCGGCGCGCGCAACCACCGGCGCGGGCGGACCGGCGGACCGGCGGGCAGGCGGGCAGGCGGGCAGGTCCGCGGTACAGCCCATCCGGGCGCCGGATCCTGGGATGCTGGACGGCGTAGGGGCGGCGCGTACAGCGGCGTACACGAGCAACACACCGACAGTGGGGGACAACAGCGTCGTGGAGGACAGAGTGCGGGTCGTCATCGCCGAGGATTCGGTACTGCTCCGGGAGGGACTCACCCGGTTGCTGACCGACTTCGGGCACGACGTCGTGGCGGGGGTCGGGGACGCCGAGGCGCTGATCAGGACGGTGGGCGACCTCGCGGCGCAGGACGCGCTGCCCGACGTGGTGGTCGCCGATGTGCGGATGCCGCCGACCCACACCGACGAGGGGGTGCGGGCCGCGGTGCGGTTGCGGAAGGACTACCCGGACATCGGGGTGCTGGTGCTGTCGCAGTACGTCGAGGAGCAGTACGCCACCGAGCTGCTGGCCGGCAGCAGCTCGGGTGTGGGCTACCTGCTCAAGGACCGGGTCGCCGAGGTCAGGGAGTTCGTGAACGCCGTCGTGCGGGTGGCGCGGGGCGGCACGGCACTGGACCCCGAGGTCGTGGCGCAGCTGCTGGGCCGCAGCCGCAAGCAGGACGTGCTGGCGGGGCTCACGCCGCGCGAGCGTGAGGTCCTCGGTCTGATGGCGGAGGGCCGCACGAATTCGGCCGTGGCCAGACAGCTGGTGGTCAGCGACGGAGCGGTGGAAAAACACGTCAGCAACATCTTCCAGAAACTGGGACTTTCCCCCAGTGACGGGGATCACCGGCGTGTTCTGGCTGTTCTCACCTATCTCAACTCGTGAAAGTCGGATGATCTAGCGGCAGTACAGCGAAAACCCAGGCCTACAACGAAAGTATGAGCACCGAGGGGTGTTCGTCCGACGGCTTGGGGGTCCGTGACCATGGCAAAGCGTGACGAACCGATGTCTCGAAAACGCGTCCACCATATGATCGGTCCAAGGAAGGCGACCCTTACAGAAGTAGGGTGGGGCCTGGACCGCCGGCGGGCCGGCCGGTCCCGAGCCGCCGCCCCGAGGGAGGTCCAGTTCAGTGACCAGCCAGGTCAGTAGCCCAGCCGGAAAGACCGACGAGCCCAGCGAGGCTGTCGTCGGGGAGCAACGCGCTGCCCAGTCCGATCGAACGGGTACCACTGAGAAGGAAATCCGCCGTCTGGACCGGGTGATCATCCGTTTCGCGGGTGACTCCGGCGACGGCATGCAGCTGACGGGTGACCGGTTCACGTCGGAGACGGCGTCGTTCGGGAACGACCTGTCGACCCTGCCGAACTTCCCGGCCGAGATCCGGGCACCTGCCGGAACCCTGCCGGGCGTTTCGTCGTTCCAGCTGCATTTCGCGGACCACGACATCCTGACGCCGGGCGACGCGCCGAATGTGCTGGTCGCGATGAATCCCGCCGCGCTGAAGGCCAATATCGAGGATGTTCCGCGCGGGGCCGACATCATCGTGAACACCGACGAGTTCACGAAGCGTCCGATGGCGAAAGTCGGATATGAGACGTCACCCCTGGAGGACGGGTCTCTCGAGGCCTACAATCTGCATCCCGTTCCGTTGACGACGTTGACGATCGAGGCTTTGAAGGAGTTCGGTCTCTCCCGTAAGGAGGCCGAGCGGTCGAAGAATATGTTCGCGCTCGGCCTGTTGTCCTGGATGTACAACCGGCCGACCGAGGGTACGGAGAAGTTTCTTCGGTCCAAGTTCGCCAAGAAGCCGGTCATCGCCGAGGCGAATGTGGCGGCTTTCCGGGCGGGCTGGAATTTCGGGGAGACGACGGAGGACTTCGCGGTCTCCTACGAGGTCGCTCCCGCGACGCAGGCGTTCCCGACGGGTACGTACCGCAACATCTCCGGGAATCTCGCATTGTCGTACGGGCTGATCGCGGCCGGCCAGCAGGCGGATCTCCCCCTTTACCTGGGTTCGTATCCGATCACTCCGGCGTCCGACATCCTGCACGAACTGTCCCGGCACAAGAACTTCGGTGTGCGGACGTTCCAGGCGGAGGACGAGATCGCGGGGATCGGGGCCGCGCTGGGCGCCGCGTTCGGGGGTTCCCTCGCGGTGACGACGACGTCGGGGCCGGGGGTGGCGCTGAAGTCGGAGACGATCGGCCTCGCCGTCTCCCTGGAGCTGCCGCTGCTGATCATCGACATCCAGCGGGGCGGCCCCTCCACGGGTCTGCCCACCAAGACCGAGCAGGCCGATCTGCTTCAGGCCATGTTCGGCCGCAACGGTGAGGCGCCGGTTCCGATCGTCGCGCCGAGGACTCCGGCGGACTGCTTCGACGCGGCCCTGGACGCGGCCCGTATCGCGCTGACGTACCGGACCCCGGTGTTCCTGCTGTCGGACGGGTACCTGGCGAACGGTTCGGAGCCGTGGCGGATCCCGGAGGCGGACAGCCTGCCCGACCTGCGGACGCGGTTCGCGACCGGGCCGAATCATGAACTCGCCGACGGCACCGAGGTGTTCTGGCCGTACAAGCGCGACCCGGAGACCCTGGCCCGCCCCTGGGCCGTACCGGGCACGCCCGGCCTGGAGCACCGGATCGGTGGGATCGAGAAGCAGGACGGCACGGGGAACATCTCCTACGACCCGGCGAACCACGACTTCATGGTCCGCACCCGGCAGGCCAAGATCGACGGCATCACGGTGCCCGACATCGAGGTCGACGACCCGGCCGGCGCGAGGACGCTCGTGCTGGGCTGGGGTTCGACGTACGGGCCGATCACCGCGGCCGTCCGCCGGCTGCGGGCGTCCGGCGAGACGATCGCGCAGGCGCACCTGCGCCATCTCAACCCGTTCCCGAAGAACCTCGGCGAGGTGCTGGGGGGTTACGACAAGGTCGTCGTCCCGGAGATGAACCTCGGGCAGCTCGCCACCCTGCTGAGGGCGAGGTACCTCGTCGACGTGCAGAGCTACAACCAGGTCAACGGAATGCCCTTCAAGGCCGAGCAGCTCGCCACAGTCCTCAAGGAGGCCATTGATGCCTGACACCAACGAACTCCTCCACCTGGTCCCCAGGGCCGAGGGCAAGCAGTCCATGAAGGACTTCAAGTCCGACCAGGAGGTGCGCTGGTGCCCGGGTTGCGGTGACTACGCGGTCCTCGCGGCGGTGCAGGGCTTCATGCCCGAGCTGGGGCTGGCCAAGGAGAACATCGCGTTCGTCTCCGGCATCGGCTGCTCGTCCCGTTTCCCGTACTACATGAACACCTACGGGATGCACTCGATCCACGGGCGCGCCCCCTCCATCGCGACCGGTCTCGCCACCTCGCGGCGCGACCTGAGCGTGTGGGTCGTCACCGGGGACGGTGACGCGCTCTCCATCGGCGGGAACCACCTGATCCACGCCCTGCGCCGCAACGTGAACCTCAAGATCCTCCTCTTCAACAACAGGATCTACGGTCTGACGAAGGGCCAGTACAGCCCCACGTCGGAGCTCGGGAAGATCACCAAGTCGACCCCGATGGGTTCACTCGACGCCCCCTTCAACCCGGTCTCCCTGGCGCTCGGCGCGGAGGCGTCCTTCGTGGCCCGCACGGTGGACTCCGACCGCAAGCACCTCACCGGGGTGCTGCGGGCCGCCGCGGACCATCCGGGTACGGCGCTGGTCGAGATCTACCAGAACTGCAACATCTTCAACGACGGTGCCTTCGAGGCCCTCAAGGACAAGGACAGGGCGGAGGAGGCGGTCATCCGCCTGGAACACGGCCAGCCCATCCGCTTCGGGGCCGAGGGGTCCAAGGGTGTCGTCCGCGACCCGGTCACGGGCGATCTGAACGTCGTCGCGGTGACCGAGGAGAACCAGTCCCGGATCCTCGTCCACGACGCGCACAACCCGAGCCCGACCACGGCCTTCGCCCTGTCCCGCCTGGCCGACCCCGACACACTGCACCACACCCCCATCGGGGTTCTGCGCAGTGTGGAGCGTCCGGTCTACGACACCCTGATGTCCGACCAGCTCGACTCCGCCATCGAGCAGCACGGCAAGGGTGATCTGAGCACCCTCCTCGCCGGCAACGACACCTGGACCGTCGTCGGCTGACCCGCACACACCCGGGCACGCGAGAGTCCGGGGCACGTCGACAGAGGCCCGGAGCCGACCCGAACGGTCAGCTCCGGGCCTCGTCGTACGCCTCGCGGGCCGCCTGCACGGCGTCCACGCGCCGCTCGGTCCAGCGGGCCAGCCCCCAGACCTGGTCGGCGGCCTCCTTGCCGAGCGGGGTGAGCGAGTAGTCCACCCGGGGCGGGATGACGGGCTTCGCGTCGCGGTGCACGAAGCCGTCGCGCTCCAGGGTCTGCAGGGTCTGGGCCAGCATCTTCTCGCTGACCCCGCCGACCTCGCGGCGCAGCTCGCTGAAGCGGTACGAGCGCTCCAGCAGCGCGGCCAGCACGAGGACGCCCCATCGGCTGGTGACGTGTTCCAGCACCAGCCGGGAGGGGCACATCGGCTGGTTCACACTCGCGGTCCGCTCCACACTTACGCTCATACCAGTACCTTACTTCAAAGTGGGTACTTTCGTTTGGTTAGTGCCCTCTTTACAGTGAGTGGAGAGAGTCCGTACGAGGATCAGCGCACCCAGAAGGAGAACCCCATGAGCATCGTTGTCACCGGAGCCACCGGCGAGCTCGGCAGTCTCGTCGTCGAGCGGCTGCTCGCCACGGTCCCGGCGGACCGGATCGCCGCGGTCGTCCGGAACGAGGAGAAGGCCGCCGGCCTCGCCGCCCGGGGTGTCGGGATCCGCGTCGCCGACTACGACAGCCCCCGGACCCTCTCCGAGGCCTTCCGGGCAGGCGACCGCGTCCTGCTGGTGTCGGGCAGCGAGGTCGGCAGGCGGGTGCCGCAGCACACCGCCGTGATCGAGGCGGCCAGGACCGCCGGAGTCGCGCAGCTCGCCTACACGGGCGTACTGGGCGGCCCGGACGCGGACTTCCAGCTGGCCGCCGAGCACAAGGTGACCGAGCAGCTGATCCTGGACTCCGGGCTCCCCCACACCTTCCTGCGCAACGGCTGGTACACCGAGAACTACACGGCGAACCTGGCCCCCGTCCTGGAGCACGGGACCGTCGTCGCGAACGCGGGCGAGGGGCGTGTCGCCTCCGCCACCCGGGCCGACTACGCGGCGGCCGCCGCCGCCGTACTGACCGGCGAGGGCCACCTCGGCGCGGCGTACGAGCTGAGCGGTGACGTCGCCTGGTCCCTGACCGAGTACGCCGCCACGGTCTCCGCCGCGACCGGCAAGGAGATCACGTACAGCGACGTCCCGGCCGCCGCGCACCGGGAGATCCTCGTAGGAGCGGGCCTGCCCGAGGGCTTCGCCTCGATCCTGGTCGACGTCGACGAGGCGATCAGGCGCGGGCTGCTCGCGGGCACGAGCGGCGACCTGGCCCGGCTGATCGGCCGGCCGACGACGCCGCTGGCCGAGACGGTGGCCGCCGCGGTGGCCACGGCGTGACGCGGGACCACCCCTGCCACGATCGCTTGTCACGACCGTTTCCGTGAGACGGCTATGACACGGGCCCTTTCCGGCGCTACCGTCGTGCGGTCGGCCGATCGCCGACGCGGGAGTGCCGGGAGGGCCCGTGAAGGGAAAGAACGAGCAGCGGGCTGGCCTGCTGTACGGGATGGGCGCGTACGGGATGTGGGGTCTGGTGCCCCTCTTCTGGCCGCTGCTGAAGCCGTCCGGAGCGGTGGAGATCCTCGCGCACCGGATGGTCTGGTCACTGGGCGTCGTCGGGATCGCCCTGCTGCTCCTGCGCCGCTGGGCCTGGGTGCGCGAGCTGGCGGGGCAGCCGCGGAAGCTCGGCCTGATCGCGATCGCCGCGACCGTCATATCGGTCAACTGGTGTCTCTACATCTGGGCCGTCAACAACGGCCACGTGGTCGAGGCCTCACTCGGCTACTTCATCAATCCGCTGGTCACCATCGCCATGGGCGTCCTGCTGCTCGGCGAGCGCCTGCGGCCCGTGCAGTGGGCCGCGGTGGCGACCGGTTTCGCCGCGGTGCTCGTGCTGGCGATCGGCTACGGGCAGCCGCCGTGGGTCTCGCTGGTGCTGGCGTTCTCGTTCGCGACGTACGGCCTGGTGAAGAAGAAGGTCAACATGGGCGGCCTGGAGTCCCTGGCCGCCGAGACCGCCGTCCTGTTCCTGCCCGCGCTCGGCTTCCTGCTGTGGCTAGGGGCGAGCGGCCACGCGACGTTCCTGGCCGGGGGTGCGGGGCACGGGGTCCTGCTCGCCTCGACGGGCCTCGTCACCGCCGTCCCGCTCGTCTGCTTCGGCGCGGCGGCGATCCGGGTCCCGTTGTCCGTCCTGGGCCTGCTGCAGTACCTCGCGCCGGTCTTCCAGTTCGGGCTCGGCATCCTGTACTTCCACGAGGCCATGCCGCCCGAGCGCTGGGCCGGCTTCGCCCTGGTCTGGGTGGCGCTGATGATGCTGACCTGGGACGCGCTGCGGACGGCCCGGCGTACACGGGCCGAGGCACTGCGCCTCGCGGCGCCGGCGGCGGAGGCCGGGGCACCGGTGTGCACGGGTTCCGCTTCGGAGACCGGCCCGGCGACCACGGAGCGGACCCCGGCTCCCTGACCGGGATCCGCTACGCCTGGCACGTCAGCTCCGGGCCCCCGCGGCGGCCCGGAGCTCCCCGGCGGTATCCGGAGCAGCGGCACCACCGGAGCCCCCGGCCTTCTGCCGGTCCGTCCGCAGCCCCGACGCGGTGATCAGCGCACCGAGCACCACCATCACCACGGGCACCACCAGCGCCGTCCGGAAGGCCGCCTGCGTGGCCTCGGCCGAACCGTCCGTCCCTGCCGCGACGGCCCCGTACACCGCTGTCACGGCCGAGATCCCGACCGCCGAGCCGAACTGCGTCGAGGTGTGCAGCAGCCCGCCCGCGAGCCCCTGTTCGGCGTCGGGCACCCCGTCGGTCGCGGCGATCGACAGCGGGCCGTACGCCAGCGCGAAGGCCGCGCCGGTGAGGAACAGGGCCGGGAACATGACGAGGTAGGGCTGGTCGAGGCCGATCGGCAGGAACAGTCCGTACGAGGCGATGGCGAGGACGAAACCGCCGAGGATCACGCGTGCGTTGCCGTAGCGGTTGACCAGCCGCGGGGTGAGCGTGGGGGCCAGGACCGCGTCGACACCCATCACCACCAGGGCGAGCGCGGTCTGCAGCGAGGACCAGCCGCGCAGTTCCTGGAGGTACAGGGTCAGCACGAACTGGAAGCCGAAGAACGATCCCACGAAGAGCAGTGCCCCGAGGTCGGCGCGGATCATGGACGCCCTGCGCAGCAGCGCGAGCCGTACGAGGGGGGAGGACGTCCGCCGTTCGATCACGACGAATAGCGTGACCAGGAGCAGTCCGGCGGCGAACGCCCCCGCCGACCACCCCCAGCCGTCCGCCCCGTGCTCCAGGCGCACGATCGCGTAGGCGAGGAGCAGCATCGCGCCGGCCGCCGCGCCGGCACCCGGCAGGTCGAAGCCGCCGGTGCGCTCCGGCCTGCGCTCGACGGGGACGGTACGGACGGCCGCGAGCAGGAGGCCCGCGGCGAGCAGTACCGGCGCGAAGAACACCCAGCGCCAGCCGAGCTGGGTGAGCAGCCCGCCGATGACGAGTCCGAGCGAGAAGCCTCCCGCCGCGGTGCCCGCGAAGATCAGGAGTGCCTTGTTGCGCTGAGGGCCCTCCTCGTACGAGGTGGTGATCAGCGACATCGCGGCGGGGGTCATGAACGCGGCGGCCACACCGGTGACGAAGCGGGCCACGATCAGCATCCAGCCCTCGGTGGCGAATCCGCCGAGGCCGGAGAAGAGCAGGAACACGGTGAGCCAGGTGAGGAACATCCGGCGTCGGCCGAGGAGGTCGGCGGCCCGGCCGCCGAGCAGTGTGAAACCGGCGTAGCCGAGTACGTAGGCGCTCATCACCCAGGACGCGGCGCCCGTGGAGAGGCCCAGGTCGACCCTGATGGACGGGACGGCCACGGCGAGCATGGCGACGTCGATGCCCTCCAGGAAGATCGTGCCGCACAGGACGAGCAGCAGGGCCCAGGCCCGGGCGGGGAGTGCGGGAGCGGTGGGTACGGCGGCAGACACAGGTGTCCCCTTGTCGTGGTCGGAACCGTCGGAACGGGCGAGTGGCGGAGCGGGCCGGATCGGCCCGGAGCCGTAACGGTTACGAACAGGAGGGTCGGTTCCCTCTTGTAACCACTGGCATCGTGCGCCACCATCACGTGTCATGGAAGAAGGCACTTCGAAGTCACCGAGTCACCTCGAAGGCACCGTGATCGCCGGGACCCCGCCCTGCGAGGCGCCGGCCGGGGATCCGGACCCCTTCCAGTGGGACACCCGCGAGGGCTGCGAGGTCCGGCAGATCCTCGACCGGGTCGCCGACAAGTGGTCTTTGCTGGTGATCGCGCTGCTCGACCGCCGCAAGCTCCGCTTCACCCAGCTGAAGCGGGAGATCGACGGCGTCAGCCAGCGGATGCTGACCGTCACCCTGCGCCAGCTGGAGCGCGACGGGCTGGTCGAGCGGACGGTCCACGCGGTCGTGCCGCCACGGGTGGAGTACGAGCTCACACCGCTCGGCGGGACGCTGCACACCACCATCCGCTCCCTGGTCACCTGGACCGAGGAGCACCAGGGCGAGATCGCGGCAGCCCGCGCCGGCTACGACGCGCGCGCCTCCCAGGAGAACCACTGAGGGCTCCACGGTCCACGTCGTCCCAGGCGGGCCAGGGACGACGTGGACCGAGCCTGGACCGGCCTGACCGGGTGGGTGTGGCATGCATGGTGGACGGCACACGCAAAGGCTGATTGAGTGCCCGGATGGGGACGGTTCTGGGGGACATGAGGCACGTTCAGTGGCATGAGCTGCGCCATGCCCATGGTTCCGCGTCCCAGGTCCCCGGCATGCTGTCGCGGATCGCCTGGGGCGACAGCGAGTCCGCCGAGGACGCGCTGAGCGACCTGGAGCGGTGGATAGGCGCCATGGCGGTGTTCGACTCGACGGTCGCCACGGTGCCGTTCCTGTGGGAGCTCGCAGCCGTGGAGACGGTGAAGGACCGCATCGGCGTGCTCGGCCTGCTGCGCACGATCCTCGCCCACGGGCACGCGCACGAGCCCGAGTGGACACGGGGCGCCCATCAGGCTGTCGTGGCGGGCCGGGGGACGGCCCTGCGGCTGGCCGGGGACGGCGACCCGGCGGTGCGCCGGACGGCCAAGGAGCTGCTGGCGGCCCTCGACACCCACACCTGCGGGACCTGTCCGCCCGGATAGGGCACGCCCGGCCACGGGAGTCGGCCCCGTTTCCGGCGCGCCCGTTGCCACCGGAGCCGTAGGACCGCTATGAACGGTCCCCATGACCCTGCACTGGAAGCTCGTCATCGACGCCGCCGACCCGCACGCCCAGGCCGACTTCTGGGCCGAGGCCCTCGGCTACCTGGTCGAGGACAACAGCCCCCTGATCGAGGAACTGCTCGGCGTCGGCGCCGCACCCGAGTCCGCCACGGTCGAGCCCCACGGCCGCCGCGCCTGGCGCGACCTCGCGGCCGTGCGGCATCCGGACGATCCCTACGACGAGAAGAGCGGGGCGGGCCTCGGACGGCGGCTGCTCTTCCAGCGCGTGCCGGAGCCGAAGACGGTGAAGAACCGCCTCCACGTGGACGTGCACGCGGCCCCCGGACAGCGCGACACGGAGGTGGCCCGGCTGGTGGGGCTGGGCGCGGGCGTGGTGCGCTCCGTCGACGGACCCGGCGGGTCGTGGCACGTCCTGCTGGACCCGGAGGGCAACGAATTCTGCGTCCAGTGACGGGGCTGACCGTCCGCGCAGGTCAGCGGCGTACGGCCGGAAGCCGTTCTCCCTAGGCTTGCCCCATGCCGACGCCACCCGCATATTCCCTCGTCGCCACGGACCTCGACGGGACCCTGCTGCGTCCCGACGACACCGTGAGCCCCCGCTCCCGTGCCGCCCTCGCCCGCGCCGAGTCCGCCGGCGCGCGGCATCTCATCGTCACGGGGCGGGCGGTGCCCGGCATACGGGCGCTGCTCACGGACCTCGGCTACACGGGCCCCGTGGTCTGCGGCCAGGGCGCCCAGGTGTACGACGCCGGGTCGGCCCGCATGCTGAGCTCGGTGACGCTCGACCGCGAGCTGGCCGACACCGCGCTCGGCAAGATCGAGGCGGAGGTCGGCCAGGTGTTCGCGGCGGTCGACCAGGACGGGGCCGAGGGCCGGACGCTGATCGAGCCGGGCTACCGGATGCCGCACCCCTCGCTCCCCGCACAGCGGACCGGCCGCCGTGACGAGCTGTGGGCGGCGCCGATCATCAAGGTCCTGGTGCGCCACCCGCGGCTGACGGACGACGAGCTGGCCGCCGCCGCGCGCGGGGCCGTGGGCGAGCTGGCGTCCGTCACCATGGCGGGCCCCGGCACGGTCGAGCTGGCGCCGCACGGCGTGGACAAGGGCACCGGACTCGCCCTGGCCGCCGAGCTGCTCGGCTTCGCCCCGGCGGACACGCTGGCGTTCGGCGACATGCCCAACGATCTGCCGATGTTCCGGCGTTCGGGCCACCGGGTGGCGATGGCCAACGCCCATGCCGAGCTGCGGGCGGCGGCGGACGAGATCACACTGTCGAACCAGGACGACGGCGTCGCGGTGGTACTGGAGCGACTGTTCGACCAGTAATCCCCTACCGCCGATTACCTGCGTGTGCACATAATGCAGACGCAGGTAATTGACGTACGCAGCAAACTGAGGAGATCACATCATGGCCACGCGCAGTTTCCTCTTCGTGCTCGGCAGCAGCCGCGCCGACGGCAACACCGAGACGCTCGCCCGGCTCGCCGCCGAACAGCTGCCGGCCGGGTACGAACAGCGATGGCTGGATCTGCGGGACATACCACTGCCCGACTTCGAGGACCTGCGGCACGGGGACGGTGGCCACTCGACCCCCACCGGGCATGCCGCGACCCTGCTGGAGGCGACGCTCGGCGCGACCGACGTCGTCATCGCCTCGCCGCTGTACTGGTACGCGGTGTCCACCTCCACCAAGCGCTACCTGGACCACTGGTCGGGCTGGCTGGAGGTGCCCGGCATCGGCTTCGAGGGGCGGATGGCCGGGAAGACGCTGTGGGGCGTCACGGCTCTCGCGGACCGCGATCCGGAGGTGGCCGAACCCCTCGCCGGGACCCTGCGCAACTCCGCGCGGTATCTGGGGATGCGGTGGGGCGGGGTACTGCTGGGCAACGGCACCAAGCCCGGAGACGTCCTGTCCGACACCGGAGCGGTGTCCCGGGCCAAGACCTTCTTCAGCTGATCCCGTCGCGGGGGGCCGGCGGCCCCGCGGCCCCGGCTCCCAGCGACCGCAGGACGTGGTCCACGAGGGAGGCGACCGTCTCCTCGTCCTGGGCCGGCTTGCGCAGCACATGGCGGTAGTAGACGGGCCCGTAGAGCATCTCCACCGCCAGCGGGAGATCGGCGGCGGCCGGAATCTGCCCCTGCTCCTGGGCGGCGCGCAGCCGCGCCACCGCGCGCTCGACGCGCGGGCGGACGAGCTGGTCCCTGACGGCCGCCGCGAGGTCGTCGTCGTGGTGCATCTCGGAGAGGATCCCGGCATAGGCGGGGCCGTAGGGTGCCGTGGACATCAGCCGCACCGCCCCGTTGATGTGGGTGCGCAGGTCGGCCGCGATGTCGCCGGTGTCCCCGAACGGAGTGGCTCCGACGAGCGCCTCCGTGAAGGCCTCCAGGAGCACCGCCCCTTTCGACGGCCACCAGCGGTAGATCGTCTTCTTGCTCACACCGGCGCGCGCCGCGATGGCCTCGACGGTGACCCGGCCGTACCCCTTCTCCGTACACAGCTCCAGGGCGGCGTCCAGCGTGGCCCGTCGTGATCGCTCGCTGCGGCGCAGAGTACTCGGCGATGTGATCATTCGGTGAGCATAGGGGGATTCCGGCCACGGCTTGTTGACAGCCCGTCGCCATAAGTCGAACAATGACCAGGCAGAAACGGAACGTACCGTGTCGTGACGTTCCGTGCTGTACACCGTTCGTGCCGTTCGTGCCGCGACGAGCCGATCGGGGGACGGCTCGACCGGCCGACGGCACGGACGGTCCCTGACGAGCCGGCCCGCACGGATCAGACCGTGATGTCCTTCGCCGTGAACCGCGCCCAGGCCGCCGAGCCGAACACCGCCGCGTACACCGCCTGCAGACCGAGGTTCTTGACCATCTCGTCCCGGTAGACGGGCTCGCGCAGCAGGTCCGTGAAGGACAGCCAGTAGTGCGGGAAGAGATACGGGTGGATCGCTTCCAGCTGCGGCATCGTGTCCAGGATCTGCACGGTGATCAGCACGCCCACGGTGGCTGCCATCGCCGCGATCCCGCTGTCGGTGAGTGTGGAGACGAACAGCCCCAGCGCCGCGAACCCGGTCAGGGAAGCCGCCACCACCACCGCGATCAGTCCGGCCCGCAGGAGTCCCTCCCCGAAGCCGATCCGGGTCCCCGAGATGGTGGTGACCTCGCCGACCGGGAAGAGCAGCGCCCCCACCGCGAGCGCCGAGACCGCCACGACGAGAGTCGCGACCAGGCAGAACACCAGCACGGACGCGTACTTCACGAGCAGCAGCCTGGTGCGGCCCGCCGGAGCGACCAGGAGGTAGCGCAGGGTGCCGCCACTCGCCTCACCGGCCACGGAGTCGCCCGCGACGACACCGACCGCCATCGGGAGGAAGACGGGAAGTGTCGCGGAGAGCGCGGCGAAGACCAGGAAGAGGCCGTTGTCGGTGATCTGGGCGAGGAAGGCGGGGCCGCCTCCGCCGCCGGGTCCGGCCGTCGAGCCGTCGCCCGTCTCGATCCGCACGGCGATCCCGACGAGCACGGGCACGGCGGCCAGCACCCCGAGCAGGGCCAGGGTGCGCCCCCGGCGGAGCGTGGTGGTCAGTTCGGAGCGGAGGATCCCGAGCGTCCACCGCGCACGGCGCGGTACGCGGGGTGCCGCCGCGACGACGGATTCAGCCTGCGACATCGAATCCCTCTCCGGTGAGTGCGACGAAGGCGTCCTCCAGCGAGGCCCGTTCGACGCCGAAGGCGCGTACGCGGACACCGCCGCGCACCAGGGCCGCGTTGAGGTCGGCCGGCTCCACCCCGCCCGGCGGCGCGTCGGCGCTCACCCGGTCCCCGTCTGTCAGGAGGCCGGTCGCGCCGTGCTCACCGAGGATGCGGGCGGCGGTGCCCGGGTCGGGTGTGGTGACGGCGAGCCGGCCGCGGGTGCCCGCCGCGAGGTCCGCGACCGGGCCCTGGGTGAGGAGCCGGCCGCGCGCCATCACCGCGGCGTGGGTGCAGACCTGTTCGATCTCGTCGAGCAGGTGGGAGGAGAGGAAGACGGTCGTCCCCTCGGCCGCGAGCTCCCGGATCAGGGAACGGATCTCGCGCATGCCCTGCGGGTCGAGGCCGTTGGTCGGCTCGTCCAGGACGAGCAGTCTGCGCGGCTGGAGGAGCGCGGCGGCGAGCCCGAGGCGCTGTTTCATCCCCAGCGAGTACGCCTTGGCCTTCTTGCCCGCCGCGGCGGCGAGGCCCACCCGCTCCAGGGCGCTGTCGACGCGTGCGCGGCGGGTGCGCGGGTCGGCCGCCGCGTCGGCCGAGTCGTAGCGCACGAGGTTGTCCCGGCCGGTCAGGAACCCGTAGGGGGCGGGGCCTTCGATCAGCGCGCCGACGTGCGGGAGGACCGTGCGGACGGCGGAGGGCATGGGGCCGCCGAGGACGCGTGCGGTGCCGGCCGTCGGGTCGATCAGGCCCAGGAGCATCCGGATGGTGGTGGTCTTGCCCGAACCGTTGGGGCCGAGGAAGCCGAAGACACTGCCTCCGGGGACGCTCAGGTCGAGCCCGTCGACGGCCAACTGGCCGCCGCGGTAGCGCTTGGTGAGGCCGCGGGTCTCGATCACGGCCGCGCCCGGTGCCCCGTCGGGCCCCGCCTTCCGGCTCCCGGCCACTGTGTCGGTCATGGGCACTCGTCCTCTCCCGGCCGTGTACGCGACGCCCCGCCGTACGGAGGGTACGGCGGGGCGTCGTGCACGGCGTGTACTACTTGGCGGTGTCGGCCGCCTTCACCAGCGCGTCCTTGGTGACCGCGCCGATGTAGACCTTGCCGTCGTCCGTCATCAGCGCGTTGACCAGGCGGGTCTTGAAGACCGTGCCCGAGCCGAAGTCGCCGGTGACCTTGTCGCCGAGGGCGTCCAGGAACTGCTGTGCCTCGGCGGGCACATCGCCGGAGCCCTCCGCGGGGAGCCCGGCGCCGCCCGGCACGTCGATCTCGGCGATCGTCGTCCAGCCCTCACCGATGACGTCGAGGCCCTGGAAGTCCTCAAGCGCGGAGAGGTCCTTCTGCGCCTTGTCCGCCGCGCCGTCCTTCTTCGCCTCGGCCTCCAGCTCGTCGGCCTCGGTCACCTTCGCGCCCTTGGGCGGGGTGAAGGAGAAGAACGACGTGTCGGGCCTGGAGAAGTCGACCTTGGTGAAGCCCGCGTCGACGACGGCCTTGCCGCCGCCGCTCGGCGCCAGGGTGAACCTCAGCGGCACACCGTTCTCGGCGTCCACCGCGACCCGGATCGAACCGACCGTGGAACCGGACTGCCTGGGCTTGATCAGCAGCTGGTACGCGTCACGTCCCGCCACCTGCGCCGTGCCGTCGACCGTGACGGACGTGGTGTCGCCCGCCAGGGCAAGCGCCTGCTCGGCCAGTTCCCTCGGCGTGGTCGGTACGCCCTCGGGCGCTGTGCGCTCCTTGGCCTTGCCGCCCTTCGGCGCTGCCTCGTCGGACTGCGCGTGGTACACCTCGTTGCTCGCGCTGTCGTACGCCCAGACCTCGTCGCCGTTGTGGATCAGGCTGTACTCGGAGCCCTCGCCGAGGATCGACAGGCGCTGCTTGTCGGGGCCGTCGGCCGCCACGCGGAGCGTGTGCGTCCCGGAGGTGAGCTCCATCAGCTTGGCGTCGGGTGCGGCGCTCGACGTGCTGTCGCTCGCCCCGGCGCCGGGCACGAGGGAGTCCGTGAGTCCGCCGAAGGACGGGATGCCGAGGTCGGTGCTGATCTTCACCGTGCCGGAGAGCTGCTGCTCGTCCGATGCGGCGATCTTCTCGATGAGTTCCTGTGCCGTGATCTTCGGCAGCTGGGGGTCGCCGGAGTCGGCGAGCGCCGGGACGAGTCCGATCGTCGCCGCCGCCACCCCCGCCACCGCGAGGGGGACGATGTAGCGCGCCGCCCTGCGACGGACCACGGCCGTGGCCTCGCCGGTGGTCTCTGCGCTGTCGTTCGGTGCCATGTGTGCCCTACCTCCGTGGTCGGCGGCTGCCATCCCGTTGCACTCGTCCACTCCCTGCCGCCATTCTCACCCGATGTGGTCAGGAGTGGTTGTTATCCATCTGACCAAATCGAACGGCTTCAGGCGTCAGCCCGCGGGAGCAACTGTGCCTACCCCTCCGGTATGACACGGAGGGTCGGGGAGACGGCCATCCAGTAGGGGGCGGCCGTTTCGCGGGTGCCGGCCGCCCACCACGGGCCGGCCGGACGGACGTCAGCCCGCGCGGTGCACCACGGCGTCGCACAGCTCTTCGAGCGCGGCCTTCGCGTAGCACTCGGGCAGCGGAGCCAGGGTCGCCCGCGCCGCCTGCGCGTAGCGGACGGTGTCCTGCCGAGCCTGCTCCAGCGCCGGGTGGACGCGCAGCCTGCGCAGCGCCTCCGCGAGCCGGTCGTCGTCGCCGAGGTCGCCGTCCAGGAGCTCGACGAGCTCCAGGTCGTCCGGCGCGCCCCCGGCTTCCGCGAGCGCGCGGAGGCGGAGGACCGGCAGGGTGGGGATGCCCTCGCGCAGGTCGGTGCCGGGGGTCTTGCCGGACTCGTGGGAGTCGGAGGCGATGTCGAGCACGTCGTCGGCGAGCTGGAAGGCGATGCCGAGCCGCTCCCCGTACTGGGTGAGGATGTCGACGACGGACTCGTCGGCGCCGGCCATCAGGGCGCCGAAGCGGCCGGACACGGCGACCAGCGAGCCGGTCTTGCCGCCGAGCACGTCCATGTAGTGGTCGACCGGGTCGCGGCCGTCGCGCGGGCCCGCCGTCTCCAGGATCTGGCCGGTGACCAGGCGTTCGAAGGCCTCGGCCTGGATGCGTACGGCCTCGGGGCCGAGGTCGGCCAGGATGTGCGAGGCGCGGGCGAAGAGGAAGTCACCCGTCAGGACGGCGACGGAGTTGCCCCAGCGGGTGTTCGCGCTGTCCACGCCGCGGCGTACGTCCGCCTCGTCCATCACGTCGTCGTGGTACAGCGTGGCCAGGTGCGTCAGCTCGACGACCACGGCCGAGGGGACGACTCCCGGAGCGTCGGGGTCACCGAACTGGGCCGCCAGCATCACCAGCAGCGGACGGAACCGCTTGCCCCCCGCGCTGACGAGGTGCTGGGCGGCCTCCGTGATGAACGGGACCTCGCTTTTCGTGGCATCCAGCAGCCCCGCCTCGACAGCGGCCAAGCCGGCCTGGACATCGGCCTCAAGCGCCTGGTCCCGCACGCGCAGTCCGAACGGCCCGACGACGGTCACGAGGGGATCTCCTGTCTGCTGACGATCACACGGAATGTCGATGTGTCGTTGTCCTCACCCGAGTCAGCGTATCCGGTCCGGTTTGGATCACCGTGGGCGCCTTCCCGCCACCGCCGGTATGTTCGGGATCAGCTCATACGATCAGGAGTTGCCGCTTTGTCCCACACCACGTCCGGTACCGAGCAGGCCGGCCCGCCTCCCGGCGACGACCATGCCTTCTTCGGCCAGCCACGGGGCCTGATGACCCTGTCCGGCCTGGAGGTCTGGGAGCGGTTCTCGTTCCTCGGGATGCAGGCGATCCTGGTCCTCTTCTTCGCCGACACGGTCGCGAACGGCGGCATGGGCATGGACCCGGGCACCGCCGCCTCCGTGTCCGCCGCCTACGGCACGCTCGTCTACCTGGTCTCCGTCGCGGGCGGCTGGCTGGCCGACCGGATCCTGGGCTCCTACCGGGCCGTCCTGTACGGCGGCGTCCTCATCGCGTGCGGCCACTACGCGATGGCCGTGCCGACGGCCACGATGACCTGGGTGGGCCTCGGCCTGATCAGCGCCGGCACGGGCCTGCTCAAACCCAATGTGGCCTCCATGGTCGGCAAGCTCTACGGCACCGAGGACGAGCGCCGCGACGCAGGGTTCGCGCTCTACTACATGGGCATCAACATCGGTGCCTTCGCCGGCCCGCTGGTCACCGGCTGGCTCGGCGAGCACGCGAGCTGGCACTGGGGCTTCTCGGCCGCCGCGTTCGGCATGACCCTCGGTCTGATCCAGTACGTGCTGGGCCGGCGTCACCTGGCCGGGCGAAGGCACGGGGCGGAGTACGCCCTGGCGCCCGGCCCGATGCGCCGGGCGGTGCTGCGGATCACGGCCGGTGTCGTCGTGGCCGCCCTCGTGGCGACGGCCCTGGCGCTGGCCGGATGGCTCACCATGGACCGCTTCGTCGACGTGCTCACCCTCGTGTCGGTGATCGCGCCCGTCGTGTACTTCGTGGTGATGTTCCGCAGCCCCCGGGTCACCTCGGAGGAACGCGGCAGGCTGCGCCCGTACGTCGTGCTGTTCCTGGCGTCCGTCGTCTTCAACTTCATCCTCTTCCAGGCGTACTCGACGATGATGCTGCTCGCCTCGACCAACGCCCGTACGGAGATCTTCGGCTTCCACTTCCCGGCGAGCTGGTACGCCTCCGCGCTGGGCGCCTTCGAGGTGGCGCTGGCACCGGTCGTCGCCGCCGTGTGGGTCCGGATGGGCCCGCGCCAGCCGCACGTCTCGAACAAGATCGCGATCGGGGTGATCCTCGGCGGTCTGTCCTTCCTCCTGATGGTCATCCCGACCTCCGGGCACGCCGACGGCACCTACCGGATGGCCGCCTGGTGGATCGTCGGCTCCTACCTGCTCCTCGGGCTCGGAGACATCCTCCTGGAGACCTCCGGCATGTCCGCCACCACGAAGCTCGCGCCCAAGGCGTTCGCCAGCCAGACGATGGCCCTGTGGTTCCTGTCCCTGGCCCTCGCCAACGGCATCCAGGCACAGATCGTGAAGCTGTACGGCGAGGTCTCCAACCCCGCCTACTTCGGTGTCAATGGCGCCATCGCGGTGGCGGCCGGTGTGGCCGTCATCGCCGCCGCTCCCTGGCTCAAGCGCACCATGCACCCCGTCCACTGAGGTATCGCCATGCAGATCCGCACCGATTTTCCGTACGAGACGACCCACGAGGACCTCTACATCCCCCTCGCGGACGGCACCCAGCTGTACGCCCGGATCTGGCGGCCGGTCACCGACGAACCGGTGCCCGCGCTGCTGGAGTACCTGCCGTACCGGCTGAGCGACTGGACGGCGCCGCGCGACCGGCAGCGCCACCCCTGGTACGCCGGCCACGGCTACGCCTCCGTGCGGGTCGACGTGCGCGGGCACGGCAACAGCGAGGGCATGCCGGGTGACGAGTACGACGCGACGGAGCTCGCGGACGGGGTCGCCGTGGTGCACTGGCTCGCCCGGCAGGAGTGGTGCTCGGGCCGGGTCGGCATGTTCGGCATCTCGTGGGGCGGCTTCAACTCGCTCCAGATCGCCGCCCTGGCACCGGAGCCGCTGAAGGCGATCGTCACCGTCTGCTCGGCCGACGACCGCTACGACAACGACGTCCACTACATGGGCGGCTCCGTCCTCGCGGTCGACATGCACGCCTGGGCCTCCACCATGCTGGCCTTCGTCTCCCGCCCGCCGGACCCGGCGGACGTCGGCGACGACTGGAAGGACATGTGGCTGAAGCGGCTCGAAGCCGTCGATCCGTTCATCCACACGTGGCTGTCGCACCAGACCCGTGACGACTACTGGAAGCACGGCAGCGTCTGCGAGGACTACGGGGCCGTCAAGGCGAAGGTCCTGGCGGTGGGCGGCTGGCACGACCCGTACCGCGACACCGTCCTGCGGCTCGTCGAACACCTGGACCCGGGGCAGGTGCGCGGGCTGATCGGGCCCTGGTCGCACCAGTACCCGGACCGGGGGCTGCCCCCGGGTCCCGCGATCGGCTTCCTCCAGGAGACGCTGCGCTGGTGGGACCAGCACCTCAAGGACGAGGACACCGGGGTGATGAACGAACCCCTGCTGCGGTCCTGGATCAGCGGCTCGCACCGTCCCGCCACGGTCTACGAGACGCTGCCCGGCCGCTGGGTCGGAGACGCGCGGTGGCCGTCGGAGAACGTCGCGCCGGTGGCGTACGCCCTCCAGGGCGGTCCGCAGATCGTCCGCTCGCCGCAGCAGACCGGGCTGGACGCGGGCCGCTTCTTCCCGTTCGGCAACGACGCCGACCTGCCCCCGGACCAGCGTGACGAGGACGCCAAGTCGGTGTGCTTCGAGTTCCCCGTCGCCGACGCCCCGATCGAGATCCTCGGCAGGCCCCGGGTGAAGCTCCGCGTCCGGATGGACGTGCCGCGCGGCCAGGTGGTCGTCCGGCTGTGCGACGTGGCCCCGGACGGCGCCTCGACCCTGGTGACCCGGGGCGTCCTGAACCTGTCGGCACGGCACGGCCGGGACCGGTCCGAGGACTGGCCGGCCGGGGAGACCGAGGACGTGGCCTTCGAGCTGAACGGCATCGGGCACACCTTCCCGCGCGGCCACCGGATCAGGCTCGCCGTCTCGTCCTCGTACTGGCCCTGGATCTGGCCGCAGGCCGGTTCGGACGGCTTCACGCTCGACGCGGACGGCAGCCTCGTCGAACTCCCGGTGCGCCGGCACACGGAGGACCCGGCGATCACCTTCGGCGAACCGGAGCAGTCGGAGCCGCTCGGGGTGGTCTTCCCGGTCACGCTCGACGAGCAGCGCCCGGAGCGTCTGGTGGTCCGCGACGTCGCCAAGGGCGAATGGCGCCTGGAGGTCGACCCGCGCTACGGCGGTACGCGGGTCTACCCGGACGGGCTCGAATTCACCGAGGACGCCGTGGAGACCTACACGATCCAGGAGGACGACCCGCTGTCGGCGCGGGCCCGCTCCGACTGGACGATCCGGCTGCACCGGCCGGAGATGTCCTGGGACGTGCGGGTGCAGACGCGTTCGGAGCTCTCCGCGGACGCCGACGACTTCATCACGTCCAACGAGGTCGTGTGCACGGACGGCGACGAGATCGTCTTCCACCGGACCTGGGAGAAGAGGATCCCCCGCACGGCCGGGTGACGGGCCCGGGCAAGGGGAATACGACGTGACTTTCCGGGCATCACGCGTGCTTGAGGCACTGCCGCGGGGTGGCGCCGCCGACGTAACGTGTCCCTCAAGCGACCCGGAAAGCGAGGCAGCAACAGATGCCCGAGCAGAGCAGCCCGCTCGATCTGGCCGAGGGCGACCCCTTCGGTCCGCACCACCTGCCGTACGGCGTGTTCTCCACCCCCGAGCACCCGGACGACCACAGGGTCGGTGTCCGCGTCGGCAGCCATGTGCTGGACGCCGGAGCCGCGGCGCACGCGCTCGGTTCGCCTTACGCCCAACTGCTGGCGCAGCCCGACCTGACGGCCCTCCTGGCGGCCGGCCGGACCGCCTGGCGGGACGTGCGGCGCGCGCTCACCGCGTGGGTGACCGTCCCGGCGCACCGCGCGGACATAGAGCCCCTGCTGCACCCGGTCGACGCGGTGACGCTGCACCTGCCGTACGCGGTCGCGGACTACGTCGACTTCTACGCCAGTGAGCACCACGCCACCAACGTCGGGCGGATCTTCCGGCCGGACGGTGCCGCTCTCACCCCCAACTGGAAGCACCTGCCGATCGGTTACCACGGGCGGGCGGGCACGGTCGTCGTCTCCGGCACGGACGTGGTGCGCCCGTCCGGGCAGCGTAAGGCCCCCACCGACCCGGCCCCCGTCTTCGGGCCCTCGGTGAAGCTGGACATCGAGGCCGAGGTCGGCTTCGTCGTCGGCGTCCCGTCGCGGCAGGGCTCCCCCGTCGCGCTCGCCGACTTCCGTGAGCACGTCTTCGGCCTGTGCCTGCTGAACGACTGGTCGGCCCGGGACATCCAGGCCTGGGAGTACGTGCCGCTCGGCCCGTTCCTCGGCAAGTCCTTCGCCACCTCCGTATCGGCGTGGGTGACCCCGCTGGAGGCCCTGGACGCGGCCCGTACGGCGCCGCCCGCCCGGGACGTCGAGCCGCTCCCCTATCTGGACGACGCGGACGACGAGGAGCCCGGCGGTTTCGACATCCGGATCTCGGTCGCGATCAACGGACAGGTGGTCTCCGAGCCGCCGTTCTCCTCCATGTACTGGACGGCGGCCCAGCAGTTGGCGCAGATGACGGTGAACGGCGCCTCGCTGCGCACGGGTGACCTGTACGGATCCGGCACGGTCAGCGGCGCGGAGCCCGGCGAGCGCGGCTCCCTGCTCGAACTCACCTGGAACGGCCGCGATCCGCTGGACCTGCCCGAGGGCAGGCGGACGTTCCTGGAGGACGGCGACACGGTGACGCTGTCCGCCTGGGCGCCCGGACCGCACGGGACGCGGGTCGGGCTCGGTGAGGTCACGGGACGGATCGTGCCCGGGCCGTGACCGGCAGGCCGACGCTTCCCGAGTAGCTGCTTCTGCTCACCCTGGACCCGGTGCGGGGCAAGCCCCTGTGCCGGGCCCGTATCTGGAGTACGGCACGGCCGGGGCAGTCCTGGCCGAGCTGGAGCTCCAGGGGTGGATCACCGAGGAGCGCGGCCGGGTGCACGTGGTGAATCCGCTGGACCCGCCGGGCCCGCTCCTCGCGGTGTTCCTGCGCGGCCTGCCGCCTCCGGGCAGGCGCCGGTCCGGTTCGGGCATGTCCGCCGGGCGCTGGGTCCGGCAGTCCGGACGGTATGCCGAGGGCCTCTACACGGACGCCCTGTTGGGGCGCGGCACCCTGCTCGGGGAGACCCGCCGCTTCCTCGGTCCGCGGTCCTCTACCGGCAGCTGCGGCGCCGTGGGATGCGGGAGCGGATCCGGATCGAGAACCGGGTGATGCCGGTCCGGATCCTCACCGGTGACGACGGCCGGGCGATCGGGGCGGCGGGTCTCAACACCCGTACGGGAGCGTTCGTCACGGTCCGCGCCGGCACCGCTCACCCCGCTGCTGGAGGACAGGGACGCGCTGGTCCGCGCCGCCGCCCTGGCCGCCCTGGCCGCGCTCGCCGCGACGGGGTGCCCTGCGCCGTACGCCGCGAGGGCGACCGAGGCCCTGGTGGATCCTGCGTGGCAGGTCCGCGCGGGGGCGGCGACGGCGCTCTCCGCGGCGGATCCGGATGCCGTGATCGCCCCGCCGGCCGGGGCCCTGGGCGACCCGAACGCCGACGTACGCAAGGCGGCGGTGCTGGCGCTGCTCCACCACACGGCCCATGACGCGGCCCGGGAGGCCTTGGCCGGGGTGCTCGCCGACCCGGACGCGGACGTGCGCGCTTACGCGGCGCGGGGGGGCGGCGGTCAACGACGCGTGAGTCGTGCACACGTGCGGGTGGGCTTGATCCGGTTGTCGGCGGATACGCTGGACGGAACCGTGAGACTCCTTCGCATGGGAGCACCGATGAGCATCGAACCCGAGGCCCCCGAGCCGAGGTGGGCGGTTCCGCCCGTGGGCGGCTGGACCGCCGATGACCTGGACACACTCCCGAATCTGCCCCCGCACACGGAGCTGATCGACGGGAGCCTTGTTTTCGTGAGTCCGCAGACCCTGTTCCACTCACGGGCGGTTGACTTCTTCAACTGGCAGCTGCAGTCGATCGCACCGCCCGAGATGGAGGTGGTGCGCGAGTTCACCATCGACATCGACCGCTACAACCGGCCCGAGCCCGACGTCATCGTCGTCGACGGCGAGATCATCCAGAACCCGGACCAGACCCGCTTCCCCGCCGAGTCCGTCCAGCTGGCCGTCGAGGTCGTCTCGCCGGAGTCACGCTCACGGGACCGGGAGACCAAGCCGGTGAAGTACGCCCGGGTGAAGATTCCGCACCTCTGGCGGGTGGAGAACCACGACGGCCGTGCCGTGGTCTACGTCTACGAGTTGGATCCTGCCACCGGGGCCTACACCTCCACCGGGATCTTCCACGACCGCATGAAGGTCTCCGTCCCCTTCGAGATCGATCTCGACCTCACCGCCATCACCCCGCGCCGCCGGGCGGCGCCGGAGTAGACCCGTCGCCGCCCGTCGCGCGCTCAGTCGAACTCGGGCGGCTCCTCGTCCCAGCCGAAGTGCGCGTCCGTGTCCTGCTCCGCCCGTGCGTCCCGCGCCGGCTGTACCGGTCGCGCCGGCTCGGCTGTCCGCGCGGCTTCCGGCCTCGGCGGGACCACGGTGGGCCGGGACGCCGGTTCCGGCGGAGCGGGGGCGGGTTCCGCGTCGGAGGTGACCGGCGCCGCGTCCCCCAGCCCGGCCAGAACCTCCAGGACGCCCTCGCCGTACGTAGCCAGCTTCTTCTCGCCCAGACCGCTGATCCCTCCCAGCTCCGCGAGCGAACCGGGGCGCAGGGCGGCGATCTCCCGCAGCGTCGCGTCGTGGAAGATCACGTACGCCGGGAGGCCCAGCTCCTTCGCCTGGACACCGCGCCAGGTGCGCAGCGCCTCGAAGACCGGCACGGCCTCCGTGGGGAGGTCCGCCACGGCGGCCGCCGACTTGCCCTTGCGCTCGCCCCTCACCGTCTTGGCCGTCGGCCTCTTCGGCTCCTTGCGCAGCAGCACCTCGCGCTCGCGGCCGAGCACGGAACCGCTCTCCTCGGTCAGCACGAGCGTGCCGTACTCGCCCTCGACCGCGAGCAGTCCCTGGGCCAGCAGCTGGCGCACCACGCCGCGCCATTCCGCCTCGGCCAGCTCCTCGCCGATGCCGAACACCGAGAGCTGGTCGTGGTCGAACTGGATGATCTTCGCGGTCTTGCGCCCCAGCAGGATGTCGATGATCTGGCCGGCCCCGAACTTCTGCCCGCGCTCCCGCTTCAGCCGGACCACGGTGGACAGCAGCTTCTGCGCGACCTCCGTGCCGTCCCAGGTCTCGGGCGGGGTGAGGCAGGTGTCGCAGTTGCCGCAGGTCTCCGCGCCGGGCTCCTGGCCGAAGTAGGTCAGGAGCTGGGCGCGGCGGCACTGCACCGTCTCGCAGAGCGCCAGCATCGAGTCGAGGTGAGAGGCGGCCCGGCGCCGGAACGCCTCGTCGCCCTCGCCGCCCTGGATCAGCTTGCGCTGCTGGACGACGTCCTGGAGTCCGTACGCCATCCAGGCCGTGGACGGCGCCCCGTCACGGCCCGCGCGGCCGGTCTCCTGGTAGTAGCCCTCGACGGACTTCGGCAGGTCGAGGTGGGCGACGAAGCGCACGTCGGGCTTGTCGATGCCCATGCCGAAGGCGATGGTCGCGACGACGACCAGGCCCTCCTCGCGCAGGAAACGCGACTGGTGCCGGGCGCGCGTCGCCGCGTCCAGGCCCGCGTGGTACGGCACGGCCTCGATGCCGTTGCGGCTGAGGTACTCGGCGGTCTTCTCCGTCGAATTGCGGGAGAGGCAGTAGACGATACCGGCGTCCCCCGCGTGCTCCTCCTTGAGGAAGGTGAGGAGCTGCTTCTTCGGGTCGGACTTCCCCACGACGCGGTACTGGATGTTGGGCCGGTCGAAGCTGGCCACGAAGTGCCGGGCCTCGGGCATGCCCAGGCGCTGGGTGATCTCCTGGTGCGTGGCGTCGGTCGCCGTGGCCGTGAGCGCGATCCGGGGTACGTCGGGCCAGCGCTCGCCCAGGACGGACAGGGCCAGGTAGTCGGGACGGAAGTCGTGGCCCCACTGCGCGACGCAGTGCGCCTCGTCGATCGCGAAGACGGAGATCTCGCCGCGGGCGAGCAGCGCGAGGGTGGAGTCCAGGCGCAGGCGCTCCGGCGCCAGGTACAGCAGGTCGAGCTCGCCCGCCACGAACTGGGCCTCCATCGAGCGGCGCTCGTCGAAGTCCTGCGTGGAGTTCATGAAGCCGGCCCGGACCCCGAGCGCGCGCAGGGCGTCCACCTGGTCCTGCATGAGCGCGATCAGCGGGGAGATCACGATGCCGGTGCCCGGCCTGACCAGGGCGGGGATCTGGTAGCAGAGGGACTTGCCGCCGCCGGTGGGCATGAGCACGACGGCATCGCCGCCGGCGACCACGTGCTCGATCACCGCGCCCTGCTCGCCGCGGAACGTCTCGTACCCGAACACCCGGTGCAGCGTCTGCCGCGCGGCGCTCTCGGTCGTCACACTCATCGTTCCCGTCCGCCCGTCCGTACCGTCCGTGTCGCTGTCCAACCGTCCACAGCAACCATAGGCGCCGCGTACGACAACGCCGGACGGGCTTGACTTCCAGTGCCCGTCCGGCGTCCCCGTGGTGTTGCGGCGCGTTACCGCACGAACACTCCCGCCTGGTTCGCCAGGTCCAGGAAGTACTGCGGGGCCAGGCCCAGCACCAGGGTGACCGCGACACCGACCGCGATCGTGGTCATCGTCAGCGGGGACGGGACGGCGACCGTGGGGCCGTCCGCCTTCGGCTCGCTGAAGAACATCAGGACGATGACGCGGATGTAGAAGAACGCGGCGATGGCCGACGAGATCACACCGACCACGACCAGGGCGCCCGCACCACCGTCCGCCGCCGCCTTGAAGACGGCGAACTTGCCGCTGAAGCCCGAGGTGAGCGGGATGCCGGCGAAGGACAGCAGGAACACGGCGAAGACGGCCGCCGTGAGCGGGGAGCGCCGGCCGAGCCCGGCCCACTTCGACAGGTGCGTCGCCTCGCCGCCCGCGTCGCGCACCAGGGTGACGACGGCGAAGGCGCCGACGGTCACGAAGGAGTACACGCCCAGGTAGAAGAGGACGGACGAGACGCCCTCCGGGCTCGCCGCGATGACACCCGCGAGGATGAAGCCCGCGTGCGCGATCGAGGAGTAGGCCAGCAGCCGCTTGATGTCGGTCTGGGTGATCGCGACGATCGCCCCGCCCAGCATCGTGACGATCGCGACGCCCCACATGACCGGGCGCAGGTCCCAGGTGAGGCCGGGCAGGACCACGTACAGCAGGCGCAGCAGCGCGCCGAACGCGGCGACCTTCGTGGCCGCGGCCATGAAGCCGGTGACCGGGGTGGGTGCGCCCTGGTAGACGTCCGGGGTCCACATGTGGAAGGGGACCGCGCCGACCTTGAAGAGCAGGCCCACGAGGATCATCGCGCCGCCGATCAGCAGCAGCGCGTCGTTGCCCATGGTGCCGGCGAGGGCCGGGTCGATCTCCTGGACGGTGCCGTCGACGACGTTCGCGATCCCGGCGTACGAGACGGTGCCCGCGTAGCCGTAGAGCAGGGCGATGCCGAAGAGCAGGAACGCCGAGGAGAAGGCGCCGAGCAGGAAGTACTTCACCGCGGCCTCCTGCGACATCAGCCGCTTGCGGCGGGCGACGGCGCACAGGAGGTAGAGCGGGAGGGAGAAGACCTCGAGCGCGATGAAGAGCGTCAGCAGGTCGTTGGCCGCCGGGAAGACGAGCATGCCCGCCACGGAGAAGAGGACCAGCGGGAAGACCTCGGTCGTGGTGAAACCGGCCTTGACGGCCGCCTTCTCGCCGTCGCTGCCGGGGACGGAACCGGCCTGGGCGGCGAAGGAGTCCACCCGGTTGCCGTGCGTGGCCGGGTCCAGGCGCCGTTCGGCGAACGTGAACACGGAGACGACCGAGACGAGCAGGATGGTGCCCTGCAGGAACAGGGCGGGTCCGTCGACGGCGACGGCGCCCATCGCGGCGATCTGCGCGTTCTTCCCGGCGTACCCGCCGGCCGCGAGCGCCACGACCGCGGCGAACGCGGCGGCGAGGGCGACGACCGTCAGGAACACCTGCGTGGTGTACCGGGCCCGGCGCGGGACGAACGCCTCCACCAGGATGCCGAGGACGGCGGCGCCGATCACGATCAGGACGGGCGCCAGTTGGGCGTACTCGATGGTCGGAGCGGTGAACTTGTCGCCCGGTGCGGCCGTCGTCACCTCGCCCGCCCTCGTCCACAGGCTGTGGACAGCTGTTGCGCTCACTTGGCGGCCTCCACCTCGGGCTGGGGGTCCTTCTTCTGTACGTCGTGCATGGTGTGCTGCACCGCCGGGTTGACGACATCCGTGAGCGGCTTCGGGAAGACCCCCAGGAAGATCAGCAGGGCGATCAGCGGAAGGGCCACCGCCAGCTCACGGACCTTGAGGTCGGGCATGCCCCCGATCCCCTCCCTGACCGGTCCGGTCATCGTCCGCTGGTAGAGGACGAGGACGTAGAGCGCGGCGAGCACGATACCGAGGGTGGCGATGACGCCGGCCACCGGATACGCGCTGAACACGCCGACCAGGACCAGGAACTCACTGACGAACGGGGCGAGGCCGGGCAGCGAGAGTGTGGCCAGACCGCCGATCAGGAACGTCCCCGCCAGCACCGGCGCCACCTTCTGCACCCCGCCGTAGTCGGCGATGAGGCGCGAACCGCGCCGGGTGATCAGGAATCCGGCGACGAGCATCAGCGCGGCCGTCGAGAGCCCGTGGTTGACCATGTAGAGCGTGGCGCCCGACTGGCCCTGACTGGTCATCGCGAAGATGCCGAGCACGATGAAGCCGAAGTGCGAGATCGACGCGTAGGCGATGAGCCGCTTGATGTCGCGCTGGCCGACGGCGAGCAGTGCCCCGTAGATGATGGAGATCAGCGCCAGGACGAGGATGACCGGCGTGGCCCACTTGCTGGCCTCCGGGAACAGCTGGAGGCAGAAGCGGAGCATCGCGAAGGTGCCGACCTTGTCGACGACCGCGGTGATCAGGACGGCGACCGGAGTGGTCGCCTCCCCCATGGCGTTGGGCAGCCAGGTGTGCAGCGGCCACAGCGGGGCCTTCACCGCGAAGGCGAAGAAGAACCCGAGGAACAGCCACCGTTCGGTGCTGCTCGCCATCTCCAGCGAGCCGTTGGCCCGGGCCTCGGCGATCTCGGCGAGCGAGAAGCTCCCCGCGACCACGTAGAGCCCGATGACGGCGGCCAGCATGATGAGGCCGCCGGCCAGGTTGTAGAGGAGGAACTTCACGGCCGCGTAGCTGCGCTGTGCCGCCGCGTTCTCGTCGGTGCCCGCGTGCGCCCGGTCCCCGAAGCCGCCGATGAGGAAGTACATCGGGATGAGCATGGCTTCGAAGAGGATGTAGAAGAGGAAGACGTCGGTGGCCTCGAAGGAGAGGATCACCATCGCTTCGACCATCAGGATCAGCGCGAAGAAGCCCTGGGTGGGGCGCCACCGGGAGGAGTTCGTCTCCAGGGGGTCGGCGTCGTGCCAGCCGGCCAGGATGACGAAGGGGATCAGCAGCGCGGTGAGCGCCAGGAGCGCCACCCCGATGCCGTCGACCCCCAGCTCGTACCGCACGCCGAAGTCCTTGATCCAGGCGTGCGATTCGGTCAGCTGGTAGCGGTCGCCGCCGGGTTCGAAGCGGGCGAAGACGATGCCGGCCAGGACGAGGGTGCCCAGCGAGAAGAACAGCGCGAGCCATTTGGCCGCGGTGCGCCGCGCGGCGGGGACGGCGGCGGTGACGATCGCGCCGATCGCCGGGAGCGCCGCCGTCGCTGTCAGGAGGGGAAAGGACATGGGATCAGACCGCCCTCATCAGCAGGGTTGCGGCGATGAGGACCGCCGCACCGCCGAACATCGAGACCGCGTAGGAGCGGGCATAGCCGTTCTGCAGCTTGCGCAGCCGGCCGGAGAGCCCGCCCATCGTGGCGGCCGTGCCGTTGACGACGCCGTCGACCAGGGTGTGGTCGACGTAGACCAGGGAGCGGGTGAGGTGTTCGCCGCCGCGGACCAGGACCACGTGGTTGAAGTCGTCCTGGAGGAGGTCGCGGCGGGCGGCCCTGGTGAGCAGCGAGCCGCGCGGGGCGACGACGGGGACGGGCTTGCGCCCGTACATGGACCAGGCGGTGGCGACACCGATGACGAGCACCACCATGGTGGCGGCGGTGACGGTGGTCGCGCTGACCGGGGCGTGTCCGTGGTCGTGTCCGGTGACGGGCTCCAGCCAGTGCATGAACCGGTCGCCGATGGAGAAGAAGCCTCCGGCGAAGACCGACCCGAAGGCCAGCACGATCATCGGGATCGTCATCGACTTCGGTGACTCGTGCGGGTGCGGCTCGTGGCCTTCGGCGTCCGGCTGCCAGCGCTTCTCGCCGAAGAACGTCAGCAGCATCACGCGCGTCATGTAGAACGCGGTGATCGCGGCGCCCAGCAGGGTGACGGAGCCGAGGATCCAGCCCTCGGTGCCGCCCTTGGCGAAGGCCGCCTCGATGATCATGTCCTTGGAGAAGAAGCCGGACAGACCGGGGAAGCCGATGATCGCGAGGTAGCCGAGACCGAAGGTGACGAAGGTGACCGGCATGAACTTCCGCAGGCCGCCGTACTTCCGCATGTCGACCTCGTCGTTCATGCCGTGCATGACCGAACCGGCGCCGAGGAAGAGACCGGCCTTGAAGAAGCCGTGCGTCACCAGGTGCATGATCGCGAAGACGTAGCCGATGGGGCCGAGGCCCGCGGCCAGGATCATGTAGCCGATCTGCGACATCGTCGACCCTGCGAGGGCCTTCTTGATGTCGTCCTTCGCGCAACCGACGATCGCACCGAAGAGGAGCGTGACCGCACCGACGACCACGACGACCAGCTGCGCGTCGGGCGCGCCGTTGAAGATCACGCCGGAGCGGACGATGAGGTAGACGCCCGCGGTCACCATGGTGGCGGCGTGGATGAGGGCCGAGACCGGGGTCGGGCCCTCCATCGCGTCACCGAGCCAGGACTGCAGTGGCACCTGGGCGGACTTGCCGCAGGCCGCGAGGAGCAGCATCAGGCCGATCGCCGTGAGCTTGCCCTCGCTCGTGTCCCCGGTCGCCTCGAACACCGGGCCGAAGGCGAAGGTGCCGAAGGTGGTGAACATCAGCATGATCGCGATGGACAGGCCCATGTCGCCGACCCGGTTGACCAGGAAGGCCTTCTTCGCGGCGGTGGCCGCGCTGGGCTTGTGCTGCCAGAAGCCGATGAGCAGGTACGACGCCAGACCGACGCCCTCCCACCCGACGTACAGCAGCAGGTAGTTGTCCGCGATGACCAGGACGAGCATCGCCGCGAGGAACAGGTTCAGATAGCCGAAGAAGCGGCGTCGGCGCTCGTCGTGCTCCATGTAGCCGATCGAGTAGATGTGGATCAGCGTGCCCACACCCGTGATCAGGAGGACGAACGTCATCGACAGCTGGTCGAGCTGGAAGGCCACGTCGGCCTGGAATCCCTCGACGGGAATCCAGCTGTACAGCTTCTGGTGCAGCGCGCGGTCGTCCGCGCTCCTGCCCAGCATGTCGGCGAACAGCATGACACCGACGACGAAGGACGCGGCGGCGAACAGGGTGCCGATCCAGTGGCCGGCCCGGTCGAGCCGGCGGCCACCGCACAGCAGGACCACCGCTCCGAGCAGGGGCGCCGCGACCAGCAGCGCAATCAGGTTTTCCACGATTCCGACCCCTTACAGCTTCATCAGGCTGGCGTCGTCGACCGAGGCCGAGTGGCGGGAGCGGAACAGCGACACGATGATCGCGAGCCCGACGACGACCTCCGCGGCGGCGACGACCATCGTGAAGAAGGCGATGATCTGGCCGTCGAGGTTGCCGTGCATCCGGGAGAACGCGACGAGCGTGAGGTTGCAGGCGTTGAGCATCAGCTCGATGCACATGAACACCACGATCGCGTTCCGCCTGATCAGCACACCGGAGGCGCCGATCGTGAACAAAAGGGCCGCGAGGTAGAGGTAGTTGACCGGATTCACTTGGCGACCTCCTCCCCTTCTTCTGCGAGGTCCGTCTTCGCGCTGCCGTTCTTCGCAGGGCTGTTCTTCGCGCTGCCGTTGTTCTGCTTCGGGAGGGCGTTGTCCGGACGGTCACGGCCCAGCCGCTCCCCGGAGCGCTGTTCCAGCGCCTTGAGGTCGGCGAGCGACTCGTCGGACACGTCCCGGATCTGGCCGCGCCGGCGCAGCGTCTGCATGACGGTGAGCTCGGACGCGGTGCCGTCCGGGAGCAGTCCGGCGATGTCCACGGCGTTGTGCCGTGCGTAGACACCCGGGGCGGGCAGCGGAGGCAGGTGGCTGCTGCGCACCCGCTCCTGTGACATCTCCCGCTGCGTCTTGGCGCGTTCGGTGCGCTCGCGGTGCGTGAGCAGCATCGCGCCGACGGTCGCCGTGATGAGCAGGGCGCCCGTGATCTCGAACGCGAAGACGTACTTGGTGAAGATCAGGTTGGCGAGGCCCTCGACGTTGCCGCCGTGCACGGCGTTCGCCGCGCCCAGGCCGTTGAAGGTGCTCAGCGAGGCCTGGCCGATGCCGGCGATCAGGAGGATGCCGAAGCCGAGGCCGCAGGCGGCGGCCAGCCAGCGCTGGCCCTTGAGGGTCTCCTTGAGGGAGTCCGCCGCGGTGACACCGACGAGCATGACCACGAAGAGGAACAGCATCATGATCGCGCCGGTGTAGACGACGATCTGGACGATGCCCAGGAAGTAGGCGCCGTTGGCGAGGTAGAAGACCGCCAGCACGATCATGGTGCCGGCGAGCGACAGTGCGCTGTGCACCGCCTTCTTCATCAGGACGGTGGCGAGCGCGCCGATGACGGCTACGGTGCCGAGCAGCCAGAACTGGACGGCTTCGCCGGTCGAGGTGAGCGTGGCCGCTGCGGCCAGACCGGAGGTCATACGTCCGCCTCCTTGTCCGACTCGCCCTTGGACACGGCCGTCTGGCGCTCCGTACCGGGTGCGGCCTCGGTGACCAGGCCCCGGTAGTAGTCCTGTTCGTCCGTGCCGGGGAAGATCGCGTGCGGGCTGTCGACCATGCCTTCCTCCAGCCCCGCGAGCAGCTCGTCCTTGGTGTAGATCAGGCTCTCGCGCGTGGTGTTGGCGAGCTCGAAGTCGTTCGTCATGGTCAGTGCCCGGGTGGGGCACGCCTCGATGCAGAGACCGCACAGGATGCAGCGCGCGTAGTTGATCTGGTAGACGCGGCCGTAGCGCTCCCCCGGGGAGTAGCGCTCCTCGTCGGTGTTGTCCGCACCCTCCACGTAGATGGCGTCCGCCGGACACGCCCAGGCGCACAGCTCGCAGCCGACGCACTTCTCCAGGCCGTCCGGATGACGGTTGAGCTGGTGCCGGCCGTGGAAGCGCGGCGCCGTCACCTTCTGCGTCTCCGGGTACTGCTCGGTCAGCCGCTTCTTGAACATGGCCTTGAAGGTCACGCCGAAGCCGGCCACGGGATTGAGGAACTTCTCCCCTGAGGGCTCAGTGGGCTCCGAGGGCTCAGACACCGTCAGCCTCCTTTCCGTCACTCGACTCGTCACTCTGAGTATCCGGCCCGCCACTGACAACGAGCTCCCGCTCACGTCGTGGTCTGCGGCGCGGCACCGGCGGCAGGGTCTGGCCCGGCAGCGGCGGCACCGGGAATCCGCCCGCCATCGGATCGAACGCCGGCTCCGGTCCGGCCTCCGCCTCGGCGGCCTTGGCCTTCCGGTCCCGGAAGATGTCGGCCACGAAGGAGATCAGCAGGATCGCGATGACGGCACCGGCGACGTACAGCACGATCTTCGAGAAGTCGTACCCCTCGTTGCGCAGCGCCCTGACCGTGGCGACCAGCATCAGCCAGACCACGGAGACCGGGATCAGGACCTTCCAGCCGAGCTTCATCAGCTGGTCGTAGCGGACCCTGGGCAGGGTGCCGCGCAGCCAGATGAAGAAGAACAGCAGCAGCTGGACCTTGATGACGAACCAGAGCATCGGCCACCAGCCGTGGTTCGCGCCCTCCCAGAAGGTGCTGATCGGGTACGGAGCCCGCCAGCCGCCCAGGAACAGGGTCACGGAGACCGCGGAGACGGTGACCATGTTGACGTACTCGGCGAGCATGAACATCGCGAACTTGATCGAGGAGTACTCGGTGTTGAAGCCGCCGACCAGGTCGCCCTCGGACTCCGGCATGTCGAACGGGGCGCGGTTGGTCTCCCCGACCATGGTGACGACGTAGATGATGAAGGAGACCGGCAGCAGGATGATGAACCAGCGGTCCTCCTGCGCCTCCACGATCTTCGAGGTCGACATCGACCCGGAGTAGAGGAACACCGAGGCGAACGCGGCACCCATGGCGATCTCGTAGCTGATCATCTGGGCACATGAGCGCAGACCGCCGAGGAGCGGGTACGTCGATCCGGACGACCAGCCGGCCAGCACGATGCCGTAGATGCCGACGGAGGCGATCGCGAGGATGTAGAGCATCGCGATCGGCAGGTCCGTCAGCTGCATCGTCGTGCGCTGGCCGAAGATCGAGACCTCGTTGCCGGACGGGCCGAAGGGGATCACCGCGATCGCCATGAAGGCGGGGGCCGCGGCGATGATCGGCGCCAGGACGTAGACGACCTTGTCGGCCCGCTTGACGACGACGTCTTCCTTCAGCATCAGCTTGATGCCGTCGGCGAGCGACTGGAGCATGCCCCAGGGGCCGTGCCGGTTCGGGCCGATGCGCAGTTGCATCCAGGCGACGACCTTGCGCTCCCACACGATGGAGAAGAGCACGGTCACCATCAGGAACGCGAAGCAGAACACCGCCTTGACGGCGACGAGCCACCAGGGGTCGGTGCCGAACATCGAGAGATCCTCGGCGGCGAGGACGGCACTGTGCGGTGCCGTCGCGAGTGGGACGAGGCCAGTCACGCCCGTACCTCCGATGCGGCGTCGTGGGATCCGGGGGCCGCGGGGCCGATCCGGACCAGCGCGCCGGGGACCGCTCCCGTGTCGGCCGGGACGCCCCGGCCCACCGAGTTGAGCGGCACCCACACGACGCGGTCCGGCATGTCGGTGACCGCCAGCGGGAGTTCGGTGGTGCCGGCGGGGCCGGTGACGGCCAGCAGGTCGCCGTCCTTCACCCCGGCCTCGGCCGCCGTGGTGGCGGACAGCCGGGCGACGGCCGCGTGCCGGGTGCCGGCCAGTGCCTCGTCGCCCTCCTGCAGCCGGCCGCGGTCGAGCAGCATCCGGTGGCCCGCGAGGACCGCCTCGCCGTCGCCGGCCCGGGGCACCGGCCGGGACGTCGCCCGCGGGTCCTCCGCGTGGGCGCCCTGCCAGCCGCCGAGCCGGTCCAGCTCGCGGCGGGCCGCCCGCAGGTCGGGCAGGGCGAGGTGCACGTCCAGCGCGTCGGCCAGCATGTGCAGCACCCGTGCGTCGGTCGGGCAGAGCGTGCGCGGCAGCTGCTCGGGCTTGAGCGCGGCCTCGAACATCCGCGCCCTGCCCTCCCAGTTGAGGAAGGTGCCGGGCTTCTCCGCGACGGCGGCGACGGGCAGGACCACGTCGGCGCGCTCGGTGACGGCGCCGGGGCGCAGCTCCAGTGAGACCAGGAAGCCGACCTCGTCGAGCGCCTGGACGGCGCGGGCCGGGTCGGGCAGGTCCTCGGGGTCGACGCCCGCGACGAGCAGCGCGGCCAGCTCGCCGGTGGCCGCGGCCTCCACGATCTGGCCGGTGTCGCGGCCGAAGCGGGACGGGAGTTCGGCGACGCCCCAGACGGACGCCACCTCGTCCCTGGCCCGCGGGTCGGTCGCCGGACGGCCGCCGGGCAGCAGCGACGGGAGCGCGCCCGCCTCCAGGGCGCCGCGCTCACCGGCCCGCCGCGGGATCCACACGAGGGTGGCTCCGGTCGCGACGGCGGTCCGTACGGCGGCGGTGAGCGCGCCGGGCACTCCGGCGAGCCGTTCGCCGACGACGATCAGGGCGCCCTCGCCGCGCAGTGCCTCGGCCGCCACGGCTCCCTCGCCCTCCAGGCCGACTCCGCCCGCGAGTGCGTCCAGCCATTCGGTCTCGGTGCCGGGTGCGGCGGGGAGCAGTGCGCCGCCCGCCTTCTCCAGGCCCCGGCTGGTGTGCGAGGCGAGCGCGAACGTCCGCTGTCCGTGCTTGCGGTGGGCCTTGCGCAGCCGCAGGAAGACGCCGGGCGCCTCCTCCTCGGACTCGAAGCCGGCCAGCAGGACCGCCGGGGCCTTCTCCAGCGAGGTGTACGTGACCCCGCCGCCGTCCAGGTCGCGTCCGCGTCCGGCCACCCGGGCGGCCAGGAAGTCGGCCTCCTCGCCGCTGTGGATCCGCGCGCGGAAGTCGATGTCGTTGGTGCCGAGGGCGATCCGCGCGAACTTGCTGTACGCGTAGGCGTCCTCGACGGTCAGCCGGCCGCCGGTGAGGACGGCGGCCCGGCCGTGCGCGGCGGAGAGACCGGCAGCCGCGACGGCGAGTGCCTCGGGCCAGCTGGCCGCTTCGAGGACTCCGTCCGCGTTGCGTACGAGCGGGGTGGTGAGCCGGTCACGCTGCTGGGCGTAGCGGAAGCCGAAGCGGCCCTTGTCGCAGAGCCATTCCTCGTTGACCTCGGGGTCGTTGGAGGCGAGCCGCCGCATGACCTTGCCGCGCCGGTGGTCGGTCCGGGTCGCGCAGCCGCCCGCGCAGTGCTCGCACACCGACGGCGTGGACACCAGGTCGAAGGGCCGGGAGCGGAAGCGGTACGCCGCGGAGGTGAGCGCGCCGACCGGGCAGATCTGGATGGTGTTGCCGGAGAAGTACGACTCGAAGGGGTCGCCCTGACCGGTACCGACCTGCTGGAGGGCACCGCGCTCGATGAGTTCGATCATCGGGTCGCCGGCCACCTGGTTGGAGAACCGGGTGCAGCGTGCGCAGAGCACGCACCGCTCGCGGTCCAGCAGCACCTGGGTGGAGATGGGTACCGGCTTCTCGAAGGTGCGCTTCTTCCCGTCGAAGCGGGAGTCGGCGCCGCCGTGCGACATCGCCTGGTTCTGCAGGGGGCACTCGCCGCCCTTGTCGCAGACCGGGCAGTCCAGCGGGTGGTTGATGAGCAGGAGCTCCATCACCCCCTTCTGGGCCTTCTCCGCGACGGGCGAGGTGATCTGCGACTTCACGACCATGCCGTCGGTGCACGTGATGGTGCAGGACGCCATCGGCTTGCGCTGGCCCTCGACCTCGACGATGCACTGCCGGCAGGCGCCGGCCGGGTCGAGGAGCGGGTGGTCGCAGAAGCGCGGGATCTCGATGCCGAGGAGCTCGGCGGCGCGGATGACCAGGGTGCCCTTGGGGACGCTGATCTCGATGCCGTCGATCGTCAGCGTGACGAGGTCCTCGGGCGGGATGGCCGCCTCGCCGCCCCCGGAGGGCGCACTCGTGGTGACTGTCATGCGTTCACCCCCCGGTGAGCGTTCTTGTCGTCGGCCCAGACGGTCGACTTGGCGGGATCGAAGGGGCAGCCCTTGCCGGTGATGTGCTGCTCGTACTCCTCGCGGAAGTACTTCAGCGAGGAGAAGATCGGCGAGGCGGCGCCGTCGCCGAGGGCGCAGAAGGACTTGCCGTTGATGTTGTCGGCGATGTCGTTGAGCTTGTCGAGGTCGGCCATCTCGCCCTTGCCGGCCTCGATGTCGCGGAGCAGCTGGACGAGCCAGTAGGTGCCCTCACGGCATGGCGTGCACTTGCCGCAGGACTCATGGGCGTAGAACTCGGTCCAGCGGGTGACGGCGCGTACGACGCAGGTGGTCTCGTCGAAGCACTGCAGCGCCTTGGTGCCGAGCATGGATCCGGCGGCGCCGACGCCCTCGTAGTCCAGCGGGACGTCGAGGTGTTCCTCGGTGAACATCGGGGTGGAGGAGCCGCCGGGGGTCCAGAACTTGAGGCGGTGGCCCGCGCGGATGCCGCCGCTCATGTCGAGCAGCTGGCGCAGGGTGATGCCGAGCGGGGCCTCGTACTGGCCGGGGCCCGTGACGTGCCCGCTGAGCGAGTACAGCGTGAAGCCCGGGGACTTCTCGCTGCCCATCGACTTGAACCAGTCCTTGCCGCGGTTCAGGATCGCGGGAACCGAGGCGATGGACTCGACGTTGTTCACCACGGTGGGGCAGGCGTACAGACCGGCGACCGCTGGGAAGGGGGGACGCAGCCGGGGCTGGCCGCGCCGTCCTTCCAGCGAGTCGAGCAGCGCGGTCTCCTCACCGCAGATGTACGCGCCGGCACCGGCGTGCACGGTGAGTTCCAGGTCGAGCCCGGGGCCGAGTGCGTCCTTCCCCAGGTAGCCCGCCGCGTACGCCTCGCGCACGGCCTCGTGCAGCCGCCGCAGTACGGGGACGACTTCGCCGCGCAGGTAGATGAAGGCGTGGGACGAGCGGATCGCGTAGCAGGCGATCACGATGCCCTCGATGAGGCTGTGCGGGTTGGCGAAGAGGAGCGGGATGTCCTTGCAGGTCCCCGGCTCCGACTCGTCGGCGTTGACCACCAGGTAGTGCGGCTTGCCGTCGCCCTGCGGGATGAACTGCCATTTCATCCCGGTGGGGAAGCCGGCGCCTCCGCGTCCGCGCAGACCGGAGTCCTTGACGTACGCGATGAGGTCGTCCGGCGACATGGCCAGCGCCTTGCGCAGTCCCTCGTAGCCCTCGTGGCGACGGTAGGTGTCCAGGGTCCAGGACTCCGGCTCGTCCCAGAAGGCGGAGAGGACGGGGGCCAGGAGCTTCTCCGGGCTGGTCCCGTTGTTGTCGATCTCGGCTGCCAAGGTCATCACTCCCCCTCCTCGGCTGCGGGCCCGGCCGGGTGATCCGGGTCGGAGGCCGAGGTCTGCTGCGGTGCGTCGTGCGAGCTGAGGTGCTCGGCACCCTTCTGCGGACGGTCGCGCGGGGCCTCGCCCCGGGGTGCGACCACGCGGGCCTGTGGAGCGGCCTCGCCCTTGGCGAGCTTCAGCCCGATCAGGGAGGCGGCTCCCGCCCCGCCGGTGGCCTCGACCGCGCCGGGGCGCTCGTCGGGGAAGCCGGCCAGGATGCGGGCCGTGTCCTTGTACGTGCACAGGGGCGCGCCGCGGGTGGGTTCGACGGTCCGGCCGGCGATCAGGTCGTCGACGAGCCGCGTCGCGCTCTCCGGCGTCTGGTTGTCGAAGAACTCCCAGTTGACCATCACGACGGGCGCGAAGTCGCAGGCCGCGTTGCACTCGATGTGTTCGAGGGTGACCTTGCCGTCCTCGGTCGTCTCGTCGTTGCCGACGCCCAGGTGCTCCTTGAGCCGGTCGAAGATGGCGTCGCCGCCCATGACCGCGCACAGGGTGTTGGTGCAGACCCCGACCTGGTAGTCGCCGCTCGGCCTGCGCCGGTACATCGTGTAGAAGGTGGCGACCGCGGTGACCTCGGCGGTGGTGAGGCCGAGGAGTTCGGCGCAGAACGCCATGCCCGTGCGGGAGACGTACCCCTCCTCCGACTGCACCAGGTGCAGCAGCGGCAGCAGCGCGGAGCGGCTGCCGGGGTAGCGGGCGATCACCTCCTTCGCGTCCGCTTCGAGCCGGGCGCGTACGTCGGCCGGGTAGGCGGGGGCGGGGAGCTGCGGCATCCCCAGACTGACTTCTCGACTGGATGCGGTCACCGGTCGACGCCTCCCATCACGGGGTCGATGGACGCGACGGCGACGATGACGTCGGCGACCTGGCCGCCCTCGCACATCGCCGCCACGGCCTGCAGGTTGGTGAAGGACGGGTCGCGGAAGTGGACCCGGTAGGGGCGGGTGCCGCCGTCCGAGACGAGGTGCACACCGAGCTCGCCCCTGGGGGCCTCCACGGCGGTGTACGTCTGTCCGACCGGGACCCGGAAGCCCTCGGTCACCAGCTTGAAGTGGTGGATCAGGGCCTCCATGGAGGTGCCCATGATCTTCTTGATGTGGTCGAGCGAGTTGCCGAGGCCGTCGGGTCCGAGCGCGAGCTGCGCGGGCCAGGCGATCTTCTTGTCGGCGACCATGACCGGACCCGGCTCCAGCCGGTCCAGGCACTGCTCGATGATCCTGAGCGACTGGCGCATCTCCTCCAGCCGGATGAGGAAGCGGCCGTAGGAGTCGCAGGTGTCCGCGGTGGGCACGTCGAACTCGTAGTTCTCGTAGCCGCAGTACGGGTCGGTCTTGCGCAGGTCGTGCGGGAGTCCGGCGGAGCGCAGGACCGGGCCGGTGACGCCGAGCGCCATGCAGCCGGCCAGGTCGAGGTATCCGACGTCCTGCATGCGGGCCTTGAAGATCGGGTTGCCGGTGGCGAGCTTGTCGTACTCCGGCAGGTTCTTCTTCATGGTCTTCAGGAACTCGCGGATCCGGTCGACCGCGCCCGGGGGCAGGTCCTGGGCGAGTCCGCCGGGCCGGATGAACGCGTGGTTCATCCGGAGGCCGGTGATCAGCTCGAAGAGATCGAGAATCATTTCACGATCACGGAGGCCGTAGATCATGATCGTCGTCGCGCCGAGCTCCATGCCGCCGGTGGCGACGCACACCAGGTGCGAGGAGATCCGGTTGAGCTCCATCAGCAGGACGCGCAGGACGGTGGCCCGGTCGGGGATCTGGTCCTCGATGCCCAGGAGCTTCTCGACCCCGAGGCAGTACGCCGCCTCGTTGGAGAGGGGGGTCAGGTAGTCCATGCGCGTGACGAAGGTGGTGCCCTGCGTCCAGTTCCGGAACTCGATGTTCTTCTCGATGCCGGTGTGGAGGTAGCCGATGCCGCAGCGGGCCTCCGTGACGGTCTCGCCGTCGATCTCCAGGATCAGCCTCAGCACGCCGTGCGTGGACGGGTGCTGGGGGCCCATGTTGACGATGATGCGTTCGTCGTCCGCCTTCGCGGCGGACTCGACGACCTCGTCCCAGTCGCCGCCGGTGACTGTATATACAGTCCCCTCGGTCGTGGAGCGCGGTGTTGCACGGGGAGTGGTCATCAGCTGTACGACCTCCGCTGGTCCGGAGCCGGGATCTGGGCGCCCTTGTACTCGACGGCGATGCCGCCGAGCGGGTAGTCCTTGCGCTGCGGGAAGCCCTGCCAGTCGTCCGGCATCATGATCCGCGTCAGGGCGGGGTGCCCGTCGAAGATCAGCCCGAAGAAGTCGTAGGTCTCGCGCTCGTGCCAGTCGTTGGCCGGATAGACCTCGACGAGGGACGGGATGTGCGGGTCGCTGTCGGGGGCGGACACCTCCAGGCGGATCAGCCGCCCGTGGGTGAGCGACCGCAGGTGGTAGACCGCGTGCAGTTCGCGCCCCTTGTCCCCGAGGAAGTGCACGCCGCTGACGCCCGTACACAGCTCGAAGCGCAGGGCCGGGTCGTCGCGCAGGGTGCGGGCGACCTGGAGCAGGTGCTCGCGGGCGATGTGGAAGGTGAGCTCGTCACGGTCGACGACCGTCTTCTCGATGGCGTCGGCGGGGAGCAGGTCCTGTTCCTCCAGGGCCCCTTCCAGCTCGTCGGCCACTTCGTCGAACCAGCCGCCGTAGGGCCGGTTCGTGGCGCCCGGCAGGGTCACGGTGCGGACGAGTCCGCCGTAGCCCGAGGTGTCGCCGCCGTTGTCGGCGCCGAACATCCCCTTGCGTACGCCGATGACCTCACCGGAGTCGTCGCGCGGGACGGGCACCTGGCCACTGTTGCTGTTGGGTTCGTCGCTCATCGCAGCAGCCCCTTCATCTCGATCAGGGGCAGTGCCTTCAGGGCCGCTTCCTCCGCCTCGCGGGCGGCTTCCTCGGCGTTGACCCCGAGCTTGGAGCCCTGGATCTTCTGGTGGAGCTTGAGGATCGCGTCGATCAGCATCTCGGGACGCGGCGGGCATCCCGGCAAATAGATGTCGACCGGGACAATATGGTCAACACCCTGCACAATTGCGTAGTTGTTGAACATACCGCCCGATGACGCGCAAACCCCCATGGAGATGACCCACTTGGGGCTCGGCATCTGGTCGTAGACCTGCCTCAGGACGGGCGCCATCTTCTGGCTGACCCGTCCCGCGACGATCATCAGATCCGCCTGCCGCGGCGAGCCGCGGAAGACCTCCATCCCGAAACGGGCCAGGTCGTAGCGCCCGGCTCCGGTCGTCATCATCTCGATGGCGCAGCAGGCGAGGCCGAAGGTGGCGGGGAAGACGGACGACTTCCGCACCCATCCGGCGGCCTGCTCGACAGTGGTCAGCACAAAGCCGCTCGGCAGCTTCTCTTCGAGTCCCATGGTGTGTCCCTCAGCCCCTCAGTCCCATTCCAAGCCGCCCCGGCGCCACACATACGCGTAGGCGACGAAGACGGTGAGCACGAAGAGCAGCATCTCCACGAGCCCGAAGATCCCCAGGGCGTCGAAGGTGACCGCCCAGGGATAGAGGAAGACGATCTCGATGTCGAAGACGATGAACAGCATCGCCGTCAGGTAGTACTTGATGGGGAAGCGGCCGCCTCCGGCTGGAGTGGGGGTGGGTTCGATACCGCACTCGTACGCTTCGAGCTTTGCTCGGTTGTACCGCTTGGGGCCGATAAGCGTGGCCATGACCACGGAGAAGATCGCAAACCCTGCCCCGAGGGCGCCGAGCACGAGGATGGGCGCGTAGGCATTCACGCTCCTCGCTCCTTCCAGTCGTCCTTGACCGTTGGACCGCATCGGGCGACCGGCTCGCCACCTCACCAAGATCGTGCACATGTGAGGCAGTTCACAAGCCCGACTGCCCCGCATCCTATGCCTGCCATCCTGTGATCTGCGACACGGGGTACACCAACACCTTTGTGATCTACGCCACCTGACGAACGATCATGAAGTCGGATGAGCGGTGATCTTCGTACGCGAAGCGGCCGAGTGGTTACGAGACGTGACATCTGGCGGCGTCACCGCTGGTCAAGGGGGTGCGGCACTATCAATCGACAGCCAGTACAAGCAAATTGGCGATGGGCACCGCAGGGGTGATATGGGAATCGGCCACAAGCGACCCCCACCCGGACGAGGGGTTCCGGGGTACCGATGTGGACAATGTGCGCGCATTCACGAACTTCCGGACGGCCACCGCGGGTCCGGGGCGGGAGCGGGTCCGGGGCGGACGACAGTGCGGTGGGGTCGCCGGCGAGACGGATCAAATCGCCGACGGAGCGAACCGCCGGCCGGCGACGACCGCCACCCGATCCCTCGGCGGCACACACCGACACTCCCCGGCCACCCATCGACCGGCCACCCATCGACCGCCCCGTCGACCACCCGCCGAACAAACGGACATGACTCACCAATAGGTCATGGGGTCGCACCGAGCCGACCTCCCCGCACCCTCATCCGGGACGCGGGTGCGCGATTGCCCCTCACGGGAGACTCATGCTGTGACCTGTGTCACTCCGCATACGCTTCAAGTAAAGCGGGCTTGGCCATCCGTGTGAACGGATGGTAGGCGACGGGCAATTCGGGCGAATTGCTAAAACGCCGTGATCAAGGGGTTGATGGCGAATGCCCGTTTTGTCCGTTACGGCGTCAATAAAGGCCCCGGATAAGCGGATTCGCAGATTCCGAACGTAACTGTGTCGCAACACACGTTTCTTGACGGGTACCCCCACAGCCCTGATAGCGCTAGTACCCATGTCCCACACCGCTCACATACCCAGCCACCGGAAGCCCCGCCAGAGTGCCTCGAAGACGGCACTGCGGGCCGGAGTTGCCGGTGGCGTCCTCAGCACCATCGCGGTCGCAGGTGCCGCCGGTCCGGCCCAGGCCGAGCCGGTGACACAGACCATCGAGATGCCCACCATCACGGCCGGGTTCGCCACGGCTGTCGCCGCGTCCGCCCAGGCGACGCAGCAGGTCGCTCTCGACCTGGAGACGCAGGCGCACGAGGACGCCGCGGCCGCCGTCGCCGCGAAGACGGCCAAGAAGGCCAAGGCCGAGGCGGTCCGCAAGGCCGAGGCCGAGAAGAAGGCCGAGGCTGCCGCGAAGGCGAAGGCGGAGGCCGCCGCCGAGCGTGCCTCCCGCACCGCCGAGCGCACCACGCTCAGCGCCTCCTCGGGCTCCTCGGGCTCCTCGGCCTCCTCGGCCTCCTCCTCGTCGCCGTCGTACTCCTCGAACGCCACGGGCTCCGCGGCCTCCGTGGTCGCGTTCGCGCAGTCGCAGGTCGGCGACGCCTACGTGTCCGGTGGCACCGGCCCCAACTCGTGGGACTGCTCCGGCCTGGTCCAGGCCGCGTTCCGCACGGTGGGCGTCGACCTGCCGCGCGTCTCGCAGAGCCAGTCGACGGCGGGCACCCAGGTCTCGCTGAACAACCTCCAGCCGGGCGACATCCTGTACTGGGGCGGTGCGGGCAGCGCGTACCACGTCGGGATCTACGTGGGCGGCGGCCAGTTCGTGGGTGCGCAGAACTCCGGCACCGGTGTGGTGCAGCAGTCCCTGGACTACGACCCGCCGTCGGGCGCGGTCCGCGTTCTCTGATTCACAAGCACGCCGGACACTTCGGCACGGCCGAGGGCCGTCACTCCCCCGCTCGGGAGTGACGGCCCTTTCGTGTCCCGCTCCGGGTCAGTGAGCCCCGGTGCGCACATCGGCCTCCGTGCCCGCGCCCGTACTCCCGTCCGCCCCCGCCCCCGCCCCGGTGCCCCCGTCCTCCGGCCGGCGCGGCCCCGGCACCCGGACCGCTTCCTGCACCGCCGCGTCCCGGCGCAGGAGCAGGAAGCCCACCGCGCACGTGAGTCCGGCCAGCACGAAGCCGTACGGGGGTGTGGAGCCCGAGGGTTGTGTCTCGTAGACGAGCGCCGCCGACAGCACCGTCACCACGTTCCGGACACGGCCGTCGCACGCCGTGGCCGCGATCACCGCGGTCCCCCACAGCAGGTACCACGGCTGCACCATCGGGGAGAGGGCCACCAGCGCCAGCAGCGCCAGGCCCAGGGCGTGGACCGGTTCCGTACGACCGGTCCAGGAACGCCGGGCGAGGACGGCGATCACTACGAGGGCGACCAGCAGCCCGAGGTTCTGCACGGCGGACTTGACCGGATCCGGATCCGCTCCGAAGAGCAGGCGCAGCAGGTGTCCGAGGCCCAGCCCGAGGTCGCTGCTGACCGACAGCGCGGTGTGGATACGCCCCGCGACGCTCTGGGTCCCCAGCCAGCCGAAGCCGGTGCCGCCGAGGAGCGTCGCGAGGACGGCGACGGCCCCGGCGACCAGTCCGGGCAGCAGGCCCTTCGCCATCCGTCGTACGAGCGGGCCGGTCGCTGCGCGGCCCACGACGACGCCCACGAACAGCAGGGCCAGCGCCGCCGGGGACTTGACCATCGCCGCGAGTCCGATGAGCACCGCGCCGGTGACCCACCGGCCGCGCAGGGCGAGCACCACGCCCGCCAGCATCAGGCCGGCCATCAGTCCGTCGTTGTGGATGCCGCCCACCACGTGCATGAGCAGCAGCGGGTTGAGCGCCCCCAGCCAGAGCGCGGCGCTCGCGCTGCGGCCGTGCTCGCGGGCGAGGCGCAGCAGCGCCCACGCGATCAGCGCCAGCGCGCCCAGGGCGATGATCCGCAGACCCAGCACGGCGGGGACGATCGTGCCGCCCGTCGCCCAGGCCACACCCTTGGCGAGGACCAGGAAGAACGGCCCGTACGGCGCAGGGGTCTCGGTCCAGTGGCCGCCGACGCTCGCGGCGGCGTCCCCGCCGGGCCCCGCGGGGTCCAGGACCGACGGTCCCACGCTGTAGACGTCGTGGCCTTCGAGGACCATCGCGCCCTGGGCGATGTAGCTGTAGACGTCGGCGCTGTAGAGCGGCGGCGCCAGGACGAACGGGGCCGCCCACCAGCCGAGGGTGACGAGGCTGTGGCGGACGGAGGCGCCCGCCCTGCCGTACAGCCACCAGGAGACGACGAGCAGCGTCAGGCCGCCGTACGCCAGCGCGTAGCCCGCGGCGGTCGCGGCGGGCCCGTGCGGGACCCACAGGCCCCACGGGTCACGGGCCGGCAGGGTGCCTACGGCCCAGCCTCCCGCCACCGCCGCCGCCGCGCCTGCCGTGCCCAGCCGGCGGTACGCGCCGACGCCCCATGTCCCCGTTGCCCGCATGGTCCGCAACCTATCGCAGCGGACGCGGACCGGCGCAGGGTCCCCGGGGCGCCTCCGTCAGGCCTTCGGGGCCACCTTGGAGAGCCCGTTGATGATGCGGTCCATCGCGTCGCCGCCCGTCGGGTCGGTGAGGTTGGCGAGCATCTTCAGCGTGAACTTCATCAGGAGGGGGTGGGTCAGACCGCGCTGCGTCGCGATCTTCATGACCTTCGGGTTGCCGATCAGCTTCACGAAGGCGCGGCCCAGCGTGTAGTAGCCGCCGTAGGTGTCCTTGAGGATCTTCGGGTAGTGGTGCAGGGCCAGTTCGCGCTGGGCCGGGGTCGCGCGGGCGTGGGCCTGGACGATGACGTCCGCGGCGATCTGGCCCGACTCCATGGCGTACGCGATGCCTTCGCCGTTGAACGGGTTGACGAGGCCGCCCGCGTCACCGACGAGCAGCAGGCCCTTGGTGTAGTGCGGCTGGCGGTTGAAGGCCATCGGGAGGGCGGCGCCACGGATCGGCGCCGTCATGTTCTCCGGGGTGTAGCCCCAGTCCTCCGGCATGGAGGCGCACCACGCCTTGAGGACCTCGCGCCAGTCGAGCTCCTTGAAGGCGGAGGAGGAGTTCAGGATGCCGAGGCCGACGTTGGACGTGCCGTCGCCCATGCCGAAGATCCAGCCGTAGCCGGGCAGCAGCCGGTCCTCGGCGCCGCGGCGGTCCCACAGCTCCAGCCAGGACTCCAGGTAGTCGTCGTCGTGGCGGGGCGACGTGAAGTACGTGCGGACCGCGACACCCATGGGGCGGTCCTCCCTGCGGTGCAGGCCCATGTGGAGGGAGAGCCGGGTGGAGTTGCCGTCGGCGGCGACGACGAGCGGGGCGTGGAAGGTGACCGGGGTCTTCTCCTCACCGAGCTTGGCGTGGACGCCGGTGATGCGGCCGGTGCGCTCGTCCTTGATCGGCTCGCCGACGTTGCAGCGCTCGTACAGCCGGGCGCCCGCCTTCTGCGCCTGGCGGGCCAGCTGCTCGTCGAAGTCGTCGCGCTTGCGGACCAGTCCGTAGTCCGGGTACGAGGCGAGATCCGGCCAGTCGAGCTGGAGGCGGACACCGCCGCCGATGATGCGCAGGCCCTTGTTGCGCAGCCAGCCGGCCTCTTCGGAGATGTCGATGCCCATGGAGACGAGCTGCTTGGTGGCACGGGGGGTGAGACCGTCGCCGCAGACCTTCTCCCGCGGGAAGGCCGTCTTCTCCAGGAGGAGGACGTCGAGTCCGGCCTTGGCGAGGTGGTACGCGGTCGTGGAGCCGGCTGGCCCCGCCCCGACGACGATCACGTCCGCGCTGTGTTCGGAGAGGGGCTCGGTCACGGTCGGATCTCCCGAAGACTCGAATTCGCGTGCCGCGCGGCACATGTCGCGTGCAGTCTATGGGTGCCTGCTGATCATCCTCCCTGAAGGGCTCCCCGATGCCGACCGTGCCTTCCCCGACCCCGTCCGTACATCTGCGCGTCCCGACCGACGAGGACGCCCTGGCCTGGCACCGGGTGTTCGACGACCCGGAGGTGATGGAATTCCACGGCGGACGCTCGGCGGAGTTCTCCGTGTACGAGGAGTTGACCGCCCGGCAGCGCAGGCACGACGCGGAGCTCGGCCACTGTCTGTGGACGGTGCTGGACGACGCCGGTGAGGTCCTCGGCTTCACGGGTGCCCAGCCGTGGCCGCACGGGTCGTTCGGCCCGGTGGGCGAGATCGAGATCGGCTGGCGGCTGGGCCGGGCCGCGTGGGGGCACGGCTACGCGACCGCCGCCGCCCGCACCACGCTGGAACGGCTGCGGGACGCGGGGGTGCGGGAGGTCGTGGCGATGATCAACGAGCGGAACGAGCGCTCACTGGCGGTGGCCCGGCGCCTCGGCATGCGACAGGCCGAGACGTACACGACACCGGTCTCCCGGCTGACGGCGTACTGCTTCCGCCTGGAGCTGTGAGCCGGCGGCGCCCCGCCCGCGCACGGTGAGCCGGCGGGCCCTCGCCCCCGCACGGTGAGCCGGCGGGCCCTCGCCCCCGCACGGTGAGCCGGCGGGCCGTCGCCCGCGGGCCGTGATCGGGCGGGCCCTCGCCCGCGGGCCGTGAGCCCTGCGCCCGCGGGCCCTGAGCGGGCGGCCCCTCCGTCGCGGGCCGCCCCTCAGTCGCGCACGCCCCGGTGCAGGGCGACCACACCGCCCGTGAGGTTGCGCCAGGCGACCTTCGACCAGCCGGCCTGCCGCAGGCGGGCGGCGAGGCCGGCCTGGTCGGGCCAGGCACGGATCGACTCGGCGAGGTAGACGTACGCGTCCGGGTTGCTGCACACCGTCCGGGCGACCGGCGGCAGTGCCCGCATCAGGTACTCGGTGTAGACCCGGCGGAAGGGCTCCCAGGTCGGCTGCGAGAACTCGCAGATCACGACCTTGCCGCCGGGCTTCGTCACCCGGTACAGCTCGCGCAGCGCCTCGTCGGTGTCCTGGATGTTGCGCAGCCCGAAGGAGATCGTGACCGCGTCGAAGGTCTCGTCCTTGAACGGGAGTTTCGTGCCGTCGCCCGCGGTGAACGGCATCCACGGGTGGCGCTCCTTGCCGACCCGGAGCATCCCGATCGAGAAGTCGCAGGGGACCACGTAGGCGCCGGCCCGCGCGAAGGGCTGCGAGGAGGTGGCGGTTCCGGCGGCCAGGTCGAGGATCTTCTGGGCCGGCCGGGCGTCCACGGCCTTCGCGACCTCCCTGCGCCAGAGCCGGGCCTGCCCGAGGGAGATCACATCGTTGGTGAGGTCGTAGTTCGCCGCCACGTCGTCGAACATCGAGGCGACTTCGTGCGGCTGCTTGTCCAGGGATGCTCGGGTCACCCTCCCATTCAAGCAGCCCCGCCACCGGTGCCTCCCGGCGGCTTGACGCGGACTGTGACCTTTCCGGCCCGACGGCCCTCTGTAACAGGTGAGGCACCCGGAGACCGGCGAGGCGGGCCGATGCCCGACCTTCAGTGATTGGGCGTCAACTCCGCGCGGGCGTAAGGGAGAAAGGGCGGAAAAAAGCGGGCCGCCCTCCGGGACGGCTGAGCCCCGCTCACCACAAGATCACAGATACTGACGGGAATATGCACACCGACCATGCGCATCGAATACGGACCGCTGCCGCCACCCGCCGCCCGGCGGGCAGGGCAGCTCCCGCCCCACCCCGCCCCTCCGGGCGCGGGCAGGACCGGCAGCGGGACCGGCAGCGGGCCCGGGTCCGCCGCAGACGCCGGCTGAGACGCTCGACGCTCCTCCTGGTGACACTCGCGGGCGCGGTCGCCGCGGTGCTCCTCTCCGTCGATCCGCCGTGGCAGCGGGACACCCGCCCGGCCTCCGCCGCCGGCCGGGGCGCCTCCCCTTCACCGGCCCCGCCCTCCCGCACGACAGCACCCGAGGCCCCGGCCCCTGCCGAGGACGCCGCCTCGCCGAGCGTGAAGCAGTCCGCGGCGCCGTCGGTGCCCGCGTCCGGGCCCGGCACCTTCACCGTGGCCCGCGAGGGCGTGACCCCCACGGGCAAGGGCCACGCCTACCGCGTCGAGGTCGAGGACGGCAGTGGGGTCGATCCCGACCGGGCCGCCCAGGACGTCGCCGACGTCCTCGCCGACCCGCGCGGCTGGAGCAGGGGAAAGGCCCGTTCCTTCCGCCAGGTGGCCGACGGTTCCGCCGGGCTGGTGATCCGTATAGGTACCCCGGCGACCACCGACCGGCTCTGCGGCGGCTACGGCCTGGACACCCGCGGTGAGCTGAACTGCCGCGGCTCCGAGAACGTCATGGTCAACCTGCGGCGCTGGCAGCTCGGTTCACCGCAGTTCGACGGCTCACTCGCCGACTACCGGGCGCTGATCGTCAATCACGAGGTCGGCCACTGGCTGGGCCACGGCCATGAGACCTGCCCTGGCCCCGGCCGTCCGGCTCCGGCGATGATGCAGCAGATCAAGGGCCTGAAGGGCTGTGTGTCCAACGCCTGGCCCTACACGACCGGCGGAGAGTACCTGGGCGGCCCCTCGGTCCCCTGACCTCCGCGCCCCGCGCCCCGCTCAGCTCGCGCGGAAGACCAGCCGCCCGCCCAGAACGGTCGCGACACACACGGCCGCCCCTGTCTCCGCCAGCTCTCCGGCATCCCGTACGCCGAACACCGCCAGGTCGGCCCGGTCCCCGGCGGCCGGTGGGCGACCGGTGTAAGCCCGCAGCTCCGCCGGGTCGCGTACGCCCGCGAGCGGGTCGAGGCGGGGAGGCCGGTCCGCGCCCGTCACGGCGGGCGGGTGGACCCGCAGCCCGGACCGGGACACCGCCAGGCGTACCGAGGGCCGGGTGAACTCCCCCGCGACGGCGGTCGTTCCGTGCCGCAGCATCCGCTGGAGCCCACGCCGGGCGCTCGCGCCCCACCGGGCGTCGTCCGGCGCGAGTGCGGCGACCGCGTCACCGGTCAGCGGCTCCGTGCCCAGCTCGTCCGCCTCGCGCGGGTCCGGGTGGTAGGCCGTCTCCAGCAGGGCCCTCGCCCCGGGGTTCAGCAGACCCGGGGTGATCAGCCCGGACCAGCGCCGCACCCGGGCCCGCGCGAACGCCGCGGTCACGTCCGCGTACGGGCCCACCGCGACGACGAAGCCGCCGTCCACGGCCACGGAGTCCGCCCCTTCCGGGGCGCCGAGGACCGCTTCGGCGGCATGGATCGTCAGCACGACGAGGCTAGTTGGCGTCGAGGAGCTTGAGCTCCGGGTGCGCCGTGCCGCCCGCGATCGCCGTGGAGGAGATGTGCGAGACGACGCGCTCGTCGACCGGGTCGTTCGCCGGGTCGTCGTGGACGACGAGGTGTTCGTACGTCGTGGCGCGCTGTGCGGGCACCCGGCCCGCCTTGCGGATCAGGTCGATGATCTCCATGCGGTTCGAGCGGTGCCTGGCACCGGCCGAGGAGACGACGTTCTCCTCCAGCATGATCGAACCGAGGTCGTCCGCCCCGTAGTGCAGGGAGAGCTGGCCGACCTCCTTGCCCGTGGTCAGCCAGGAGCCCTGGATGTGGGCGACGTTGTCCAGGAACAGCCGGGAGATGGCGATCATCCGCAGGTACTCGAAGAGCGTGGCCTGCGTCTGGCCCTTAAGCTTGTTGTTCTCCGGCTGGTAGGTGTACGGGATGAAGGCGCGGAAGCCGCCCGTACGGTCCTGCACGTCGCGGATCATCCGCAGGTGCTCGATGCGCTCGGCGTTGGTCTCGCCGGTGCCCATCAGCATGGTGGAGGTGGACTCGACGCCGAGGCCGTGGGCGATCTCCATGATCTCCAGCCAGCGCTCGCCGGACTCCTTGAGCGGGGCGATCGCGGTGCGCGGCCGGGCGGGCAGCAGCTCGGCGCCGGCGCCCGCGAAGGAGTCGAGACCGGCGGCGTGGATCCGCTGGATGGCCTCCTCGGCCGACACCTCGGAGATGCGGGCCATGTGCTCGATCTCGGAGGCGCCCAGCGAGTGGATGACCAGCTGCGGGAACGCCTTCTTGATCGCGGAGAAGTGCTCCTCGTAGTACTCGACGCCGTAGTCCGGGTGGTGACCGCCCTGGAACATGATCTGCGTGCCGCCGAGTTCGACCGTCTCCGCGCAGCGGCGCAGGATGTCGTCGAGGTCGCGGGACCAGCCCTTGGCCGTGTCCTTGGGTGCCGCGTAGAACGCGCAGAACTTGCAGGCCGTGACGCACACGTTCGTGTAGTTGATGTTGCGCTCGATGATGTACGTCGCGATGTGCTCCGTACCGGCGTAGCGGCGACGGCGCACGGCGTCCGCGGCTGTCCCCAGTGCGTGCAGCGGTGCCGACCGGTACAGGTCGAGCGCCTCCTCGGGGGAGATCCGCCCGCCTTCGGCGGCGCGGTCGAGGACGGGCTGGAGGTCGGCCTTCTCGGTCACCGGGCTGTCACCTTTCGGCGGTTTTTCTACGGATCCGCGGACCGATCCAGCGTACGCCAGCCCTTGCCGGTGTCAGCCGCCGGACCGGGTGAGTACCCCCTTCGGCGTGCCCGCCGCGTCCTCGTGGGACCGGTAGAGAAGAGTGCTGCCGGAGGTGAGGGTGAAGTCCAGGTCGGACTCGCCGCCCGTGCACAGGGTGGCGTCGGTGCTGTCCGGGTCGGTGCGTTCGCGGACCTCGATCGCCGTGGCCTCGCCGGAGACGAGCCTGCCGATGCTCTTGCACACGACCTTCGTCCCGAGCACCTCCAGCGCGTACGTCAGCCGCACCACGTCCTGGCCCTTCTTCCCTTCGGTGAACACGGCGGTGACGTTGCCGTGCGGGAGTCCGCTGCGCTCGGTGACGGGGCCCTTCCAGGTGCCGGTGAACGCCTTGGGCAGCGTGCTCACCGCGCCGCCGCCGGCCGGGGGCGACTCCTCACGGGGCGTCCCCGACGGGCTCGGGCCGCCGGTGGCCGCCGGGGGCTGCGCGGCACCGTCGTTGCTGTGCCCGTCGTCGTCGCTCCGGAAGAGGTCCCCGATCGTCCCGGCGCCCAGGGTCACCGCGGCGAGGGCTCCGGCGACGGCCAGCGCGACGGTGCAGCTCACCCGCCTGCCCCTGCGTTCCCCGGGCCCGGAGTCGGCGTTCATGGTGACGGCGATACGCGCACCCGGTCCGCTCCCCTCGGCGGGGGGCCCGGTGGGCGGCCCGGCGGCCGGGCCCGTGGACGGCGGTACGGAGGGCGGGGGCGGCAGCGGCGGACCGAACGCACCGAGCCCCGCGCCGCCCCGTGACGCGTTGCTGAACGGCACCGGACCCGACTGCGCCGGAGCCTCCTGCGGCTCCAGGTCGAGCAGGGCCACCGCCGACCGGCTGACCTCGCGCACCAGGGAACCGGGCAGCCATCCCGCCGCCACCAGCGCGGCGGCCCCGCCCGGTGCGAGACGGCGCGCCAGCTCCGCCGGGGCCGGCCGGTCACGGGGGTCCTTGGCGAGGCATCCGGCGACCAGTTCGCGCAGTTCGCCCTCCAGCTCGCCCAGTTCGGGTGCCTCGTGCACCACCTTGTAGAGGAGTACGGCGGAGGAGTCGCCCACGAAGGGGGCGCTGCCGGTCGCGGCGTACGCGAGGACCGCCCCCAGGGAGAAGACGTCGGCGGCGCCGGAGATGTCCAGGCCCCTGATCTGCTCCGGGGCCATGTATCCGGGCGAGCCGACCGAGACGCCGGTGGAGGTGAGGGAGACGGTGGCGCCGAGGGCCCGGGCGATCCCGAAGTCGATCAGCCGCGGGCCGTCCAGGGCGAGCAGGACGTTGGACGGCTTCACGTCCCGGTGGATGAGGCCGTGCGCGTGCACCGCGTCGAGCGCCTCGCCGAGGCCGGCGCCCAGGGTCCGCACCGCGTGCTCCGGCAGGGGGCCGTGCCGGGTGACGGCGTCGGAGAGCGGTGGCCCGGCCACGTAGCCGGTCGCCACCCAGGGGATGGGCGCGTCCGGGTCGGCGTCCAGGACGGGGGCGGTCCACTGCGCGCCGAGCCGTCGTGCGGCGTCCACCTCGCGCCGGAACCGGGCACGGAACTGCTCGTCGAGGGCGAAGTGGGGGTGCACGACCTTGACCGCGACGGTACGTCCGCCCGCGCTGCGGCCCAGATAGACGCGGCCCATGCCGCCGGCGCCGAGCCTGCCGAGCAGCCGGTAGGCACCGATCGCGTGCGGTTCGCCCGCTTCCAGCGGCTGCATATGGCGTCTCCCCGGTGTGAACCCGCGTACCTCCGACCGCAGCCTAGGCCGCCGGGGTCACAGGGTCACGGGAAGCCTTCTGCCGATTTCGCCCCTAAGGGCACGAAGCACGGTTTTCGCCACTGCGAAAGGCGCAAACACATCGTTCACCGGCGTTCTTCCGTGTTCACCGATGCGATACCGGAACGCAAACCGGATGCGTTCCCGGCGCCCTCCGCTATTCGACGCCGGGATGCCCGTGACGGGCGCCCGGCCATTCATCCGCTTTCACGGGAACCGCGCCGGGAAGGGTTGGGGATCGCATCGGGAAGGCGCCGCGGACGGACCCGCGGCGGAATGCCCGGGCCGCCGCTCTCCGGGGGATAAAGGACTGCCCCGGGGAAGGTGGCGTAAGGCGCGGAATGGTTCAGGATTCATCTACTCCTGCGTCATTCCCGATGCGACGGGCACGGTCCCGCGCCGGCCGTCGTCAGCCGCCGAGCAGCTCGACCGTCACGTCCGCCGGGAAGCCGGTCGTCGGGCCGGTCCGGCGGGCGAACTCACGCACCCCGGCCAGTTGGTCCGGGCCGAAGCGGAAGTCGAGGGTGGTGAAGTAGCGCTCCAGGACCTCGGCGTCGAAGGCCTCCCAGCGCGCCGCCTGCTCCGCCACCTTGGTGACCTCCTCCAGCGAGACGTCCCGCGAGGCCAGGAACGCCTCGTGGACCTTCTTCACGTAGAGGGGGTGCGAGGCCAGGTAGTCCTTGCGGGCGGCCCAGACCGCGAAGACGAACGGCAGGCCCGTCCACTCCTTCCACATCTGGCCCAGGTCATGGACCTGCAGTCCCAGCTTCGGGGCGTCGTGCAGATTGGCGCGCAGCGCGGCGTCGCCGATCAGCACCGCCGCGTCGGCCTCCTGCATCATCAGCCCGAGATCGGGCGGGCAGGTGAAGTAGTCGGGTGTGACGCCGTAGCGCTCGGCCAGCAGCAGCTGTGCCAGCCGTACGGAGGTGCGGGAGGTGGAGCCCAGTGCCACCCGCGCGCCGTCGAGCTGGTCGAGCGGCAGCTGGGACACGATCACGCACGACATGACGGGTCCGTCGCAGCCGACCGCGATGTCGGGGAGCGCGACCAGGTCGTCGGCGTTGCGCAGGAACTCGACGAGGGTGACGGGGCCGATGTCGAGATCGCCCCTGATCAGCTGCTCACTGAGTCTCTCCGGGGTGTCCTTCGAGAGCTCCAGGTCGAGCAGGGTTCCGGTCCGTGCCAGGCCCCAGTAGAGGGGGAGGCAGTTGAGGAACTGGATGTGGCCGACGCGCGGCCTGCTGCGACGGTCGTCGCCTTCTACGGGAGAGACAGTTGAATTGTCCACATCGCGAGGCTAGACCCGTGCCCTCCGGCGGGCGTCATCGGGGCGTCAGGACGGCTCCCCGGGGCCTTGTCCGTCAGCTCTCCGGCGGCCCGGGCAAACATCCGGGTGAAGTGATCTTTCCCTCTACCGCTCCCCCGAGACTGCGTGCTAGGCTCGCCCGCAAGTTGCAGTTTGGTTTCCCTTGCAGTACAGAGCCTGCGGAGCATGTAACCCGCAGGCTTTTGTAGTTTTCAGACTTGTTTGCAGGTTCTGGAGCAGGGCAACCCTTTGGCCCAAGGAGGGCTTATGGCTACCGGAACCGTCAAGTGGTTCAACGCTGAAAAGGGCTTCGGCTTCATCGCCCAGGACGGCGGCGGCCCGGATGTCTTCGTCCACTACTCCGCGATCAACGCGTCCGGGTTCCGCTCCCTCGAGGAGAACCAGGTCGTGAACTTCGACGTCACTCAGGGACCCAAGGGTCCGCAGGCTGAGAACGTCACCCCGGCCTAGTTGCCCGGGTCGGCCGATCGCGGCCGGCTATGCAGTACCCAAGGAGCCCCGTTCCCCCGCCCCGGCGGAGGAACGGGGCTCCTGCCTTTCTCCGGAACGCCGGACCACCGTGGTGGAACTGCCCGCGTTCGAGGCGGCGACGATCGTCCACCGGGGCCCGACGGAGGGCGTCCTGGCTACCGAGCAGATCCTGGCCCACCGGATCGAGGTCCATGGACACCGGCTGCGGGGTACTCCCGCGAGGTCACCCCGGAGTGCCCGCCGGACCAGCAGGGCTGGGTGACGGAACCGCAGCAACCGGTCACGGCCTGACATAGCGTCATCATCTGTGCGGGCCCTCGCCCCCGAATCGTTGTCGAGGGGCCTGTGCGGAGGAACACCCAGTGCTGACGAGTCCGCCTCTAACAAGGCAGACTGTTGAGCGCGGTACGAGGCAGGCGCAGAGCGGGATCAGCGGCACCGGCGGGGCAAGCAGGACAGGGGGCATCAATGGACCGTGACAACGGACCTGTGCGCGTGCCGGACCAGCGCGCACCACGGGAACGGACGGCCGGGAGCGAACTCCGCTTCGAGGTGCTCGGCCCGGTGCGCGCCCGGCGCGGCGGACAGGTGCTCCCTTCCGGATCGCCGCAGCAACGGGCCCTGCTGGCCGCCCTGCTCCTGCGTGACGGCCGCACGGCCACCGCGGCCGAGCTCATCGACGCGCTGTGGGGCGACGACCCTCCGTCCCAGGCGCTGGCGACGGTCCGTACGTACGCCTCGCGGCTCCGCAAGACCCTCGGCCAGGACACGCTGGTCAGCGAGTCCGGGGGCTACGCGGTGCGCATCCACCGCGATGCCCTCGACCTCACCCATGCCCAGGACCTCGCCGCCGAGGCGGAGAAGGCCCGTAGCGGCGGGGACCGCTGGCAGGCCCGCACCCTGATCAACAAGCTCCTCGGGCTGTGGGACGGCCAGGCGCTCGCCTCCGTCCCCGGGCCGTACGCGGACAACCAGCGCACCAGCCTGGAGGAGTGGCGCCTCCAGCTCACGGAGACCCGGCTCGACCTCGACCTGGAGGTCGGCTGCCACGCGGAGGCGGTCTCCGAACTGACCGCGCTCACCGCCGCGCACCCGCTGCGCGAACGCCTGCGCGAGCTGCTGATGGTCGCCCTGTACCGCAGCGGCCGGCAGGCGGAGGCGCTCGCGGTGTACGCGGACACCCGCCGGCTGCTGGCCGAGGAGCTGGGCGTCGACCCGTGCCCCGAACTGGCCCAGCTCCAGCGGCGGATCCTCCAGGCCGACGAGGACCTGGCCCGCCCCGCCGACGAACCGGCCCCGGCCTCCGCCCCGGTACGGCCCGCCCAGCTCCCCGCCACCGTGCCGGACTTCACCGGCCGCGCCTCCTTCGTACGCGAGCTGGGTGACCGGCTGGCGACCTCCGAGGGCTCCGTCATGGCGGTCTCCGCGCTGGCCGGCATCGGCGGCGTCGGCAAGACGACCCTGGCCGTGCACGTCGCCCACCAGGCCCGCCCGCACTTCCCGGACGGCCAGCTGTACGTGAACCTCCAGGGCGCGGGTGCCAGGGCCGCCGAACCGGAGACCGTCCTCGGCTCGTTCCTGCGTGCCCTGGGCACCGCGGACTCCGCGATCCCGGACTCCCTCGACGAGCGGGCCGCGCTCTACCGCTCCACCCTGGACGGCCGCCGCATCCTGATCCTCCTGGACAACGCCCACGACGCGGCCCAGATCCGCCCGCTGCTGCCCGGCACGGCGGGCTGCGCGGCCCTGGTGACCAGCCGCGTCCGCATGGTCGACCTGGCGGGCGCGCACCTGGTGGACCTGGACGTCATGTCTCCCGAGGAGGCCCTCCAGCTCTTCACCCGGATCGTCGGCGCGGAGCGCGTCGACTCCGAGCGTGAGGCGGCCCTGGACGTGGTGGCGGCCTGCGGCTTCCTGCCGCTGGCCATCCGTATCGCCGCCTCCCGCCTGGCCTCCCGCCGTACCTGGACGGTCTCGGTCCTGGCCGCGAAGCTCGCGGACGAGCGCCGCCGGCTGGACGAGCTCCAGGCGGGCGACCTCGCGGTCAAGGCCACCTTCGAGCTCGGCTACGGCCAGTTGGAGCCTGCCCAGGCCCGCGCCTTCCGCCTCCTGGGCCTCGCGGACGGCCCGGACATCTCCCTCGCGGCGGCCGCCGCCCTCCTGGACCTGGAGACGCACACGGCGGAGGACCTGCTGGAGGCCCTGGTCGACACGTCCCTCGTGGAATCGGCCGCGCCCGGCCGCTACCGCTACCACGACCTGGTGCGCCTCTACGCGCGTGCGTGCGCGGAACGTGACGAACAGGTGCCGGCGGAGCGGGAGATGGCGCTGTCGCGGCTGCTGGACTTCTACCTGGCGACGGCGGCGGGGGTGTACGCGCTGGAGCGGCCGGGTGACCGACTCGCGGACCACCGGGAGCCCACTCAGTACGCAGGTCTCACCTTCGCCGACCGGCACGACGCGCAGGACTGGCTCTACACCGAAGCCAACTCCCTTCTCGCCTGCGTGCGTCAGTCCTCCGGCAGAGCCACGCTCCGTCGCGCGGTCGATCTGCTGTGGGCGGCCAAGGATTTGGCGGAGTCGGGGGCGAACTCCAAGCAGTACGAGACTGCGGCGACCGCCGTGCGTGATCTGGCACGCGCAATGGGCGACAACCGGGCGGAAGGGCGCGCCCTCACCACCCTGACCAACGTGCGGCTCGTGGCAGGACGGTTCGACCAGGCCAAGCAGGACGCCCAGCGTGCCATGGTGCTCGCGCGAGCGGCTGACGATCCGCTTCCGAACTGCTGGGCGCCCAACGACCTGGGGATCATCGCGCTCTACCAGAACCGCCACGCCGAGGGGGAGTCGTACCTCCAGCAGGCCATAACGAACTTCCGTGCCGACGGGAACAGGCCCGGCGAGGCCAGCGCCCTGTGCAATCTCTCGCGTATCCATCTCGCGATGGGCCGTACGTCGAGTGCGGTGACACTGGCCCAGCAGGGCATCGACATCTACGACGGCCTGGGCCACGCACTGCGTGGCGCCAACGGACGGTACGCGCTGGGGCTGGCTCTCACCGAGCTCGGACATCTCCCCGACGCCGCGGAGCGGCTCGCGGAAGCTCTGGCCATCTTCCGTGACAGCAGGCAACGCCTCTGGGAAGGCATGACGCTCTTCCGTCTGGCCGAGGTGGATCTCGCGGCACACGTACCGGCGCGGGCGGCGGTCAAGGCCGAGCAGGCCCTCGCCGTCCTGCGTGGCATCGGCGGGGAGTGGCGGAGAGGCAACGTCCTCACGGTGCTCGGAAAGGCTCTGCGTGACATCGGCCAAGCAGGCCGTGCCCAGGTCTGCTGGCACGAGGCTCTGGTCATATACGAGGGTCTGGGTTCGTCCGAGGCCGTAGAGGTGCGCACGCTGCTGGCCCCGGCGGCCGCTGCCTGACTGCGCCGCACATGGCGTTCATCGTTCGTTTATCGCGACCCGGCACTCTCGTCCTTGTCGATCCGTCGCGTCGGGGGGCAGACGGGCCGGCACAGGCCGCAGGGATATGTTGAGCGGCCATGAAGGCCCGCCCGGGGACCCACGGGGGAGTTGCCGGGCGGGCCCGCCGAACGCAGATCAGCAATTCAGGGAGCTGAAGACGATGACTGACGCCAAGAAGACCGTCGGCACCAAGCCGCTCGACAACCACGCCACCGGCGAAGAGGTAACGACGCTGGACAACCACGCGACCGGTGCCGAGGCCAAGCTGCTCGACAACCACGCGACCGGTGGCGAGGCCAAGCTGCTCGACAACCACGCGACGAGCGAGCCGGCCAACTAGACCTCACCTGCACGGGGAACGGCCGCGGCGGCGCGGAGGGGGCGCC